>JBFKPQ010000011.1:0-31520 GCA_041628225.1 Acidimicrobiia bacterium | reverse complement strand
GTCGCGTCCGGTGATCAAAGCGCCCATCACGCTGATCGTGACGGTCGCGGGCTCGCGGCCGGCGGCTTCAGCGGCCGCTCGCACCCGCTCGATCTTCGGGACGAGTTCGGCGGGAGGTGCAACGAAGTGGTTGTACTCGTCCGCGTACGTGCCGGCGAGCCGAGGCGTTCGGACGGGGCCGCGCCCGCCGACGATGATCGGGAGGGCACCCACGGGCTTCGGTCGTATGTCACCGTCGAGTCGGTAGTGGTCCCCTTCGAAGCGCGCCCGGGTCCCCGGCTCGGAACGCAGTGCCGCCCTGAGGTATTGGAGGCCCTCCGTCAACCGCTCGAAGCGCTCGGCCTGAGCAGGGAACTCCAGTCCGAAAGCCTCGTGCTCGCCCTCATGCCAGCCGGTGCCGACGCCCAGATCGAAGCGACCGTTGGACATCTGATCGATCGTGGCGGCGTTCTTGGCGACCACGGCCGGATGCCTGAACGTCAGGGGGCTGACCAGCACGGCCAGCCGGATCGTGTCGGTGTCGCGTGCGAGCCCGGCGAGCGTGGCGAACGCGTCGGTGGCCTCGGGAGCGTCGTCGTGCCGCCAGTAGTAGTGATCGGACCGAGCGAACGACACGAATCCGGCCGCCTCGGCCCAGCGTGCCCCTTCCACCAGGTCGTCGTAGGTCCCGCCGAGCTGCGGTTCGGTCATGAGGGAGAACTTCATCGGGCCGCAGGCTCTTTGGGCAATCCGAGCATCAGCTCTCCGACGATGTTCCGCTGTATTTCGGACGTCCCGGCATAGATCGTGCCCGCCCGGGCGTTCAGGAAGACCGTTTGCCACGAGGCGGTCGAGTTGGCTGCTCCGGGGTCGTCGGTCCGGAATGCCGAGGCCGGCCGGCGACCTTCGGGCACCAATCCCGTCATGCCCATGATGGCCATCGCCAGTTCTGTCACCTGGTGGTGGTATTCGCTCCACCACAACTTGAAGACCGCCGACTCGGGTCCCGGTGGCGTCCCCTTCTCGAAGCGGGTGAGAGCCTCGTAGCCCATGTACCGCATGATCTCGACCTTCTCGTAGCAGGCGGCGAGCCCGTGGCGGATGACCGGGTCGTCGGCCACGCCGCGCGTCTTCGCCAGGTCGACCAGGCGGTCCAACTCAGCGCGGAACTGGATCGGGGCGGTTGCCGCCTCCTTTCCGCGCTCGAATCCGAGGAGCGACATGGCCACCCTCCAGCCATCGTTGACTCCTCCGACGACGTGGTCGCGAGGGGCGCGGGCGTCGGTGAAGAACACCTCGTTGAACTCCGATTCGCCGGACAGCATGCGGATCGGGCGGAGTTCGACGCCGGGCTGGTCCATCGGGCACAAGAGGAAAGAGATCCCTTTGTGTTTCGGTGCGTCGGGATCGGTGCGGCACAGGACGAAGATCCAATTGGCGAGATGACCTCCGGACGTCCAGATCTTCTGGCCGTTGATGACCCACTCGTCGCCGTCGAGGACGGCGCGCGCGCCGACGCTGGCGAGGTCCGAGCCGGAGTTCGGCTCCGAGTAGCCCTGACACCAGACGTCGTCGCCGGACAGGATGCGCGGCAAGAAGTGGCGCTTCTGTTCCTCGGTGCCGAGCCGGAGCAGCGTGTTGCCGAGCATGCCGATCGAGAAGGCGTCGTTGGGTCCACCGGTCGGCACACCTGCCCGCGCAAACTCCTCGGCGACGACGACCTCGTCGAGTTCCGTCAATCCGGCCCCGCCGTAGGAGACGGGCCAGGTGAGACCCAGCCATCCGCTCTCGGAGAGCTTGGCCCGCCATTGTGTCAAGAAGGCCCAGTAGTCGTCTCCGGCAAGAGCGCCGATCCCCGTCCAGTCGTCGGGCAGCGCTTCGGCGAGAAACGCTTTCACTCGGGCTCGCGTGGCCTCGGCGTGCTCGGGATACTCGAAGTCCATGGCGTCTCCTGTGGCGTCAGGAGGAGGGTAGCGGCGGGCTAACCGAGGCGAACCGCCGTCCCCGATGCGCTCACCATGAGCATCGACCCGTTCGCCCCGATCGTCTCGTAGTCCAGATCGACGCCGACGATGGCATCGGCGCCCAGCCGGCGCGCCTCGTCCTCCATCTCCGACAGGGCGAGATCCTTGGCCTTGCGCAGCTCGCCCTCGTATTTGGCCGATCGTCCGCCGATGACGTCGGTGATGCCGGCGAAGAAGTCCTTGAAGACATTGGCTCCGAGGATCGCCTCTCCCGTCACGAGGCCGAGGTAGTCCGAGATCGTGCGTCCCTCGATGGTGGGTGTGGTCGTCGTCAGCATGCTCATGCCGATCGGGGAGGGATGGGCCCCTGGGCGCGTTCGATCGCGTCGATGATGGGCTGGGGGATCTCGGTCGGCCGGAAGGTCTCTGCGTCGACGATCACCTGGATCTCTCGCCCTTCGACCACGAGCTCGTCGGTGGCCACGTCGCGCGTCTCGAGCCGGAATTCCAGGCTGGAACGCCCCCGACCCGTGACCCGCGCGCGCGTCTCGATCGTATCGCCGATCCGCGGTCCGGATCGGAAATCGACTTCGACTCGGCCCAACACGATGTCGACACCATGTTCGCCGAAGCGGTGCCACGGCATGTCGATGGCATCGAAGTAGTCGGTGATGGTGTCGTCGAAGTAGGTGAGGTAGTTCGCGTTGAACACGATGCCTTGCGCATCCGAATCGGAATACCGGACCTTGCGCCGGTAGGCGACAGGCCAGTCCGTCACTCGAACAGGTGGATGGTGTCGCTGACCGGTTCGGGTGCGGCCTCGATCGACACCTGGTTGCATCCGACGCACACCCGTCGTACCAGACCGCCGGCCAATGAGCTGGTCCGATACTCGTGTTCGTGTTCGACTTTCGAGCGACGAACCCGGTCGAGGATTCCCAGCTTGGTGCGCGGCGGCATCGCCGGGAGATCGGGCGGTTCCGCGTCCGCGGCGAGGTCGATGACGACCTCGGTGTCGTACGGATCGGCCCCCGAACTCGCCGCCGCGTCGATGGGTCGCGGCGTCGGACGACCGGGATCGGCGAGCGCCGGTGGAGCCGGCGTCCCTTGCGGTAGCTCGACCGGCGGTTCGTCGGCCTGGTGGTCGACGGGCTCCGGCACCGGTTCGGGTTCGGATGCCTTGGGCGGCTCGGGGTCCGCAGCTGGTTCAACGGGCGTGACAGCAGCGTCGTTACGTTCGGCCGGCGGGCTCGCCGGTGGAGGTGCCGGAGCCGCGGTCGGGGGGTCGGACCGCGCCACCATGTCCGGAGCGTCTACCGCGGTCGGTTGGCGCTCGTCGCGGCGCGGATCGGGCGTGGCGGGGCCGGTGGCGACCGAAGGGGTCGGCGAGTCGGCCAGACGCTTGGCGGCGCGTCGGCCTCGCCATCCCTTGCCCAGCTTCGTACGCTGTCGCTCGAGCGACGGTGCGCCCGTGTAGGCGAAACCGAGTCGGTCGTCCGCAGCGAAGAGTAAGGCTTCGCCGCCGAGGGTGAGCGTGAACCGGTCGGCTTCGGCGCGCTCGACCTCGACTTCGAGCAGGTGCCACGAACCGAGCCGTTCGCCGGTCATCGAGGTGAGCGACAGGGTCGAATCGTCGGCTTCGAGGATCACGCGGAGACCCGCGTCGCTCTCGCCGTCGGGGAGAAGTGTTCCTCGGTATCTCATGGTGGGCCCTCTCTGTCGGGTCCCAGCCCTTGACGGCGTGTGTCGAGCATGACGGTGATCTCTCGCAGCTGATCCGGCGCGGCACCCCCCAGTTCCACCACCCGGCACATGGCGGTGATGACGTCGGCGATGGCGGTGGCGTGGGCAGGGTCGACGTGTCCGTCCCGGATGTCGCCCGCGAGCGCGGCGAGCTGGTCCAAGACGGGCGCCAGGGGAGCGGGCACCTCGGCCGGCGCCGGTGTGGCCGGTGTCACGCTCGGGGGCGGGATCGGGTCGGCGATGACGGGATCGGGTGCCGCGTCCAGCGGAGCGGGAGGGGGGATGTCTGCGACGGGTTCCACCTGCGGCTGCTGTCGAGCGTTCTCGGTTGGAGCCGTCCACGGCTCCGGTTCAGGGTCTTCCCGATCGGGCGCGACGACCTCGGTGACAGGGAGGTCTTGTACGGCGGTGGCCGTCGACCAGCTGGGGGCGCCGGCGGACGCCTCGCCGACGGCGTCGACCTCATCCGGCTGGGTCGTGTTGACCGCTCGCCACGTGGGTGCGTCGTCGGGTGCCTTCGTCGCTTCGTCCGGCTCGGGCTTGGCAGTGAACTTCGAGCGGAGTTTGTCGAGCATCGACTGATCGTCTGATTCCGGCTTTCCGGTGATGGCCGGAACCCCGGTGTGGACGAACGACGCCGCATCCTCCGCCGAGAACACCAGGCGTTCGCTGCCGAGCTTGAGATCGAACCGGCCTTCCCCGAGCGGCCTCAGCTTGACGTCCTTGACCGACCAGGAGCCGAGGGCTTCGTCGCCTGCGGTGAGCGACAGCGCATGGTCGGCGACTCGCAGATCGACCGGCAGACGCGAGTCAGGGTCGTGGGGTAGTTCGAGATGGCCACGGAATCGCACGGTCCCCCCTGACACGTTGGGTCGCCAATTTCGCGCCCTTCCGTCCCGCTGTCAAGGGGCGGAGGTCAGCCGACGACGCGCAGATGGGTTGATCCCGGCTTCATCGTGTCCGGTATCAACCGTCGTTGGGTGGTCAGCAGTTCGGCCAGTTCGTGGGGACCGACGGGCTTCGAGAGGTAGTAGCCCTGGCCGCGGGTGCACCCGAGTTGCTGGAGCCGGCGGAGCTGGTGGTCGGTTTCGATGCCCTCGACGATGGTGCCCAGTCCGAGGGCGTCGCCGATCTGTAGCACGGTGCGGACGAGCGCCGTCTCTCCGTTCGGCGTGAGTCGATCGACGAAGCTCTTGTCGATCTTGACGACATCGATCGGCAGCCGATCGAGGTAGGCAAGCGACGAGTAACCGGTGCCGAAATCGTCGATGGCGATCCGCACCCCGAGGTCGCGCAGTTCGTCGAGCGTTCGGAGCGAGGTCTGCATCAGCACGTTCTCGGTGATCTCCACGACGAGTGCGCTGGCCGGTACGCCGTGCACCGCCAACGCCGTGGCGACCTGCCCGGCCACGTCGACCTCGGTGATCTGTTTCGGCGACAGGTTGACGGCCATGGTGAACTGGCGGGTCGGGAACGCCGCACGCCACTCGGCGGCCTGGCGGCAGGCTTCGTCGAGCACGAATTCTCCGATTCGGCCGATCAGACCCGTCTCCTCGGCGAATCCGATGAACTGGCCGGGATTGATCACGCCCTTGGTGGGGTGGTTCCAGCGGACGAGTGCCTCGACCCCGACGAGGTGACCGCTCGACAGGTCGACCACGGGTTGATACACGAGGGTGAGCTGGTCCTTGCGGAGCGCGTCGGCGAGATCGGCCTTGAGCTCCAGACGACGAATCATCTCGGCATGCATTTCGTCTTCGAACACCCGGAACGTGCCCTTGCCGGTCTGCTTGGCGGCGTACATCGCGGCGTCGGCGTTGCGGAGGAGCTGTTCGGGGGGTTCGTTGATGCCGCCGAAGGCGATCCCGATCGACGTCCGCACGTTCAGCTCTTTCGACTCGATCTTGAACGACTCGCGCATGCCGGCGAGGATCCGCTCGGCGACATCGGTCGCCTCACGCGGGTCGGCCAGGCCCTCGAGCAACACGGCGAACTCGTCTCCGCCGAGACGGGCGACCAGGTCGTCGGGACGGGTCGTCTTGCGGAGTCGTTTCGCCACCTGGATGAGCAACTCGTCTCCGGCGGCATGGCCCAAGGAGTCGTTGACGGTTTTGAAGTCGTCGAGGTCGAGGAACATCACGGAGATGAAGCGGTCCTCGCGCAGGTTGTTGCGCATGGCCGTCTCCACTCCGTCGGAGAACAGGGTGCGGTTGGCGAGCTTCGTGAGTGAGTCGTGGAGTGCTTGATGGCGAAGTTCTTCCTTCAGCTCCGTCAACTGGGCCAGCGAGTCTTCGAGGCGGCCGTTCTCGAGCGATACGCTGACCTGACTGGCGAAGGTCTCGAGGAGCCGGACGTCGCTCTCCCCGAAATTGCTGACGTCGGCCAGGCGGTTGGCGACCAAGATGACGCCGAGCACGCCGTCGTCGCTCGTCAACGGTGCGACGATGGCGTCCTCGACGACATAGCGGCTGCGCGGGAACTGAGCGCGAGGCTGCTCCACGAGCATGGCGCGGCCGCTCTCGGCGAACTCCATCCACGCTTCCTCTTCGTCTCCGAGGTCGGCGGGTTCCATCGCCTCGTGCCGAGCGCCCGGTCCGATGGCGGTGAGATACGCCTGGTTGCCGACCTCGTCCGGGAGCAGCATGATCTCGACGAACTCCGCTTCGAACATGTTCTGGGCGTAGCCGGCGGCCGCCGAGAGGGCCGACTCGATCTGCGGTGTCTTGTGAAGCACCCGGGTGGCCTCGTAGAGGGACTCGAGGCGGGATTTTTCGAGCCTCTGGCTGATGTAGGCGCGATAGGCGAGGAACAGGACGACCGGCGGAACGAGCGCGAGCCAGGCGGTCTCCGAGGCACTCCACAGAATCGTCACTCCGACGAGGGCCAGGGCGGTGTTCATAGCGGCCGCGAGTGCGGTCAGGACGACCACCTCGAGTTGTTCGCGACGATCCAATCGTCCACCGGACAGCCGGATCGCGAAGTTGATGAGCACGTTGGCCACGATCACGGCCACCTGGGTGGCGACGATCGAGCCGATCCAGCCGGCTGCGCCGAGCGGGCTCCCGAAGAGGAGGACGAACCGGAACAACGCGACGGCGAGGGCGGCCTCGAGCGTGAACATGGTGAGGTTGAAGGCCAACTTCAGCGGCGGCTGTCGCCGGTTGATCATGAGGGCGGCCGCATTGCCGATCAGCTGGGCGGCCAGCAGCTCCCACGGTGCCGAGCAGAAGAGGCCGATGACGAGGGGTACCTCGGACATCGAGAACGAATGGGCGTGGCGGTGAAAGCGGAGATGGACGACGGTGATCTCGGCGAGGTAGACCATCACGGCGAGCGAGTACCAGGGGACGTGATACCGAGCTTCCGGGAGCGGGCTCAGGTCGGTCATCCACTGGCCGAGACCCCCGCCGGCGGCGGCCATGAGCACGACGAGCACCCAGACGCGTTGAGGACCGCTCAACAACGTGCGGCGTTCAGCGGTGGCGCTCTCGCTCACGGTCCCTCCGGTCGACGACTCTCTCCATGGTCATCGGTAGGTTTCCGCCTCGAGCCAAGGGTTATTTGCGTACCGCTGACATGACTAGTCACCCGGTCAGTCGTCGTGGAGCTGCGAGAACGTCGCCAAGAGCGCTTCGCGGAACCCGCGGCGAACCGCGGCCTTGGGAGCCGCGTCGGAGCCGGCAGCGCCATGGGCGGCGCCATCGGCCATGCGGTCGGGGGTGGTGGGGTCGTCGACGGCGGCAGTGTCGGTCGCGGGCTCAGCCTCGTGGTGCGGCAGCTCGGGTGGATGTTCGATGCCGTCTCCATCCGGGCCGTCAACCGGCAGATGGGGTGGTGGAGCCGAAACGGTCGCCGTCGGTGTGGGATCTTCGGGGGGATGGTCGGGAGGTGTCGAGGCCAGACCGCTCGTATCGCGCGCGAGAGCCTCGGCGTGGGGGACGTCCGTTTCGGCCACCTCGGGGTCGGCCGGTGCGTCGGACGTGGACTCGTCGTCCTCGAAAAGGGCCGACAGCCATGAGAGGTCGTCCGTCGGTTCGTCGGGCACCACCGGCTCGGCTGGCTTTCGCCTCGTCGGAATGTCGAATTCGATCGGCATCTCCTCCGCCGACATCAAGCCTCCTTTGGTGATTCTTTCGTCACGGTCGCCGGCTTTCTTGAGGGGTCACCAGCGGCGGCGCCGCCACTCTTCGACCTCCGGTCGCTCGGCGCCGATCGTCGTCGATGCGCCGTGTCCGGGGAGCACCAACGTGTCGTCGGAGGCCACGAACAGCGACCGGTCGAGCGACGCCATGATCTGGTCGAAATCCGAGTACGGGAACCTGGTGGCGCCCGGGCCTCCGGGGAACAACGTGTCTCCCGTGAGCAGGACCCCGGGGCTGGCAAGGCACACCGAACCGGGCGTGTGGCCCGGCGTATGCAGCACGTCGACGCTTGCGGTTCCGACCGCCAGGCTCGAGACGTCGTCGAGCGCCGCGAACGCCGAGAGGCCGGCGAGCGGTTCGTCGGCCGAGTGGAGGTAGATGGGGACGTCGAGACGGCGGTTGATCTCGGCGGCTGCGCCGACATGGTCCCAATGGCCGTGCGTGGTGACGATGGCGCTGATCTCCAGGCCGTCGGCAGCGGCGAGGATGGCGTCGGGATCGTCGGCGGCGTCCACGATGATCGCGGCATCAGACGCGCGGTCCGCCACGATGTACACGTTGTTGTCGAGGGGGCCGACCATGATCGACCGGATCGACACGGTGGGGGTTTCGTACAGCACGATCGGGAGGCTACCGCCTTCCGATATCATGGCGCCGACCGAGGAGTACGACGTATGAACTTCGCTTTCAGTGAGGAACAGGACTTCCTCCGCGAAACCGCCCGCCGCTTTCTCTCCGACAAGGCTCCGTCTGAACGGGTTCGGGAGTTGATGGATGACGAAGCTGGCTACGACGCGGCGCTCTGGGCCGAGATGGCCGCGATGGGCTGGCACGGCATGGCGATCCCAGAAGCATTCGGTGGCGCGGGTTTTACCTTCCTCGAATTGTCCGTCCTGCTCGAAGAGATGGGTCGGTCGCTCCTGCCGGCACCGTTCCTGGCCTCGGTGGTGCTGGCGGCCAACACGCTGCTGGCGGCCGGCAGCGACGAACAGAAGAAGCGGGTCCTGCCCGGCATCGCCTCGGGTGAGACGATCGCCACCCTCGCGCTCACCGAACCGAACGGCCGGTGGGATGCCGACGGCGTCGAGGCAACCGCGCGACAGGACGGCGACGGTTGGGTCCTCGAGGGTACGAAGAGCTTTGTGCTCGACGGGCACGTCGCCGACATGTTGATCGTTGCGGCACGAGATGCCGACGGCCTGGCGTTGTTTCTCGTGCCGGCCGAGGCGTCGGGGCTGACCGTGACGCCGCTCGAAACGATGGATCAGACGCGCCGCATGGCCGAGGTGCGGCTCGACGGGGTGGCGGTCGGAGCCGACGATCGGCTTGCCGTCGGGGGCTGGGACGTCCTGGAGCGTGTCCTCGAGATTGCTGCGGTGGCCCTCGCACTCGAACAGGTCGGGGGAGCCCAGGCGGCGCTCGAGATGGCGGTTGCGTACGCGAAGGAGCGCATGCAGTTCGGTCGTCCGATCGGTTCGTTCCAGGCAATCAAGCACAAATGTGCCGACATGCTCGTTGCGACCGAATCGGCGAAATCGGCCGCCTACTACGCAGCCTGGGCAGTGTCCGAGGGCAATGACGAGGTGCCCATCGTGTCGCACCTCGCCAAGTCATATTGCTCCGAGGCCTACTTCCACACCGCGGCAGAGAACATCCAGATCCATGGTGGGATCGGCTTCACCTGGGAGCACGACGCCCATCTGTATTTCAAGCGGGCCAAGAGTTCGGAGTTGCTGTTCGGCGATCCGACGCACCACCGCGCACTGCTCGCCGACCGCATCGGGATCTGATTGTCGGCGGCTTCTGCGGTCACCCTCGGGGCTCTCCTCGCCGCGGCATTCGTGGCGATGGTGGCCGTGATGGTTGCACAGGAGGTGCGGCGTCGACCCGGCCATGAGCCGGCCGTCTACGCCCTGGACCAGGCAGTGGCGTGGATCCGGCCCAGGCTCGACCCCACCGTCCGAGCCGCCATGTCGGCGAGCGATGTGCTTCGAGTCCTCGAGTGGCAGGTCCACCTGTTGCAGCAGGCGGCCCGGCGCGGCCGGCCCGGAGAGGTGGAGGTCATCGTTGGCCAAACGTCGGAATCCGTGGAGGCCGTGCTGGCGGCCTGCGCAGAACAGGGAGCTGAGTACGATCCGAACCATGTGGCGGCCATCCTGGAACTCCAGGGCGGCTACTTGGAAGCCATCGGGGCCTTGGGCTCACCGGTTGAGGAAAGGGAACGATGAGAGCGCGCTGTGGATCCTGTGGGACCGAAGTCGAGATCATGGGAGCTGCGGCCGGTGGCCAGTTTCGGTGTCCGGCGTGCGGGGCCCTCAATCGCGTGGCGCCTGTCCCGCCGGTGCCGGTGCCGGAGCCGATGGAGCCTGCGGTTCAGCCGGTCGACGACAGCCCTTCGCCCCGCACGAGCTGCCCGGCGTGTAGCTTTTCGTTCATCGTGGGAGAGGTCGATCAGGTCATCTGTCCGAACTGCCGGTCGGACGTGGACGTCGCCGATGTCTGATCGCCAAGAGTGGGAAGCAGCGTACGGCGCCACCCCCTTGCGCCGAGATTCCTTCATGTCGCTGTCGGGTGAGGCCGTTCCGCCCCTGGGCCTCCCCGCCGAGGGTGATGTGCCGAAGCGGATCGGCTATCCGGGAGCCTTTCCCTACACGAGGGGCATCCACGCCTCCGGCTACCGGGGCAAGCTCTGGACCATCCGGCAGTTTGCGGGCTTCGCCGACGTCGCGGCCACCAACGCGAGGTTCCGGCACCTGCTGGCCCAGGGCCAGCACGGTCTGTCGGTGGCGTTCGACATGCCCACCCTGATGGGTTACGACTCCGACGATCCGATGTCGCTGGGCGAGGTGGGCCACTGCGGCGTGGCGGTCGACACGGCCGACGACATGGCGCGGCTCTTCGAGGGCATCCCGCTGGACGACGTGACCGTCTCGATGACCATCAACGGACCCGCTCAGGTCCTGTTCGCGCAGTTGCTCGTGGCGGCCGAGGAGCAGGGTGTGGCGTGGGCCGAGCTCGGCGGGACCCTGCAGAACGACATCCTCAAGGAGTACATCGCTCAGAAGGAGTGGATCTTCCCGCCGGAGCCGCACCTCCGGCTCACCACCGACATGATGGCGTTTTGTGCGGAGGAAGTGCCCAGGTGGAATACGATCTCCGTCTCCGGATATCACATTCGCGAGGCAGGCGCGACCGCTCAGCAAGAGCTGGCGTTCACGCTCGCCGATGGGTTCGCCTACGTCGAAGCGGCAGGTCGTCGCGGCATGAAAGTCGACGCGGTGGCGCCCCGCCTGTCCTTCTTCTTCGACAGTCACATCGACTTCTTCGAGGAGATCGCCAAGTTCCGAGCAGCCCGCCGCATCTGGGCGACATGGATGCGAGATCGGTACGGAGCCACGAACGACCGGTCGCTCAAGCTGCGCTTTCACTCGCAGACCGCCGGCGTGTCGCTGACTGCCCAGCAGCCGGAGAACAACATCGTGCGGACGGCCGTCGAAGCACTGGCGGCGATCCTCGGAGGCACCCAGAGTCTCCACACCAACGCGCTCGACGAGGTGTACGCCCTGCCGACCCAGAAGGCGGCAGACATCGCGCTGCGCACTCAGCAGGTGCTCGCCACCGAGACGGGAGTGGCCGACGTCATCGATCCTTTGGGCGGTTCGTGGTTCGTCGAAGCAGCCACCGATGAGATGGAGGCACAGGCCTTGGCCATCTTGGATGCCGTCGATCGGATGGGAGACGGCTCCATGCTGGACGGAGTGCTGCGAGGGATCGAAGAGGGCTATTTCCAGTCCGCCATCGCCGATTCCGCCTACGAGTTCGAAAAGGCACTCGACTCCGGTCGGCGCGACATCGTCGGGGTGACGACGCACATCGACGAGAACGACGAACCCATCGACATCCTGCGCATCGGGCGTGAGATCGAAGAGGGGCAAACGACTCGACTCCACGACCTCAGAGCCCGACGCGACGCCCCCGCCGTCCGTGCCTCACTCGACCACTTGCGAGATGCCGCTCGCCGCGACGACAACCTCATGCCGTACATCATCGACGCCTGCCGGGTCAGGGCGACCCAAGGTGAGATCGTGGCCGTGCTGAAGGACGAGTTCGGCGTGTACCGCGAACCGGCTCGGATCTGATCGATGGTTCGTCGACTCGCTGCCCAGTGGCTGCTCGGAGTGACCCTCGCCATCGCTCCCTCCGAGTTCCGCCTGCGGACCGATGTCGAACCTCCTGCCATCGTGCTCAGCGTCGGTGCGCCGATGCCGGGCCTCGCCGGGCGTCGGCTGCGCCGCCTGGCCGGGCTAGCCTGACCGTCGAGGAGGTACTCGTGGCCCGGCTGCGGAGACTGGAACATGCTCGCTTCGTCGGTGCCCGCGACACCATGGTCGTCTACGACTGCGACGACGATGATGATTTCGCCGAACTCGAGCGCCGCGTCGCGGCGGACGACCTGGTGGGCCGCAACCTGGTGAGCACGTTCGGGCCGGATGAGCTGGCCGAAGCCCGCAACCGAGGATTCCGGCCTCGGTGACATTCCTCGATTTCCACGTCCATCCGCCCACCGCCGCGATGATGCACGGCTCGTTCGGGCCCTACCTCGTCGGACTCGAACAGGTCTTCGGGCGCTCGTTTCCGGTGATGACGTCCGATCAGATCGCCGAGTACTACCGAACGCTCGGCGGTCGAGCCCTGCTCTTGGCCTGGGATGCGGAAACGGCGACGCGTCTGCCCCCGTTCCCGTCGTCGGCCGTCGCAGCTCTCGTCGCCGACCATCCCGATGTGTTTGTCGGATTCGGCAGCGTCGATCCCCACAAAGGAGAAGCGGCGGTGCTCGGAGTCCACGAGGCGGCGCGTCTCGGCCTCAAGGGACTCAAGTTTCATCCTTCGGCACAACGCTTCTCGCCGAACGACCGCATCGTGTACCCGATGCTCGAGGTCGCCGAGGAACTCGGTCTCGTGGCGCTGTTCCACACGGGCGTGACCGCGCTCGGAAAGGGCATGGTCGGAGGGGGCGGAATCCGCCACGCACACGCCCATCCGCTCCTGCTCGACGATGTGGCTGCCGACTTCCCGAGACTTCAGATCGTGATGGCGCACCCGTCGCATCCGTGGCAGGCCGAGGCGATCGCGGTGGCGGAGCACAAGCCCAACGTGTACCTGGAGTTGTCGGGCTGGTCGCCGAAGTATTACTCGCCGGATCTGCTGGCCGCCATCACCGGGCCGCTGCGCCGGCGGACGCTCTTCGGGACCGATTTCCCATTTCTCACGCCCGACAAGTGGCTCCGTGACTGGGAGAGCCTCGGGATCGACGAGGCCGTCACGCACGACATCTGCTGGACGAACGCCGCCCGGCTGCTCGGACTCGACTAGACGCGGACGCCCGCTGCCACCAGTTCCGCGACCCGCTCCTCGCGGAAGTAGAAGAAGTGGTCGGATCCGGCCAGCACGTCGGTGACACCGCCAACCGATGCCGCGTATGCTCGCACGTCCTCGACGGTGGCGAACTGGTCGCGGTCGCCGATGATGAAGCGGCGTGGCGCGTCCGGAAGCTCTTCGGGCGCCGGAAGTGCTGGTGTCCGACTCGAACGCACCGGGGGGGCGATGCCCACCCAGGGCAGGGTGTGGCCCGTCCGGGCCAGCCAGACGAGGCTCGTCGCCGCACCGAACGACCATCCCGCCAGCCCGATGGGGAGATCGAACGTACCGGCATGGTCGAAGGCGGCGTCGAGGTCGGCGAGTTCCGGGATTCCACCACCGTGGGTTCCGGTCGATGCGCCCACCCCACGGAAGTTGAAGCGGAGCACCGCGACGTCGCGTGCGCACAGACCGTCGGCGACGTGGCGCATCAGTGGAGCGTTCATGGTGCCGCCGTGGGCCGGATGCGGGTGGCAGAACACGACGATTTGGTCGGGGTTCGGAGGCGCATCGAGGATGGCCTCCAGTTCCTCTCCGTCGTGTGTCGTGAGGGTGATCATCGGCCCGTCCTCTCATATTCGTAGTGATCGCCGATGCGGCGCACCCTGGCTCGTCCGGTGTTGTCGAGGTAGTGGAGATGGGCGAGGGTCTCTTGCAGGGCGAGGCGCTGTTGGGTGAAGCTCAGATTGGGCCGGAACGCCACCTCCATCACGTCCCACGCCGTCGCGGGTCCAGACGCGAGATGGTCGAGCATGGAGTCGAGCCGGCGTTCGTGGTGGAGGCGAATCTGATGGGCTCGGTCCGAGCCGCGTTCGATCGCCGACCCGTGGCCAGGATGGGCCAGCGTGAACTCGCCGGCCTCGATCCGGTCGACCGAGGCCAGGTACTCGTCGAGGTGATCGTTGTCCGGCCCCGAGTAGGGTACGAACGGGGAGATGCGCGGCAGCACGTGGTCCCCGGCGTAGAGCACGCCCGTACGGGAGTCGACGAGGCAGATGTGGTTCCGCTGGTGGCCGGGGGTGTACCACACCTCGAGGTAGCGGTCGTCCGACAAGCTGATTTGGTCGCCGTCGGCGACCGGGTGCGTCGGGTCGATCGCCGTGCCGTACCACTCGGGAGCGTCCCAGCGTTTCCGCAGGCCATCGACGAACTCGGCGGGTGCGCCATGGCCGGCGGCTGCGTCCGCGAACCTGCCGGCTCGCAGCGGCCAATCGTTGTACAGAGGAACGTCGTCGGGGGTGGTCTCGTGCATGACCCAGCGAGCGCCGGTGCGTTCGACGAGCTGGGCAGCTGCGCCCATGTGGTCGACGTGGAGATGGGAGCCGACGAGCGTGGCCAGGGTTCCCAACTCGGCGAGCGCCGCGGTGAGCAGGTCCATGCTGGAGGCGGTGGCGACGCCGCAGTCGAGCAACGTCAGACCATCCTTCCCTTCGAAGGCATAGCAGTTGACGGCCTTGGGGGCCGGGAAGGGGAGGGGTATCGGCAGCCGCCATACGCCATCGCCCAGAGACTCGAACGACGCCATCAGTCGTGGGTCGTGGAGTCTTTGACCGTGAACGTGATCTCTAGCGTCACGTGGTATTCGGCTGCGACGCCGGCACTGTCGACGGATCCGTCGATCGACACGACGACGAACCGCTGGATGTCCGCGATGGTCTCGGCCGCGCGTCCGAGCACGGTCCCGATGGCGTCTTCGATGCTCGTGGCCGAGGCGCCGGACAGCGTCACGGTCTTGGTGATCTGGCTCATGCCGCCCACCCTACGTCAATCGTCGCCGGCGGTCTCCGACATGATTCCCTCCTGTTCAGCGACCGCCGCACGATGTTGGGCGTCACCGGCCAGAGAAGCCGGACGTCGGTCGAGGTCGGTGAGCACGCTCGCTCGTCCGTAGAGCACGACCGTGTCGTAGGCGGCGATGACGGTCTCGCCGCGCGGCGCACCGACGAACGAACCGTCCGGCTTCGTGATGGCGAGGACCAGAACTCCCTCGTCGGGCAGCTCGAGCGCCGTCAGCGAACGGCCGGCGAGCCAGTCGCCGGGCTGCACCTGGATCTCGGTGACCGCGTAGTCCTTGCTGAGCTGGAGGAGGTGGTGGAAATCCCGGAGCTCGAGATCGGACACGCGGTCCAGGACTCGAGCAACCACGCTCGTCAATCGACGTTCGAAGGTCGAGCTGTGGGCGACGAGGCCCAGCATGAGGAGACCTCCGGCGATGATGGCCAGCCGCAGGAGGGTCTGTCGTGTCCCGCCCGACCCGATGAACGAGAGCATCACCGATGCCACGATGGTCACGAAGCCGGCGTTCCCCACGAGCATGAGAGTGAGGACGACGCGGCGGCGGATGGGATGACCGGTGATCGATTCAGATTCGGTGGTCGTGAACCCGACACCGGTCAGCGCGGAGCGGGCCTGGAAGCGGGCGATGTCCATCGGGAGGCCGGTGGCCATGAGGACCACGGTGGCGACGCGCGCCGAGATGAGGATCGTGACGATGACGATGAACAACGAACCGATGGCGATCACGCCGACCCTCTCGAACGGTTCGGCATCGTAACCCTTCAGCCCGCGCCGCGTCGTCTTCCCGGTCGGGTCGACATCGGCACGCCGCCGCGCAGCAAGCGATGATATCGAGGGCCCGGGCGCCGGTCGGGCGGCCAGATGTGCTCGGAGACGTAGAGACCGTCGGGGGACGGGATGACGATCCCCTCGGTGACGAGCGCGCGAAGCCCGTGCGGGGCTCGGATGGCGATGCCGCGCTGTGCCGCCGCAACGAGCCGGAGAAGATCTGCGACGGCAGTAGGGCCGATCACTGCGGTCCAGTGGGTGCGGACGAGGGGACTCGTCACATGCCACCACGTGTCGGCTCGATCCGGCTGCGGATACAGGTGAGGTCTGACGAACGGACGGACGTGCATCGAGGGTCGCCCCTCCGTGCCCGAAGCTGGCGCGGCGTGGCATGCGGCGGGAGGATGTTGGTTCCCTTGCATGGCTTCGGACACGGCTGAGCGACCCATGCCCTCTTCCTATCAAGTGACCGCAAGTGAGGTCAAGTACGTTGCGACGAGGTCGCTAAACAAACTCAGTCGTCGCCCTGTTTCACCTTCTCGCCGATGTCGACGACCACGACGGTGTCGTCGGATACGAGCGAGCCGCCGGCCGGGTTGGTCCTGACGACCTTTCCGACGTCCTTGGGGTCGCCGACGTCGACGAACCGGAAGGTGATGACGACGGTGATCTCGGTCTCTTCCTCGAACAGCAAGATCGCTTCGTTCACCTGTTGCTGGGTGAGGCCGATGAGCAACGGGAGCGGCGCTTCGGGGGGCAGACCGGTCGATACTTCGACCGTCACGGCCGAGCCTTCGGCGATCTCCGCCCCGGCCTCGGGGCTCTGACCGATCACCGTTCCGGCCGGTTCGAGCGAAGCGACTTCTTCGATCGAGGCGTTGAGGTGGGCGTTCAGGAGGGCCTTCTTCGCCTCGTCTTCGGTCATGCCGACGATCGACGGCACGGTCGTCGTGGGCGTCCGGAAGTGGACGGACACGCCATCCGGATCGGCCGGGAAGTCGGCGACCGGAACGTTGACGAGGAGCCGCTCCATGAACTGCTTCCAGATCGGTGCGGGCACCGAGCCGCCGAAGACCCGGTCGTAGCGCTGGCCATTGATCAAGACGTTGCGCAGGGGCGTCTGTTCGTCGGGATACCCGACCCACACGGCGGTCGAGTACTGCGGAACGAATCCGACGAACCATGCCTCGGTGAAGTTCTGATGGGTACCGGTCTTGCCACCTTGCGGGCGGCCGATGTTGGCCCGGGGAGCCGTTCCCGAAACCGGCACGATCTCGAGCGGCTGGCGGGCGGCCGCAGCGATCGACGCATCGATCACCTGCTGCCGGTCGACCTGATGCTGATAGATCACGTCGCCGTTCGGTGAGGTGATCGAATCGACGATGTAGGGCTTCGCCCACAGGCCGTTCGTCGCGAAGTTGGTGTAGGCAGATGCCATCTCGAGCGGGCTGACCGCACCCGCTCCGAGCGTGATCGAAGGGACGGCGGGCAGATCGGTCGTGATGCCCATGCGATGCGCGGTATCGACGATACGCTCCGCGCCGATGTCCAGGGCGACGCCGGCATAGACGACGTTCACGGAGTTGTAGGTGGCGTCGAACAGCCGCATGAGACCGCCGCGGCTGCCGCCCGCGTTGCTGACCTCCCAGATATTCCCGCGACTGCTGCAGGTGTACGGGCACTCGAACTCCTTGGGGCTCGTCGAGTCCCACCACGAGTTCAAGGACACACCCGATTCCATGGCGGCAACGAGTGCGAAGGGCTTGAACGACGATCCGGGGTTGCGCTTGCCCTGGACGGCGAGGTCGTACTGCTCCTGGTCGAACGGCAGTCCCGATGCCATGACGATGATGGCGCCCGTGACATTGTCGACCGAGGCGATGGCACCGGTCGGCACATCGACCTCGGGGTCGCTCGGCAGTGGCAACCACTGCTCCAAGATGTCCTGGGCGGCATTTTGCATGTCGAGGTCGATCGTCAGCCGGATCTCGAGACCGCCGCCGCCCTCACACGACTCGTCGTCGGCCGGGCACCCGAAGATGGCGTGTTTGCGCTGTTCGCGCGTCGCCCCGAGGAAGGCGAATTCGGGCTCGGACAGCAACTGCTGTTTGACGTAGGCGACCACGTGGTCGGCCGGTGAGGCGAACGTCTCAGGAGGCGCGATGAACATCGGCTCTTCCTTGGCCGCCTCACCTTCGGCGGCGGTGATGAATCCCGAGTCGACCATCTCGGTGATGACGTCGTTGCGACGCTGGACGGTCAGTTCGGCGTTGCGTCGGGGGTTGTAGGTGGTCGGATTGCGCGGGAGCACGGCGAGCGTGGCCGCCTCGGCGATGCTCAGCTGAGCGAGGTCTTTGCGGAAGAACTCGTGGGCCGCGGCATTGATGCCGTAGGCGCTGGCGCCGAAGTAGACCGAGTTCATGTAGAACTCGAGGATCTGTTCTTTCGAGTAGCGGCGCTCGAGTTCGATGGCGGTCACCGCTTCTCGGATCTTACGTTTCAGCGTGAGCTCATCGCCGACGAACGTCTTCTTCACGACTTGCTGTGTGATGGTCGACCCACCACGGGTCGTGTCGGATGACAAGTTGTCGATGGCCGCCGACACGATGGCCGACCAGTCGATTCCCTGATGCTCGAAGAAGTCCGAGTCCTCGGCGGCCAGGACGGCGTGGATGACGCGCTCGGGATACTCCTCGTAGCGGATCGGTTCCGACACGCGTCCGTCGTGCAATTCGGCGAGGAGGGTTCCGTCGGAGGCATACACGCGCGATACCTGCGAGAGGTCGGGCAGGTTCAGGGCCTCTCCGTCGACTTCGGGAATGTACTTCTCTTCGACGGCGAGGAAACTGCCGTGGGCGGCGGTCGCCGACATGAAGGTGAACAGGCCGATCCAGGATGCGGTCAGCACCGAGATGGACAAGAGGATGGCGGTGGCGACGAACCAGCGGCCGCGCTTGTCCTGCTGCTCGAGTTGGTGGATGGTCGATGCCATGGGCACTCAAACGTCGGGGGGAGGGAAAAAGTTGCCGGGTAGGATCCCGCGCAACAGGATACTCATTGTAGGGAGCAACTCCGTGGCAGACGAAGTCCGCAAGACCTCGAGCGGCATCGAAGTCGAACCGGTCTACGGACCACCCGTCGCGGAACCCGATCTCGGCGAACCCGGTGCGTTCCCGTTCACACGCGGTCCGTACGTTTCGATGTATCGAGGCCGTCTGTGGACGATGCGCCAATACGCCGGCTTCGGAACGGCCGCCGCCACCAATGAGCGATTCCATGCTCTCCTCGACGCCGGCCAGACGGGTCTTTCGGTGGCGTTCGACCTTCCCACGCAGATGGGTCTCGACTCCGATCATCCGATGGCGGCTGGTGAAGTCGGCAAGGTGGGGGTGGCGATCGACTCGCTCGACGACATGCGCACGCTCTTCGACGGTATGCCGTTGGGCGAGGTGTCGACCTCGATGACGATCAACGCCACCGCTCCCATGCTGCTCCTGTTGTATGGGTTGGTGGCGGAGGAGTCCGGTGTGGGCGGTGCGGACCTGCGCGGCACGGTGCAGAACGACATCTTGAAGGAGTACATCGCTCGCGGGACGTACATCTTCCCGCCCCGCCCCTCGATGCGCCTCGTCACCGACCTGTTCGCCTACTGCGCTGCCGAGCTTCCATCGTGGAACACGATCTCGATCTCCGGCTACCACATTCGCGAGGCGGGCGCGACGGCGGCACAAGAGGTGGCCTTCACGCTCGCCAATGGCATCGCCTACGTCGAGGCGGCGATCGATGCGGGCTTGTCGGTCGACGAGTTTGCTCCTCGCCTGTCGTTCTTCTGGAACGGCCACAACCAGTTCTTCGAGGAGATCGCCAAGTTCCGGGCGGCGCGGCGGATGTGGGCCTATGTCATGCGAGATCGCTTCGGCAGCGTCGACGCCGCCGCCCAACGCATGCGGTTTCACACCCAAACGGCCGGATCGACGCTGACGGCCCAACAGCCGCTCAACAACGTCGTACGGACCACGGTGCAGGCCATGGCGTCAGTGCTGGGTGGAACGCAATCGCTGCACACGAACGCCTTCGACGAAGCGCTGGGGCTGCCGACGGCCGAATCCGCTCGGCTGGCACTCCGAACCCAGCAGGTGCTCGGATACGAATCCGGGTTGGCGGATACGGCCGATCCACTGGCGGGGTCGTATTTCGTCGAGGCACTCACCGACGCGGTCGAAGACGCTGCGTCGGCCCTCCTCGCCGACATCGATGCCAGAGGAGGTGCCGTTTCGGCGATCGAGGCCGGCGTCCAGGCGGCGGCCATCGAGGAGTCCGCCTACCGCGCGGCGCGTCGGCTCGAAGCGGGCGACGATGTGGTCGTGGGTGTCAATCGATTCGCCGACGCGGGCGCGGTGCGGGCCGAGGTCCATCGAATCGACCGATCGGTCGAAGCCGAGCAGGTGGAGCGCGTTCGGGCGTGGCGAAGCGGGCGCGACCAGGGTGCGGTCGATCGAACCCTCGTCGAACTCGGTCGGCAGGCCCGCACGGACGCCAACCTGCTCTACCCGATGCGAGACGCCCTTCGGGCCGGAGCGACGATCGGCGAGGCGTCCGACGTGCTCCGGGCCGCGTTTGGGACGTATGGCGCCGGCCGACCGTCCTAGGGTGTTGGATCCGACTTGCGAGGACACGGGATGAACGTCGACGACCGACCACGGTTTCTCATCATCGGCGGTGGTCCGGCCGGTGCCACGGCGGCCACCATCGCCGCGTCGCTGCGCGCCAAGGTGACGCTCGTCGAGGACTCGATCGTCGGTGGCGCCGCCCACCTGTGGGACTGCATTCCTTCGAAGACCATGGTGGCCTCGTCGATCCGCATGGGGTCGGTCCGGAACGCCGCCAAACTGGGATTCATCGTTGACCAGGGCCACATGGATCTCGATACGCTCGCCGACCGCATCGCCACCATCTCATCGGACCTGTCGCGCAGCGCCGTCGAGGTGCTCGAAGATCAAGGCGTCGACATCATCCGAGGTCGCGGACGGTTCACGGGACCGCACACGGCGGTCGCCGAGACCGCCGACGGCGATGTCTCCATCGAGTTCGATCTCGCCCTCGTTTCGACCGGGTCCGCGCCGCGGGTCCCCGACTGGGCGGAGGTCGATGGCGAGCGGGTCTTGACGACCCGGCACGCCTACGACCTCGGCGAGATCCCCGAGCACGTCGTCATCGTCGGTTCGGGTGTCACGGGCGTCGAGTTCGTCAACATCTTCTCGTCGATGGGCAGCCACGTGTCGCTGCTCGTCAGCCGGCAGCAGGTGCTCCCGCACAAAGACCCGGAGGTGGCGGCCACCCTCGAGGAGGACTTCTTGGAACGCGGGGTGCGCTTGCTCAAAGGCGCGCGAGCCATTGGCGTCGACCGGACCTCCGACGGGGTCGTCGTCCACGCCGAGGACGGCCGGAAGGTGGCGGGGAGCCACGTGTTGCTGGCGATCGGAGCCGTACCGCTCACCGCCGACCTCGGTCTCAACCACGCCGGGATCGACACGACCCATGGATACATCGACGTTGATCGCTATCAGCGAACGTCGGCCAGCCACATCTATGCCGCCGGTGATGTGACCGGCCAGATGCCTTTGTCGTCGGTGGCTTCGATGCAGGGCCGCAAGATCGCCCGGCATGCCCTCGGGTATCAGGTCAAGCCGCTCGACTACTCCCGGGTGGCACAGGCGATCTTCACCGAACCGGAGATCGCCTCGGTGGGGCTCGACGAGGCGGAGATCACGGCGGCCGGCCGGCGGATCCGTTCCACCAAGGTGCCGTTTGCCGCCAACTCGCGATCGGTGATCCAGGGCCAGACCCGCGGGTTTGTGAAGGTCTTCTCCGACCCCGCCACCCATGAGGTGCTCGGCGGGACCATCGTCGGACACCGGGCTTCGGAACTCATCGGGATCCTGGCGCTCGCCGTGCAGGGTCGACTCCAGGTCGAGACGCTCGTGGAGACGCTCATGGTCCACCCGAGCCTCTCGGAGAGCCTCACCGAAGCGGCCGACTGATCAGCGGATGATGGCGATGACCTGACCGGGGGTGACCGTGTCCCCGGGTTTGACCCGCAGTTCGACGACGGCTCCTCCCACGGCGGCCTTGACCTCGTTCTCCATCTTCATGGCCTCGAGGACGCAGATCGGATCTCCGGCGTCGATGGATTCGCCCGCCTTGATCGAAACCTTGACGATGGTCCCCTGCATCGGGGCCGTGACGACTCCGGCATCGGCCGACGCGCCCGGGCCCGACTTCGCCAGCTTCGGGGGGCGCCGCCTCGTGCCGGGCCGGCGGTCGGAGCTCTCCTGCGGTGCCTCCGGCGCCCAGAACGTGACGTCGAACCGCCGGCCCCCGACCTCGACGGTCATCGAGCGCTGGGTTTCGGCTTCGGCTTCGGGCAGGGTCGGATCGGTATGGAGCGGGGTGCGCGGCATCACGGCCTCTTCTTCGAGGAACCGCGTGTGGTGGTCACCGTTCACGAAGCTCGGATGGTCGAGGACGGCGAGATGGGCCGGGATCGTGGTGGGAACACCGGTGACGCGGTACTCGCCGAGCGCGCGCTTGCCGCGGGCGATGGCTTCGGCCCGGGTCGGCGCCCAGACGACGAGCTTCGCCATGAGATTGTCGTAGTACTGGGAGACGCGCGTGCCGGGTTCCATCCATCCGTCGACGCGCACCCCCGGTCCCGATGGTTCGCGGTAGTCGACGACCTGGCCGGGGGCGGGCAAGAACCCGGCGCCGGGGTCCTCGGCATTGATGCGGAATTCGATGCTGTGGCCGGTGGCCCGCACGTCGGACAGGTCGATGTCTTCGCCCGCCGCGACCCGGAGCTGCAGTGCCACGAGGTCGAGGCCGGTCACCATCTCGGTGACGGTGTGCTCGACCTGCAGGCGCGTGTTCATCTCCAGGAAGTAGAAGGCTCCCTCTCGATCCATGAGGAACTCCACCGTGCCCGCATTCCGGTAATCACACGCTTCGGCCGCGGCCACGGCCGCCTTGCCGAGCGCCGCTCGCTGCTCTGGCGACACGGCCGGACTCGGCGTCTCCTCGATGAGTTTCTGGTGACGGCGTTGGACCGAGCAGTCCCGTTCGCCGAGGAACCACCCGGTCCCGTCGGCCCCACAGAAGATCTGGGCTTCGATGTGCCGCGGCTTCACCAGATACTTCTCGACGTAGACGGCCGGGTTCCCGAAGTACGCGTCGGCTTCGCGCCGCGCCCCGTCGTAGGCGGCCGTCAACTCGTCGGGGCCGTACACGACCCGCAGGCCCTTGCCGCCACCGCCGTGGGCGGCCTTGATGGCGACGGGGTAGCCGAACTCGGCGGCGACGGCCGCGACATCGTCGGCCGATTCCAGTGGCTCCAACGTTCCAGGGACGCTGAGCACGCCGGCGGATTCGACCGCCACGCGGCTGGCGATCTTGTCTCCCATGGTCCGGATGGCATCGGCCGGGGGCCCCACCCAGATGACGCCGGCAGCGGACACGGCTTCGGCGAAGTCTGCGTTCTCGGCCAGGAAGCCGTACCCGGGGTGGATGGCCGACGCCTTGGCCTCCGCGGCCACCTCGAGAATGCGAGAGGTGTTGAGGTACGACTCGGCGGCGGGGGCGCCGCCGATGTTCCATGCCTCGTCGGCGAGGCGCGCATGGAGAGTGTCGCGGTCGAGTTCGGAGTAGACGGCGATGGTACGCAGCCCCATCTCGCGCGCCGAGCGGATGATGCGAACGGCGATCTCGCCGCGGTTCGCGATGAGCACGGATTCCACGTCGGCCATCCTAGGTAGTGGTCACAGGGGGATGTTGCCGTGCTTCTTGGGCGGGAGCGACTCGCGCTTGTTGCGAAGCATCTCGAGGGCCCGGATGAGCTTGGCACGCGTCTCGCGGGGTTCGATCACCTCGTCGACGAGCCCCAACTCGGCGGCGCGATAGGGGTTGTTGAAACGCTGCTCGTAGTCCTCGATGAGCTCGGCGCGGCGATCTTCGGCGTCGTCGGCGTCCTGCAGTTCACGTCTGAAGACGATGTTCACCGCGCCTTGGGCGCCCATGACGGCGATCTCGGCCGACGGCCACGCGTAGACCAGGTCGGCCCGGATGCCGCGGGCGTTCATGA
Organism: Acidimicrobiia bacterium; assembly: GCA_041628225.1. Classification (GTDB taxonomy): domain Bacteria; phylum Actinomycetota; class Acidimicrobiia; order Spongiisociales; family JAENVV01; genus JBFKPQ01. Next base: position 7,575 of record JBFKPQ010000011.1, on the reverse strand, counting down.
CGAGGTAGGCGCCACCGTAGGCCTTGCGGGTGATGACGGTCACCCGCGGCACCGTGGCCTCGCAATAGGCGTAGAGCAGCTTGGCGCCGTGGCGAATGATCCCTCCATGTTCCTGCTCGACGCCCGGCAGGAATCCGGGTACGTCGACGAACGTCACGAGGGGAATGCCGAACGCGTCGCAGAACCGGACGAACCTTGCTGCCTTCTCCGACGCCCTGATGTCGAGCGTCCCGGCGAGCACGGCCGGCTGGTTGGCGACCACCCCGACCGAGTAGCCGTCGAGCCTGGCGAAACCCACCACGATGTTCTGGGCGAACGCCTCGTGGATCTGGAAGAACTCCCCGTCGTCGACGACCAGCTCGATGAGGTCGACCATGTCGTACGGCTGGTTCGGCGAATCGGGAATGATGGCGTCCAGGCCGTCCTCGACCCGGTCGGGAACATCGCCCGGCGTGAAGTAGGGCGCAACCTCCATGTTGTTCTGCGGGAGGAAACTGAGGAGGTAGCGCACGCCTTCGAGGGCCGATTCGCCGTCGGCGCTGACGACATGGGTCACGCCCGAACGGGCGGCATGGGCGTGGGCCCCTCCGAGGTCCTCCATCGTGACGTCTTCGCCGGTGACGGTCTTGATGACCTCCGGGCCGGTGATGAACATGTGCGATGTGCCGTCGACCTGAAAGACGAAGTCGGTCATGGCCGGCGAATAGACGGCGCCCCCCGCGCACGGACCCATGATCACCGAGATCTGCGGGATCACGCCGGATGCCTGCACGTTGCGTTCGAAGATGCGTCCGTATCCGTCGAGCGATGCCACCCCTTCTTGGATGCGGGCGCCGCCGGAATCCTTCAGGCCGATCACCGGTGCGCCCACCTCGAGCGCCATGTCCAGCACCTTGCAGATCTTGTCCGAGACGGCCTTGCCGAGCGAACCCCCGAAGACGGTGAAGTCTTCCGCGAACACGAAGACGGTTCTGCCATCGACGGTGCCCCAGCCGGTCACGACCGCGTCGCCCGGTGGTCGTTGGTCCTCGATGCCGAAGCCCGACGACTGGTGTTTCACCATCATGTCCAGCTCTTGGAACGAGCCTTTGTCGAGCAGGTGGGCGATCCGCTCGCGCGCGGTGAGCTTGCCCTGGTCGTGCTGGCGGTCGACGGCGCGTTGGCTTCCGGCGTGGAGAGCTTCTTCGCGCAACCGTCGTAGGGTCTCGATTCGCTGTTCAGTTCCCACGCTCTCGACGCTCCGGTTGTAGGGTCTCACGAGGTTGGACCTCGCGGACTCGAGGATGGATACACCCTACGACGTGATCGATCTCGACGTGGTCGGAAGCACGCAAGACGAAGCGCGACGGCGCGCGCGAGACGGCGTGCCCGTCGTCGTGTCCGCCCGTCGTCAGGAGGCGGGGAGGGGTCGCCGTGGTCGGCGGTGGGTATCGGCGGACGAGGCGGTCGCCGCGTCCATCGGGCTCCGATTCGACTGGCCGCCGCTCGACATGCCGAAGCTGGCGCTCGTCGCCGGCCTCGCCGCCCGAGAGGTACTTCGACCGTTCCGCTCGGACGTCACCTTGAAGTGGCCGAACGACCTGCTGACCCCCGCCGGAAAGGTGGGCGGCGTGCTCTGCGAGGTGACCGACGACCTGGTCGTGGTGGGGCTCGGCCTCAACCTCCGTTGGGAGTCGGCCCCGGCCGGCTCCGCCGAGCTGTTCGACGCCGACGCGCCCGAGAGCATTCGGAAGGCCCTCGTCGAAGCGTTCGCGTCCGCGCTGTTGCGTCGGATGTCCGCCGGCCCCGAAAGGTGGGGACGCGCCGAGTACCGCGCGGCGTGCTCGACCGTGGGGAGTCGGATACGTTGGGAGCCATCGGGACGTGGCCGAGCCATCGATGTGGATGCGCAAGGTGCGCTCGTCGTCGCGACGGACACGGGCACGGTCCGCCTGCGGGCCGGTGAGGTGTGGCACGTACGGGACGGCGACTGACGGACGGCTAGCCTGCGGTCCGTCCACACGAGGAGGATGAGCGGTGGCGGTGATGCCGCACGAAGGCACGTACAACATCCTGTACGGCAGCTATGGGGTTCCGGTCGGTAGCCGGACCCAGCCCGGCTATGTGGCGCGTCCCGATGCCAAAGGGGCGTATCCGGCCGTGGTGGTGGTGCCTGGGATCTACGGCCTCACGTCGTTCGAGAAGGATCTGTGCCGAGCCTTGGCGAGGCGAGGATTCGCCGCCATCTCCGTAGACTCGTATCGCGGTCGCAAGCCGCGCGATCTGGACGAAGCGGTGGCCGCCTACGCCACTCTGCCCGACCGGCGTGCGCTGACGGACATCGATGAGGTGATCGGGTTTTCACAGAGCCCCGATCTCGACTGGTCGCGGAGCGGCCCGGTCGGCGTCTTTGGCGTCGACACCGGTGGCCGGTTTGCCTTGCTGGCCGGCGCCCACCGCCCAGGTATCGGTTCGGTGGTGGCCGTGTATGCGCCGCTGGCCGGCGACGAGGACCGGCAGCTCCACGTCGCGGACGCGCTCGAGCGCCTCACCATTCCGGTTCTCGGCCTGTATGGACGCGACGACGACCTGATCCCTGCCGAAGGGGTCGATGTCGCCGCCGAGATGAACGCCACCGGACAATGGATCCTGTACGACGACACCGGCCACGACTTCATGAATCCGGACCGCCCCGGCTATCACGCCGGAGCCGCCCACGACGCCATCACACGCATCGGTCGGTTCCTGGCGGCCACCTTGCCTTCGGCCGAACTCGTGATCTACTAGACGGGGTAATCTCTCTCCGAACATGAACACCTCGCGTTGGTCGTGGCTACGGCGCGTCATCATCGTCCTCCTCGTTCTCGCCAATCTGGCCGTGGTCTTCGTGCTGTGGCAGATCAACGCCGTCGAGAACACCATCGAGACCCGAGTGGCCAAGGTCGAAGACGTCGCCGACGCTCTCGATCCGCCGCCGGCGCGGTCGTCCGACCCCCTCACGTTCCTCGTGCTCGGGTCCGATTCACGGGAGAACCTCCCCGACGAGTGGGCCGGCGACTTCGGTGACTTCGGAGGTCAGCGTGCCGACGTGATCATGCTCGTCCGGGTCGTGCCGGCGACGGGACGACTGACCATCTTGAGCATTCCACGCGACCTGCGCGTGACGATCGATGGCTACGGCACCCAGAAGATCAACGCCGCGTACGCGTTCGGGGGTGCTCGCCTCATGGTGCAGACGGTCAAGAGCACCTTCGGGATTCCGATCCATCACTACAGCGAGATCGACTTCGTCGGATTCGCCGGGCTGGTCGACGAGCTCGGCGGTTTGACCATCGAGTTCGATCATCCGGCCCGCGACACGAAGTCGGGTCTGTCGGTCGAAGCGGGTGCGCAGCGTCTCGACGGTCGCATGGCACTCGCCTACGCTCGGTCCCGGTCCTACCAGGAGCAGGTCGACGGACAATGGGTGAGCGTCGTGGCGAACGACATCGGCCGCACCGCCCGCCAGCAAGAGCTCATGCTGGCGATTCTCGGCGAGATGCGTCGGCCGACCAACCTCATCGGCGTGCAGTCGCTCGTCGATCAGATGGCCGGATATCTCACGGTCGACCCGGCCTTCGTCGACCTCGATCTGCTGTCTCTGGCGGTGGCGTTTCGTTCGCTCGGCGGCGACGACATCGACACGATGACCTTGCCGACCGCCTCCCAGCGGATCGACGGGATCTGGTACGAGATCCCGGTGGAACCCGACGCGTCGGACATGATCGCCGCGTTTTCGGCGGGCGGGGGATCTTCGGCCGCCGTCGAACCCGTTCAGCTCTCCGTCGTGCGGATCGAGAACGGCAATGGTCGCTCCGGCGTGGCCGGGACGTGGGCAACGGTGCTCACCGACGCCGGATACGAGGTCGCCGGCATCGGCGATCACGCGACGTTCGACATTCCGGTGACACAGATCGTGGTGGCCGAGCAGTCGGCGGCCGCGGCCGAACTGGCCGCGGCGCTGGGCTTCGGCGAGGTCGTCACCGGTTCGCCACCGTCCGGCGTCGACGCGCTGGTCGTCATCGGGGCGGACGCTCCTCAATCCTGATTAGCGTGGTGGCCGACAGGGGAGAACCATGCGGATAGCAGTGATCGGAGCCGGGTACGTCGGGCTCATCCAGGCCGTCGGCCTGGCGGCGATCGGCCATGAAGTCGTCCTGGCCGACGCGGACGGAGACAAACTCGCCAAGATCGGCGCGGGACAACCGCCGATGTTCGAGCAGGGTCTCGGCGAGATGCTCACGGGCGCCCTGCGGGCAGGATTGCTGACGACCGAACCCTCCAACGCGCGAGCCGTCGTCGATGCCGAAGTCGTGTTCCTGGCCCTCCCGACACCGCCGGCTGAGGACGGCTCGGCCGATACCTCGCTCATCGATCTCGTGGTCTCCGAGATCGCTTCGTCGCTGGAGGCTGGCGCGGTCGTCGCGATCAAGTCGACGGTTCCGGTCGGAACGGTCGAGCGGCTCGCCTCGCTCCTCGGCACGAACGTCCAGGTCGTTTCGAATCCGGAGTTCCTCAGGGAGGGCCGCGCGGTCGCCGACTTCTTGAACCCCGACCGCATCGTCATCGGTGCCCGCCACCATGCCGGTGCCGATCGCCTGGTGGAGCTCTACCGCCCGATCGATGCGCCCGTGCTCGTCACCGACCCGGTGTCGGCCGAGATGGTCAAATATGCGTCGAACGGCTACCTGGCATCCCGCGTGACGTACGCCAATGCCATCGCGAACGTCTGCGAGGCCGTGGGGGCAGACGTCCACGATGTGCTGCTCGGTATGGGATACGACCAGCGGATCGGGCATTCGTTCCTGCGGCCGGGCCCCGGGTTCGGCGGATCGTGTTTTCCCAAGGACACGAGGGCGCTGTCCCGGATCGCGCTGGAGGCCGGGTACGAGTTCTCGCTCATCGACACGGTGATCACCGTGAACGATCAGCAGCGCCATCGGATCATCGACAAGGTTCGGTCGGCCGTCGGATCGCTCCCCGGCTCGACGGTGGCGGTGTGGGGGCTGGCGTTCAAGGCCGGAACGGACGACGTCCGAGAGTCGCCGGCCGCGTGGTTGGCTTCCCAGCTCCGGACCGAGGGAGCCACCGTGCGAGCGTACGACCCGCACGCGCGGATCGACGGTGTGGACCTCACCGACGGGCCGCTCGAGGCGACGAAGGAGGCGGACGTGCTGCTGGTGGCCACGGAGTGGCCCGAGTTCACGCGGGTCGACCTCCGGGCCGTCGCCGACGCCATGCGCGGGTCCGTCGTGGTCGACGCCCGGAATCTGCTCGACCCGGCCGGCGTGCGAGCTGCCGGATTGACGTACGTCGGCGTCGGACGGTGAAGGTCCTCGTCACCGGCGGCGCAGGATTCCTGGGATCGCATCTCACCAGCCGCCTCCTTTCGGAAGGTGCCGACGTGACCGTGCTCGACGACTTCTCCTCGCCATCGCCGCTGGCGGAGGGTCTGACGGCTCGGATCATCGAAGGGTCGGTCGTCGATCCCCCCGATCTCGACGGACCGTACGACCTCGTCGCACACCTCGCATCGCCGGCCTCCCCGCCCCGATACCTGCTGGATCCCGTCGGGACGCTGCGCACCGGTGCCGAGGGCACCCGGCAGATCCTCGATCGTGTCCAGACGTGGGGCTCCCACCTGTTGTACACGTCGACGTCCGAGGTGTACGGCGATCCCGAGGTGCACCCGCAACCCGAGACCTATCGAGGTGCGGTCGACACCGGTTCGGAGCGTGCCTGCTACGACGAGTCGAAACGCTATGCGGAATCGCTCATCCACGCCTACCGGCGAACCGGTCGCATCCGGGCGGCTTCCATCGTCCGCCTCTTCAACACGTACGGGCCCGGCATGGACCCCCGCGACGGGAGGGTGGTGACCGCCTTTCTGACCTGTGCGCTCGCCGGCGAACCGCTCCCGATTTTCGGCGACGGCACGCAGACGAGGTCGTTTTGCTATGTCGATGACCTCCTCGACGGTCTTCTGGAAGTGATCGAACGGCGGGTTTCGGGACCGATCAACCTGGGCAGCGACGCCGAGATCACGATGCTCGAACTCGCCGAGGCGGTCGAAGCACTGCTCGGCGACAACGGCCGCACGTTCCATCCTCTCCCCGACGCGGATCCGAAGCGGCGCCGGCCCGACCTGACCCTGGCTCGGGAGCAATTCGGCTGGTCGCCGTCGACGCCCCTGGCAGTCGGGCTCGCCACCACCGCCGACTACCTGCGATCGGTGCAGGCATGAGGTCGGTGGTGACGGGGGGAGCGGGGTTCATCGGCTCCCACCTGGTCGACCGGCTCGTCGACGATGGTCACGAGGTTCTCGTCGTCGACGACCTGGGGACGGGCCGCGCCGATCATCTGACGGACGCACGCCGACGCGGCTCGGTCAAGCTCCACCAGCTCGACATTCGCGACCCGGATCTCGCCACGGTCTTCGGACGCTTCCGCCCGGCGACGGTGTTCCACCTAGCCGCGCAGGCCTCCGTCCCGGCGTCGGTGGCCGATCCGCTCCACGATGCGTCGGTCAACGTGCTCGGGACGATCAACGTGCTCGAAGCGTCCCGGTCGGCCGATGCCTTCGTGTTCGTGTCGTCGGGCGGTGCCCTGCACGGCGCAGGCGCCACCCTGCCGTCCAAGGAGTCGCACAAGCCGCGCCCTGATGCGCCGTACGGAGCCGCCAAGCTGGCCGGTCAGATCTACGTCGAGCTGTACGAGCGGGCCCACGACCTGACGGCCGTCACGCTCGCTCCTTCGAATGTGTACGGCCCGCGCCAGAACGCCTCTGCAGAGGGTGGGGTGGTGGCGATCTTCGCCAGAAGCCTTCTCGCCGGGCGGCCGGGAACGATCTTCGGCGACGGAACGCAGACTCGGGACTTCGTGTTCGTGACGGATGTCGTCGACGCGATCGTGAAGGCGGCGGGGAGCCGGAGGGCTGCAGGACGGGTTCTGCACGTGTCGACGGGGATCGAGACGTCGATCCGCCGACTGCACACGTTGGTGGCCGCCGCAGCCGGCGGGCCGGATACCCCTCGCATGGCCGATGCGAAACCCGGCGACATCGTCCGGAGCTGTCTCGATCCGTCGGCGGCGGAGTCGACGCTCGGGTGGGAGGCGTGGACGCCGCTCGACAAGGGCGTGGCCAAGACGGTCGCCTGGTTGCGCCCCTAGCGGAAGAGATCTTCGGCGGGCGGTCGGATCAGGTCTGCCGCTCGTCCATGTCCGTGTGCCTCCACGCCGCGCACGATGGCGGCCGGGATGCCCCGCGCCTTGCCCATCACCAGATCGGCGGCGGCGGCGATCTCGTCGGCGACCGCCACCTCGGTGACCTCGAGCAGGTTCCCATGCGTGTCGTGGGTACCGCGCAGATCCACGATGGCCGCAAGACCGGACACGCCGATGGCGACATCGGTGAGGCCCCGCCGCCAGGCGCGGCCGAACGTGTCCGTGATCACGACGCCGATCCCGAGTCCGGTGAGACGCTCGAGCCGCGTCCTGATGCGGTGGGCGCTCCGGTCGGGGTCGGCCGGCAGGAGCACGACGTGGCCGGCGCCGACG
>JBFKPQ010000010.1:0-31977 GCA_041628225.1 Acidimicrobiia bacterium | reverse complement strand
GAATCCGATGTCCTTGTGGGTTCCGTCGCACAGCGGCTTGGTCTTCGACGCTCCACAGCGACACAACGTCACCCGCGGACGCACCTCGAACGGTTCGCTGTCGGCTCGGACGATCTCGATCGATCCGGTCACCCACAGTGGACCGTCGGCCACCGGTGAGATCTGAGCGGGATGATCGGGCTCGAGAACGTCGCCGTCGATCTCCACCGTCAGTGCCCCCGATGGGCAGTGCTCCAGCATGCCGACGAGATGAAGGCGAGCCACGGAGTCGTCGACGTCGGCGAGCATGCGGTACCAATTCGTGAGTCGGTTGCCGCAGAAGCCGGCGTGGACGCACAGCTCTCCGTCGTTCGTGACCGTGATGCCGGTTCGCTCGTACCGTTCGGCCCGGTCTGCCGAGTCGGTGGTCGGTGCGGCTTCTGCGCCGTCGAACCTGGCGAAGGCGTGGGAGCCGTCGCAGAAGGGCTTGGTGTTCGACTGTCCGCAACGGCACAGGTAGTAGGTGGCGTCGTGGTCGAGCGGAGGTTCGGTCTTCCACGTGATCGGCTCACCGTGTTCCGTGTACACCGGCGTCCGAGGAACGAGGGGGACGTCGCCGGTGACCTCGTACGGCCCGTGTGCCGTGACCTCGATCTTCACGAGATGATCACCCCCGCTTCGGCCAGTTCCTCGGCCGCACGTTCACCGTCGCCCGTTTCGAGGTCGACGGCCGCCGTGAGGCGGCGGGGTACGGTCGTGGCCCAACCGGCCGCGACCGAATCGAGTGCCGTGGCCTTGACGCAGTAGTCCAGCGCGAGGCCGGCGACCACCACCCGGTCGATGCCGCGGCTGCGCAGCAGGGCGGCGAGTCCCGTGGGAGTCTCGGCCCCGGTCACGGGATCGCGCACGGTAAAACCCGAATACCCGTCTTCGCCACCGACACCCTTGCGGACCGACGGCCCTGCCACCACCAGCCTGGGATGGAACTCGGCGCCCCAGCTGTCGGCGACGCAGTGCACCGGCCAGATGCCGCCGTCCTTGGCGAAGTGGGGAGTGACGGCCGGGTGCCAGTCCTGGGTGTAGACGACGAAGGCGCCGTGCGATGTCGCACGAATGATCTCGGCGTTCACCGAACCCACCAGTTCGTCTCCGCCGCGGACGCTGAGACTGCCGCTGGGATCGGCGAAGTCGTTCTGCATGTCGACGATGACGAGCGCCGATCGAGGGTCGTAGGTGTCCATGCGCGAACCCTACCCGCGGCTCGTTCGGGCGTAGGGTCGGAGTGTGCACCACACCGGCTTCCTCTTCACCGACCACTACCAGCTCACGATGGCACAGCTCTACCACGCGTACGGGCTCGCCGAACGGACCGCCCAGTTCGACTACTTCTATCGGGCCAATCCCGACTACGGGAATCACCAGGCCGGCTACGCGATCACGGCCGGCTTGGGGCCACTGCTCGCATGGTTCGAAGCCACCAGCATCACGCCGTCCGACCTGGAGGCGCTGGCGCGGGTGCCAGCCGGGGATGGGAGCCGCTTGTTCGGGCCCGAGTTCCTCGGGTGGTTGGCCGACGCGGGGTCGTTTTCGTCGATGAGGATCTCGGCCGTCCCGGAAGGTCGCGTGGTGCATCCCAACACGCCGATCGGAGTGGTGGAGGGACCTCTGGCGATCGCGCAGATCGCCGAGACGCCCCTCTTGAATCAGCTCAACTTCGCCTCGCTCATCGCCACGAAGACCTCGCGGGTCGTCGAAGCCGCCCATGGTGGCGACGTGCTCGAGTTCGGGGCCCGGCGCGCGCCTGCCTGGGGGGCGAATGCCGCGACGCGGGCGGCGCTCATCGGCGGCGCCTCGGCCACCTCCAACATCGGAGCTGCGTTGGACTTGAACGCTCGGTCGGCCGGGACGCACGGGCACGCCATGATTCAGGTGTTCATGGCCGTGGCCGGAGGAGAACTGGAAGCATTTCAGGCGTTTGCTGACGTGTACCCGGATGACTGCGTGCTGTTGGTCGACACCATCGACACCCTGCAATCCGGTGTTCCCCATGCCATCCGGGTGTTCGAGGAGCTCCGGCGGCGTGGGCATCAACCGGTCGGCATCAGGCTCGACTCCGGCGACCTGGCCCACCTGGCGGTCCGATCCGCCGCCATGCTCGACGCGGCCGGGTTCGACGCGGCGCGCATCGTCCTGTCGAGTCAGCTCGACGAACTGACCATCTGGCAGATCCGGAACCAGATCGTCGACGAGGCACCGCGCTACGGAGTCGATGCCGACGCCTTGCTGCCGCGCCTCGTCTACGGAGTCGGTTCGAGGATGGTGACATCGGACGGAGACTCCAGCTTCGACGGGGTCTACAAAGCGGTGGCGGTCGCCGACGACACGGACACATGGCAACCGGCCATCAAGCTCTCGAATTCGCCCATCAAGATGCAGAACCCCGGTCGCAAGGCTCTCTGGCGGGTCTACGATCGGCGCGGGCTGGCAACCGCCGACGTCGTCTCGCTCGCGCATGAGACGCTCGAAGATCGTCCCCTGGTGCTCCTCCACCCCGACCAACCGGGTGTCGAGCGGATACTCGCCGTCGATCAGGTCGGCGACGTAGAGCGCCTGTTGCAGCCGGTGTGGGCCGAGGGCCGCAGCACCGGGACGCAGGGTGGCGTCGAAGAAGCCCGACGCCGGCGCCAGCTCGACATCGACCGGCTGGACCCCGGCGTGCGTCGCCTCGTCAATCCGCATCGCTATCACGTATCGTTGACGCAAGAGCTCTCCGCGCTGAAGCGGAAGATGATCGAACAGGTCTCCGACCCATGATGCCGATGTCGCTCTCCGACCACATGGACGTGTGGGCCAGCCGAGTCCACCGGCTCACGCCGGCCGAGGCTCGGGCGGCCGCCGCCGAGGGCGCCGTACTGGTCGATCTGCGTGAACGCGCCGACATCGAGGCCGAGGGGTCCTTGCCCGACTCGGTGCAGATCCGGCTGTCGGTGCTCCCGTGGCGCTGTGACCCGGAAGGGGAGCGCGCCGACCCGAGGGTCGCCGATCCGGCGCGCCATCTCGTGCTCGTCTGCAACGACGGCTACTCCTCGCTGTGGGCAGCCGCCCTGCTGACCGACATGGGCTTCGAGCGGGCCGGCGACATGATCGGAGGCTTCCACGCCTGGCAGGCCGCAGGGCTGCCCGTCATCGGACGCAATTGAGGATCCACCCCGCACAGCGATCCGATCGGTAACGTCCGGCCGTGCCGCGTTGGATCGCCGGATGTCTTGCCCTGGTCGTCGCGTGTGGCGTCGGTGAACGGAACCATCGCGTCGCCGAATCGGCTCCGCTCGTCCCATCGACCACCGTTCAGGATGCTGCGCCGTCGACGACCCGGCCCGCCCCGGCGTCGACCGTGGCCACGACCACGTCGGTCGCGGCGGAATCGGGCATCGTGCTGGTGTTCGGTGGCGACGTCTCCTTCACGCATGGGCTGGCGGATCGGGACCCGTTCGGTGCGATCGCCGCACTGCTGACGGACGCCGACGTCGCCGTGGTCAACCTCGAAACGGCCATCGCCGAACCCGATGTCGGAACCCCCGCGGACAAGGAATATGTGTTCCGATCGCCGCCGGTGTCGGGTGACCTGCTGGCCGAAGCCGGTATCGATGTCGTCTCGCTCGCCAACAACCACAGCCTCGACCTCGGCGCCGCCGGGCTCGCTCGTACCGTCGAAATACTCGACGCCGCCGAGGTTCGATGGGTGGGTGCGGGCGTCGAGGCGGACGCCTACCGGCCACAGGTCGTCGAGGTCGGGGAAACCGCCGTGGGTTTCGTCGGGGTCTCGCGGGTGTTGCCGAACACGTCGTGGATGGCGGGTCCGGATCACATCGGGCTGGCGTCTGCCTATGACCGCCATCTCGACCTGGTCCGCCAGGCCATCACGGGAGCCGCCGCGTCATCCGATCTCGTGGTCGTACTCGTGCATTGGGGCACGGAGAAGCAACCGTGTCCGAACGAGCTGCAGCGTCGACTGGCCAGGGTGTTCGTAGACGCCGGTGCCGACCTCGTCGTCGGGAGCCACCCGCACGTCTTGCAAGGCGTTGAGCGGATCGGCGATGCCTGGGTCCTGTATTCGACCGGCAACCTGGCGTTTCCGTCTGCCGCCAACGAGTCGTCGCGTTCCGCCTTGTTCCGCGTGCGAACTGATGGCGACGACCTCCGCGTGGAGTTGGTGCCTCTCGATCTGGCCATCGGGGGTCGGCCGTCGTCCGTCGACGATGCGGGCCGTCTCGCCGATCGTTCGCTCGGATGGGTGGATGGCTCCGACGGGGTTCTGGCTCCTGGACCGGTCTCGTGCCCCGACCTCTGAGCCGTCCCGCTACCGCTACCGTGGTGCCGATGCGAAAGCTCTACGTATACCTGGTGGTCTTGGCGCTGCTCGCGGTCGGCTGCAAGGTTCGGATCGAGCAAGGAACCACCGTCCGGGAGGACGGTTCCGGAGAGGTCACGATCGTCGTGCTCCTCGACGAAGAACTGCGCGAACTCGTCGGGTTCGAAGATGCCGAGTCGACGTTCGAGCTGGCCGGCGGGGTCCCCGACGGGTTTCAGGTCTCCAACGTTCGGGATGGCGAGTTCGAGGGGGCTCGCGCCGTGCGCCCATTCGAGTCACTCGACGAATTGGCGACCGTGATCGACGACATCCTCGCCGGAACCGAGATCGCCGAGGAACTGGCGCTCACGCGTACGGGCAACCAGTTCGACTATCGCGCCACGGTCGGCGACATCCAGCAGATCGCCGCCTCCGCCAACCTGCCGGGCGTGACGGCGGAGACGTTCGATGAGTTCTTCGAGATCTCGCTGTCGCTCGTCCTGCCCGGAGACCTGCTCGAGCACAATGCCGACGAGGTCTCTCCCGATGGTCGGTTGACGTGGCAGATCCAGGGAGACGATACGGGACGCACGCTCTCGGCCTCGTCGCGGGTCGCCAATCCGCTGTTGCCGTGGGCGTTGGCCATCGCCGCCGCGCTCGCCGCGGTCGGCGGATCCATCGCCTGGTGGCGTGTTCGGCGACAAGAACGTGACGATCCGGCGGCCTGACCGCCACTAGGGTGGCCGACATGGCGGCGGATTTCACCCTTTTCGACCAGGCAGAGCGTCCTTGGACGCTGTCCGACCACCTCGACGCGGGGGTCGTTCTCGTGTTTCTGCGCGGCGACTGGTGACCGTACTGCAACGGCCAGCTGGTCAGCCTGGCGCAACGCTACGACGAGTTTCTCGCCGCCGGAGCGCGCATCGTCGGCATCGACGTCGACAGCCCGGCGCAACACGCGGCCATGGTGGAGAAGCTGGGTCTGCCGTTCCCGCTGCTGTCGGACCCTGATCGGAGCGGAGCCATCGAACCGTACGGCGTCGCCAACCCGACCGATCCGCGTGGGCTGGCGCATCCGGCGGTCATCGTCGTATCCCCCGACGGCTCGGAAGCCTATCGAGAGGTCGGCCGTGATTTCGCCGATCGGATCACCGAAGACGAACTGCTCGGTGTGGTGGTCGACCTCGGACTGCCACCCACCGAACAGGAGCCCCTGTTGGTCGGGACGGCCGAGAGCGGCCCCACGGCCATGCCCGTGCACGCCATGGCGCCGTACTACCGAGGTGCCAGGTTTGCGGCGGTGGCCCTCGGCCAGCGGCATCCCGACATCCGCGACGACACGGGCAAGTACATCGACCAGATGGATCGGTACTCCGACGCGGTGCGCAAGCTCCGTTCCGGCTGAGTGGCGTCACCTCGCAGATGACCTACCATGGTGCCGTCCGAAAGCACAGAGGAGCCCAGGTGGCGAAGCAGGAAGATGTGATCCGCGTGCAGGGTGTGGTCGTCGAGACCCTCCCGAACGCGACGTTCCGCGTCGAGGTCGATGGCGGCCTCGAAGTGCTGGCGCGCGCCGCCGGCAAGATGCGGCGCGGCCGTTACATTCGGATCCTGCCCGGTGACCGCGTCGACCTCGAGTTGTCGGCGTACGACCCCACCCGCGGCCGGATCGTCTGGCGCTACAAGTAGGGGATCAGACCCAGGCCTTTGTCGGCCACCGCGTCGACGACATTCACCTGAGGCCGTTCGGCCAGGAGATGGGCGAACTCCGCCATACGTGCCCCGGCGCGCGCCGCGTGCTCCTCCAGCGCAGCTGCGTCCTCGTAGACCTCGTAGAACCAGAATACGCCTGGTTGCTTGCGATGCCGGTGCGCCGCGTACACCAGCGTCCCCGGCTCCTCGTGCGACTGCTCGACGAGATCTTCGATCACCGACGTCAGCTCATGCTCGCAGCCTTCCGCGGCCCGCAGCGTCGCAAAGACAGCAACATGCACGGTGCACCTCCTATGGGCAACCCTACCGACGACTGCCATACTGACCGCCGATGTTCGAGCCCGATGTCCGCTGCGCCGACAACCTCGAGGTGCTGGCAACTCTGGACGATGCATCGGTGGATCTCATCTACATCGACCCACCGTTCGGGACCGGACAGCGGCGCCGGCTTCAGTCGATCCGCACCGGTGACGGAGCGTCCACGCGGACCGGGTTCGGCGGCCGGACCTACCGCTACGAGACGGTCTCCGACATGGCGTACGACGACAAGATGTTGCTCGATGAGTACCTCGGCTTCCTGTCGGTTCGGCTGGCGGAGATGCACCGTGTGCTGCGGTCCGACGGTTCGATCTACGTCCATCTCGACTTCCACGCCGTGCATCATGTGCGGATGCTGCTCGATGAGATCTTCGGTGCCGAGCGTTTCCTCAACGAGATCATCTGGGCGTACGACTACGGAGGGCGCCACCGCGACCGATGGCCGCGCAAGCACGACAACATCCTCTGGTACGCCAAGGGCGCATCGTGGACGTTCAACCGTGAGGCCATCGACCGTCTGCCCTACATGGCTCCCGGTCTGGTCGGCCCCGAGAAAGCGGCCCTCGGCAAGCTGCCCACCGACGTGTGGTGGATGACGATCGTTCCGACGAACTCGGCTGAACGGACCGGTTATCCGACCCAGAAGCCGCTCCGCCTGCTCGAACGTATCGTGACCGCTTCGTCCAACCCGGGCGACGTGGTGGCGGACTTCTTCTGTGGTTCGGGAACGACCGCAGTGGCGGCGCAGCGCCTGGGCAGGCGGGCGCTGGCCGTGGACGTGAACCCGGTTGCGGTCGACATCACGCGGTCCCGGCTGTGACCGCGCTGCTCGTCACCAATGACGACGGGATCGACTCCCCGGCATTGTTGCCCCTCCTCGATGCGCTCGCCTCGCAGCACCGGTTGCTGGTGGTGGTCCCCGATCGGGAACGATCGTGGATCGGGAAGGCCATCACCCGCCATGACGACGTCACGGTCGAGCGGCGGTCGGTCGGCGACCACCCGGTGTGGGCCTGTTCGGGATTTCCGGCCGACTGCGTCCAGCTGGGCACCCACCTCCTGTTCGACGAGACTCCGGCGCTCGTGATCAGTGGCGTCAACGTGGGCTACAACCACGGCCTCGCCTACCTGGCCTCGAGTGGGACGGTCGGCGCGGCCGCCGAGGGAGCCATCAGCGGTGTGCCGGGTCTGGCGTTCTCCGTGGGGGCCGACCGCCCGTGGGCCGAATGGCGGCCGTGGGCGTGGTCGGCGGACTCATCGACGATGTGGCAGGACGCCGCGGCGGTCGCAGCCGACGTGGTCGCCGACGTCGTCGTGCACGGCTTTCCGCCGGGGGTCGACGTACTGAGCGTGAACATTCCGTCCGGCGCCGGCGTCGGGACGCCGCGGCGGATCACGAGCCTGGCGCGGGTCGGTTACGACCGGCTGTTCTCCCAGGTCGAAAGCGGTGTGTTCCGGCACGATTTCGGCGGGGCGGTCCACCTCACGTCCGAGCGGGCCGGGTCCGACATCGAAGCGGCGGAACATGGCATCGTTTCCATCACCCCGGTCCGGTTGGCGTCGAGCATCGCGCTGGACGCGCCGTGGGCCGATGCGTTTCCCCGCTGATCAGCCGCGCCGCGCCAGCGCGAGAGCGAGGAGATGGCGGGCGCCTTCTCCCATGGCGGCGAACCGATCGTCCTGCGTCTGTCCGCGGACGTACCGGATGTAGATCTGTTGGAGGATCACGGCCATCTTGAACGATCCGAAGACCAGGTAGTAGTCGATCGACGAGGGGTCGGTGCCCGACCGTTCGGCATACCGGTCGATCGCATCCGACCTGGTCATGAAGCCCTCGGCGAAGGTCGGCATCGGATTGAGGGTGGCCGGAACCTCTCCCGGGTCGTACCAGACCGACAGCACGGTTCCGAGATCGGCGAGCGGATCGCCCTGCGTGCACATGTCCCAGTCGTAGACCGCCACGCACACGCCGGGGTCGTCGGGAGCCACCGCCATGTTGTCGAGTCGCCAGTCGTTGTGGATGAGGGTTGGGGTGGGAGAGGTCGGGAGATGTCGATGCAACCACGAGATCAGCTCGTCGGCGGCGGGATCGTCGGTTTCCTTGGCGCCGTGCCAGCGTTTCGTCCAGCCGTCGACCTGTCGTTCCAGGAAACCGGCGGGACGCCCGAGGTCGGCGAGTCCGGCTTCGGCCGGATCGACGGCGTGGAACTCGGCGAGGGTCTCGATGACGACCTCCGACAGCTTCCGGTTCGCCACGGGATCCGCCCCGCCTCCGAACACGTCCGGAACGACTGAGCGGACCACGATGCCGTCGCGCCGTTCCATCACGAAGAACGGCGCCCCGACAACGGCCGGGTCGTCGCAGTAGAGATACGAGCGGGGGGCCTTGTCGAAGGTGCGCCACAAGCGCGACAGCACCGAGTGTTCGCGTCGCATATCATGCGCACCCGGGGCAACCGGACCCAAGGGCGGCCGGCGCAGCACGTAATCGTGTCTGTCGTCGAAGGTCAGCAGGTAGGTGAGGTTGGCGTGCCCGCCTCCGAACTGCCGAACCCGCAGCCGACCGTCGGCGTGGTCGAGGCGGTCGCGTAGATAGCCGTGGAGCGCTGCTTCATCGAAGCGTTCGTCTGGTCGGACTTCGATGACATCGGTGGCGGCCATGGCGCGACCTTACTGCGGACCGATGGCGCAGGCGCCGGCGCTAGCGTGTCGGCGTGTCCGACTCCATCTACACCATCAGTGACCGGATCGTCGACGACCTCTGCGCGTTGCAACCCGAGATGGCGACCACCATGGGGGTCCGGGGACACGACGACCGGTGGGCGGACCTGAGCCCGGCCGGCCTCGCCGCGGTGCGCGCTCGGCTCGCCGAGGCGGCGCGCGCCGTGGAGGCCCTGCCTCCGCCCGCCGATCTCTGGGATGATCTGGCTCGGCGGGTTCTGCTCGACTACATCGACATCCACATCGCGTCGATCGACGCCGGAGACCGCTTCCGCGACGTGAACAACATCGCGTCGCCCATCCAGGACTATCGAGAGACGTTCGACCTCATGCCCACCGAGTCGGAGGGCGACTGGGATGACATCATTGCGCGGCTCGAGCGTCTCCCGGAGGCGATGGTCGGCTATCGCACCGCCCTCGACGAAGGTGCCCGCCGGAACCTGCTGGTGCCGGCCCGTCAGCTGCGCGCCGGGGCCGAGCAGGCGCAACAGGCTGCGTCGGCCGAGAGCTGGTTTGCAACGGTCGTGGACGCCTACACCGCCCGTCCGGATCACGACGCGGCGCGGGTGGGTCGCGTCGCGGAGGCGGCCGCGGCAGCTCGCGCCGCGTTTGCCGGCCTGGAGCGATACCTGCTCGACCGGGTGTCGGATGCTCCCGACATCGATGGTGTGGGCCGGGACCGGTATCAGCACTCCGTGCGCCAGTTCCTCGGGAGCACCATCGACCCCGAGGAAACCTACGAGTGGGGTTGGGCCGAGGTAGCTCGCCTCTGGACGCGCATGCGCGAAGTCGCCGAACGGGTCGATCCGGACTCGCGGTTCGAGCAGGTGCTCGAGCAGCTCCAGTCCGAACCGGCGGTGCCCCCCGATGTGTTCATCGAGCTCATGCAGCAGCGTCAAGCGACCGCCCTGGCCGAACTCGAAGGCGTCCATTTCGACATCCCGGCCGAGATCCGCGCCATCGACGTCAAGATGGCTCCTCCCGGGGGTGCGCTCGGCGCCTACTACACGGGTCCGAGCGAGGACTTTGGGCGGCGCGGGACCGTTTGGTACGCGTTTGGAGACGCCGATCGCATCGCCTTGTTCGACGAGGTCTCCACGGCGTATCACGAAGGATTTCCCGGGCACCACCTCCAAGTGGGGATGCAGGTCGGCCTCGCTGATCAGCTCTCACGCTTTCACCGGATGCTGTTCTGGCAGTCGGGCTACGGCGAAGGCTGGGCGCTGTATGCCGAGACGCTGATGGACGAGTTGGGATACCTCGAACTGCCCGAATACGAGATGGGTTATCTGGCGGGCCAGATGTTGCGGGCGTGCCGGGTGGTCATCGACATCGGACTCCACGTGGGGCTGCCGGTTCCCGCCGGCGTCGTGATCGAGGAGGGGCCGTGGACGTTCGATCGCGCGGTCGAGCTCCTCGTTCGCTTTGCTGGACTCGATCGCGACTACGCCGAGTCCGAAGTGACGCGGTATCTCGGCTGGCCCGGGCAAGCCATTTCGTACAAGGCCGGAGAACGGGTCATCCTCGACCTCCGCGACCGGTGGCGCGCCGAGGGACGCGGTGATCTCAAGGCGTTCCATGCCCGCGTGCTCGGTTTCGGTCCCGTCGGTCTCGACCTGCTCGAAGACCTCGTGCTCGACTAGCGGCAGGCCTCTTGGAGGTACGGATACGGGTTCGTGTTGGTGGCTCGATCCAGGATGATCTCGAAATGCAGGTGCGGTCGCGATCCGCGCGCATTGCCCGAATCGCCGACGTAGCCGATCACCTCACCCGCTCGGACCTCACCGCCTTTGCCGAAGCTGTCCATGTGGGTCCCGATGTACCGGTGGCCGTCGTTCCCTTCGAGGCGGAACTGGATGCCGCCGATCGTCCCCACGATCTGGTGGACGTACCCGCTGACCGGTGCCAGCACGGGAGTACCGCGTGGCGCGAACAGGTCGGTCCCGACGTGATACCTCCCGCCGGATCGGGGAAAGCCCCAGTCGTTGAAGAAGTCGCCGCCCGGTACCGGACATACGAACCCGCGGCTGCCCGGTACCTCCAGTACCTGACCGCTGCGGATCTTGTTCGGATCTCCCAGACCGTTCGCCGAGGCGAGCTGGGCGGCGGTCGTCCCGTAGCGCGCCGCGATGCCGGAGAGGGTCTCTCCCGCGGTCACGGTGTGGGTGCCGGAACCGCCCGAGCCCGGCGCCGTGGAGGGGGTGATAGGAGCGTCGGAGATGGTGAGTTGGGTGCCGACATACACGAGGTTCGGGTTGGTGATGCCGTTGGCGGCAGCGATGGCCTCGACGGTGGTGCCCAGGCGCCGAGCGATGGAAGCGAGCGTGTCGCCCGACTCGACCACGTAGGTGGTCGCGGTTGGCGAAGTCGATCCGGAACCGGGAATGGTCAGGTGCTGACCGACGTAGATTCGGTCGGGGTTCGTGATCCCGTTGGCGGACGCCAGGTCTGCGGTGGTCACGCCGTGCTGTGCGGCGATGCCGCTCAACGTGTCGCCTCGCTCCACGGTGTAGCCCGACATGGCTGCGGTAAGAGCGAGCGTCAACGTGGCTCCGGCGACGGCGAATCGACGCCGCTTGGATGCGGGCATGAGTTCACTTCCTCTGTCGAAGCTCCGCCCGCTTCCCAGAAATCGTACCGCGTCGGTTGCTGCCAGATCAACCTTCGCCAGGTTGCATCGGGCCGTCGGCAATCGGTCTTGAGGCTTTCGAGCCGGCGATCTCGACCGGCTCGGATCTCGCCCGCAGTTGGCCACAGGCCGCGTCGATGTCCTGCCCCCGCGTGTCGCGAAGGGTGCAGTTCACGCCGAGCCGATGCAACTCTGCCATGAACCGTTCGATGCGCTCCGGCCGGGATGGCCGTTGCAGACTCAAAGGTGTGGGGTTGAGGGCGATGACGTTCACGTGAGCCTGCAACCGGTCGGCGATAGGCGCCAGCTTCCTGGCCTGATCGATGGTGTCGTTGACCTCGTCGATGAGCGTCCATTCGATGGACACCCGCCTGCCCTTCGTCTCGAAGTAGGCGCGCGCCGCCGCTTCGACCTCGGCGAGCGGATAGCGACGGTTGAGAGGAACGAGCTGAGATCGCAGTTCGTCGTCGGCGGCGTGGAAGCTGACGGCGAGCCTGACCTGCCAAGGCTCCTCGGCGAGCCGGCGCATCCCCGGCACCATCCCGACCGTCGAGACGGTGACGGAGCGGGCTCCCATCCCGCCGACGTCGATGATGCGCCGAAGCGACTCCCGCACCCGTTCGTAGTTGGCGAGCGGCTCACCCATGCCCATGTAGACGATGTTCGTGACGCGATCGGGCCCGATCGGAAGCGGTGACGAGCGGACGTAGGCGCGGGCGTAGGCCACCTGGGCATAGATCTCACCTGCTTCGAGGTGCCGGTCGAACCCGAACTGCCCGGTGGCGCAGAACGAGCAGGCCAGGGCGCAGCCGGCCTGGCTGGAGATGCACAATGTCATCCGGCCGGCATACCCCATGAGGACCGACTCGATCGCCATGCCGTCCGGAGTCCGAAACAGCCACTTGACCGTGGCGCCGCCGTCTGCGGTCTGTTCGGTCTCGACCCGGAACGGCCAGAGCTCGCTCGACAGCTCGGATCGCAGCGGTGCGGGGAGGTTCGTCATGGCGTCCGTGGTGAGTACCGGCGTGTCGTAGAGCCACGCCTGCATCTGGTCGGCTCGATAGGAGGGCTGGTCTTCCAGCACGTCCGCCAGGTCATCGGGATCGGTCAGGTACAACACCGATGCAATCGTAGGCATCTGGGCGATTCTCACAGCCGAACAGTCCCTAGACTCGCCGAGGTGCAACGCCCTCTCGAGCTTTCCCCCGTCTCCGACCGCGAGCGGTTCTTCGATTCGAGCCGGTTCGTGGCGCTCTGGGCGTCCTTTTCGCTCGGCTTCCCAGCCTTGCTGCTCGGGGTGAGGCTCGGCACCGAGGGTGCCGGCGGCTTCGGTCTCTCGTTTGGGCAGTTGGCGTTCATCATCCCGCTCGGCGTCGTGGCGGGGGCGGTGATCCTGGCGGCGGTGGCGGTGATCGGCTCGGATGTCGGCGTGCCGGGGGTGCTCATGCTCCAGCCGTCGTACGGTGTGGCGGGGTCATGGCTCATGGCCGTTCTCGTCAGTGCTCTCTATTTGGCGTGGGCGGCGTTCGAGATCCAGCTTGGTGCCCGGCTCTTGGGACGTCTTCTGAACGAGTTCGAGGTCCCCCTCGACGATCTCATCACGACTGCGATCGTGGCGGTGGTCGTGGGCGTCCTGTTGTTCGCCGGGCTGGCGAGAGTGGCCGGTATCTGGATCCGCCGCTTCGCCATCTGGGTTGCTTTGGCCGTGCTCGCCGGAATCTTGTGGAAGGTGTCGGACATCACCGGCGGCGCCGCCCTGAGCGAGCGGGTGCCCGTGCAAGGGAAGTTTTGGCTCGGCGTCGACGCGGTCGTGTTGCTGATGATGGTCTGGCTGCCCCTGGCGGCCGATACCGCCCGATTCACGAAAGACACCACCATCGCGCTCGGCGGTGCCGGGTTCGGTTTCGGCGTCGGTACCGGCGCCCTGCTGCTGTCCGGGAGCTTCGTCGGCATCGTGACGAGTGTGGCGCCCACCGAAGACGGGCTCACCGCGGTGTTGCTCGAAGGGGCCGGTTTCGTGACGTTGCTGGCTGCGGGTCTGTGGCTCCTGGCCGGAGAGACCGACCAGCCGTTCGGCTTCGTCTACGGCGCATCGACCAGCCTCGGAGGACTCTTCTTGCGCCGTGCGCCCGTCCTGCTCATGATCGTCGTTCTGGCGGGAGCCGGAGCCGGCGCGTATCTCCTCGACGAGGGGACGCTCTTCGACGTCGGCCGCCTGTTCGCAGGCATCATCGCGGTGATGTTCTCGGTGGTCCTGGCCGACTTTTATGTCGTGCGCCGTCGCCGCTACCTCGCCGATGGCCTGTATCAGCGACGCGGCTTCTATCGCGGTGTCAACCTGCTCGGGCTGGTCGCGTTCGTGCTCGGCGTGGCGGTGCAGCAGTGGATCGATCCGATCGGCCCGCCCGCCGTCGTCGACGTCGTGCGTGATCTTCTGCCAGGAGCCGGAAACTGGGCCGACGACAACGGCGCGCCGGCGACGCTCATGGGCATGACCGCCGCCTTCGTGCTCTACGCCGGGCTCGGCCGGATCCTGATCAAGGAGTGGGAGTCGGTATCGACGCTGCGGATCTGACGGCTCAGGCTCGAGTCCGAGCCTCGGCAATCCACGGCTCGGCCCGCGTCTCCGGGACCTGAGCAACCTCTGCAGCTCGAGCGGCGCCGGCTTCGGCGAGCTGGGCGAACGTCATGATTCCGGCCACACGCAACCGGCCGGCGAAGACCGGTCCGATGCCGCTGATCTCGGTGAGGTCGTCGATCGCCGCAGGAGCTTCCGTGTCGGTGGCGTGCTCGGCGGGTGCCGGGCTCGGCGAGGTCGCCCGGAACACCGGGGGTTCGGATTGGCGTGGGAGGGGCATCGACACGAACCGGTCGCGCATCGCCCACACGACCGCTCCGATACCGCCGAGCAGCCCGAGGATTCGCGCGGTACGTCCGAGCCTCATCGGTCTCAGCCCCAGCAGTGGGCCGACGGGTACCAGTGCTTCCAACCCCCGCCCTGGTACACGAGCCATGCGGCCACCGTGGCGTTGGCGGTGGGCTCGTAGATGTTCGCGCCGGGTATGCCGGCGGCGGTCGAACGCTCCTCCCAGAAGCGCGGCAGGTGCTGGAACAAGCCGGCTGCGCCTGAACTTCCGTTCGTGGCCGAAGCGTCGCCGCGGCTCTCGCACCAGATGACCTGCAGGGCGCGAGCGGCGTCCGACGGGGCGAAGTGCGCTTCGACGAGTCCGGCCCAGGGTCCGACGACCAGCGCGTCGAAGGCGTCCTGATCGGCGCCGGACGGGGCGGGATAGGTGACGGTCGTTCCCACGGTGGTGGTCGTGGTCTCCGGAACGGTGGTCGTGGTCGGGGGAGCGGTGGTCGTGGTGGTCTGTGGCGGCGCGGTGGTCGGCGGCGTCTGTTCCGGGGCGGTCGTCGGAGGCGGCGGTACGGTCGTCGGAGGTGTCGTCGAGGCGGTGGTCGAGGCGACCTCTGCCACCTGGGACTCGATCAGCGCCTGGACATTCGGAGCGGACTCGCCCGTGGCGTAGATGTTCGACGTGGCGAAGTTCATCGCCGCCACCCGGCCCGCCAACGTTCCGATGTCGGATTCGGCCTGCGGTGCGGTCTGCGCAGCCGCCACCGTGGTCTCGGTGGTCGCGGTCGTGACCGGTGTCGTCTCTGGTGTGAACGCCGCGAAACCCGCTACGGCCAGTGATGCCATCGCAAACCACGCGAAGAAAGCGCCCATTCGAATGAGTCTCATGTGACTCGTCAAGCTCCGCCCTCGGCAATATCTCCCGACATGCCAGCGAGCAGGTCGAGAGACAAGGAGAACACTAGGCAACCGGTTTCGGCCGAGCAAGCCGAAACCTGGAAAATGTTGGTATCAGGGGGCCACGGGATGGCCGGGTGCCAGGCGGGCCGGACCGTCGAGGTGGCCGACATCGTTGTATCCGTCGAGTACGAGCCCGGTCGCCGTCGATCGCAGCGTGGTGATGGAGGCATTGGCTACCGGGGCGACGGGACCCGCAAAGACGCTGCCGCCGGTTCGCAAGCCGAGGGCCTGCTGTACGACGAGGCCGACGGGACCCCCGTGGGTGAAGACCGCCACGCTCGACGTGGAGGGCTCGCCGACGAGTTCGCCGAGGGCCTGGTGGACACGCTCGGAGACGTCGGCCCAGCGTTCCCCGTCTGGGCGAGGAACGTCCTCGCCCCCTCGGTATCGAGCCCAGAGTTCGGGCCAGCCGTCTGCGATCTCGCCGGGGAGGAGGCCCGACCATTGGCCGTTGGCGATCTCGCGCCAGCGCGAGTCGGCGATCGCCGACAGGCCGGTCAGCGTCAGCAGGGGGGCGGCCGTGTCCGCAGCCCGCCGGAGGTCACTCGTGACGACATGTGTGAGGCCGAACCCCGCCATCCGCCGAGCCAGCCGTTCTCCCTGATGCCGGCCGGTGTCCGACAGAGGTACGTCTTCCTGGCCAAGGAAGCGGTGTTCGGTGTTGCCGACGGCTTCGCCGTGCCGGACGAGATAGACGACCACGTCAGCGAACGGCCGCGGTCGCGGTCGGAACGCGTGGATCGGGCTCGGCGGTGCGGAGCCCGGCCTCGTCGACGTGAATGAGCGACACGGGACCCCAGCCGGACTCGTAGGCGCCGGCCGTGGCAACCGCGTGGCCTCTCTCCTCGAGGCCCGCCGTGATGGCGGGGGGCATCCGTGCTTCGACGCGGAGCTGTGAGGGCGCGCCCGGGGTGATCTGGTGCGTGGTCCAGCGAGGCAGTTCCTGCGCGGCCCGGGGGGTCGCCTCGGCATGGAACAAGTGAACCGCCACCTGGGCGAGGAGCTGGGGCTGTTGCCGTCCGCCACGCGTTCCCAGGAGCAACTCGAGTTCCCCTGCATTGGTCCAGAGGGTGGGCGCCAACGTGTGCAAGGGCCGCTTGCCGGGTGCCAGCACGTTGGGGTGGCCGGGCTCGAGCGTGAACCCCGCGCCCCGGTTGTGGAGGAAGAACCCGGCGGCGCCGGCTCCGATGCCCGAACCGATGCCGTGGAAGTTCGACTGGATGAGCGAGATGCCGATGCCGTCGCGGTCGATGGCGCACAGGTAGGCCGTCCCCCCTCCGCGTCGGCTGGGATGAGGCCACGTCTTGGCCTGCCCGCGATCCACGTCGGCGGCGATGGCGTCGAGCAGATCCGGGCCGAGGAGATCGTCGGCCGAGGCGGCGGTCCGCGGGTCCGCCACCAGCGCGTCTCGGCCGGCGGCCAGCGCGCGGTAGGCCTCCACCAACAGATGGACGTAGTCGATGTCGGTGACGTCGGCGGGAGGACCGAGCCGTGCGAACACTCCGAGAGCCGCCAGCGTGAGGTACCCCTGTGTGTTGGGTGGCACCGTCCAGGCCGTCCTGCCGAACAGGTCGAGCGAGAGCGGGTCGACCCAGTCGGGCGAGTAGGCGGCCAGGTCGCTCGCGGTGATCATGCCTGCGACAGCCTCGGTGATGGCCCGGCCCGCCGCGCCCTCGTAGAAGGCGGTCGGGCCTCCGTCGGCGAGGTCGGTGAGCGTGGCCGCCAGGAGACGACGCTTCAGGAGTTGACCGGTGCGGGGCGCGGTTCCGCCCGGATACAGCTCTCGGCCCGAGGCCTGCGGGGCGAGCTGGGCGGCTCGCCGGTCGAGTGCCCCCGCCAGGGCCGGGGAGGTGGGGAATCCATCGGTCGCCAGGCGAATCGCCGGTTCTAATACGTCGGCGAGTGGCATGCGGCCGCATTCGTCGGCGAGCGCCTTCCAGCCGGCGACGCAGCCGGGAATGGTGACGGCGGCCGGATGGTCGAGGGGCAGGTCTCCGGTCACGCCCTCGACCGACACGGCTGATCCTGCCCATCCCGAGGCGTTCAGGGTCAGCGGCGTGGTGAGTCCCGTCCGCCAGACCATGGCGAAGAGGTCGCCGCCGATGCCACAGGTCTCCGGTGCCACGACGCCGAGCACGGCGTTGGCGGCGATGGCGCCGTCGACCGCGTTCCCGCCCGAGGCCAGCACCTCGAGCCCCGCCTGGGTGGCGAGCTCATGGGGCGTGACGATGGCGTCGGTGTACGTGCGGGGCATGGTGTCAGTCTCCTGGAAAGATCACGGTGCGAAGGGCCCGTCCGGCGGCGAGCCGTTCGAGCGCCTCCGGAAGGTCGTCGAGGCGAGCCGTCTCGGTCACGAGTTCGTCGACGATGAGGTCGCCGGATTCGATCATGGTCACCACCGCCGGGATG
This sequence comes from Acidimicrobiia bacterium, assembly GCA_041628225.1. Classification (GTDB taxonomy): domain Bacteria; phylum Actinomycetota; class Acidimicrobiia; order Spongiisociales; family JAENVV01; genus JBFKPQ01. The sequence continues at coordinate 14,040 of JBFKPQ010000010.1, read as the reverse complement.
TCGCGCTGGATGTCGGACGAACCGAACCAGCTCCCGACGACCTTCCGCTCCTGGCTCACCATCTGGAAGAGGGGCAGGTCGACGGTGGCGTCGAGGGCGGCCATGCCGACGAGCACCGCGGTTCCTCCGGGTCGGGCGAGGTCGAAGGCGGCCCGGGCCGTGGCCGGCGAGCCGACGGCTTCGAACACGGTATGGGCGCCACCCGGAGACACCGACCGAACGGTGTCGCGGGCGGCCTCCGGTTCGACCGTCGCGGTGGCGCCGAGACGTCGTGCGAGCGCGAACTTCGACGGGTCGGTGTCGACGACGACGATGTGGCCGGCGCCCGCCATCCGGGCACCTTGAACGATGTTGAGGCCGACGCCGCCTGCTCCGATCACCGCCACGGTGTCGCCCGGCGCCACGTCCGCCGTGTTGCGAGCCGCGCCGACGCCCGTCAGCACAGCACATCCGATCAGCGCCAGCACCTCGGAGGGAAGGTCGGTGGTGACCGGTACCAGCGCTTCCTGGGGGACGACCGCCTGGGGGGCGAACGCCCCAACCGCCCCCATCGCGTACACATCCGACCCGTCGGCCCGGTGACGGCGGACGGATCCGTCGGGTTGCAGGCCGCGCAGCGGCATGAAGGAGATGTCGCAGAGCTGGGGGCGACCAGACCGGCAGGTGGGACAGGTTCCGCACTGTGGGATCCAGCTGACGACGGCACGGTCGCCGACCGCCACCCGATCCACATCGGCGCCGATGGCGACCACCCGTCCGGCCGCTTCGTGGCCCACGATGGCGGGCAGTTTGTGGGGGATGACCCCGCGGTGGATCGAGAGGTCGCTGTGACAGACCCCCGTGGCCAGGATGTCGAGGAGCACCTCACCCGGCTGGGGATCGTCCAGACCGATGTCTTCGAAGGAGATGGGAGCGCCGACCTCGGTGATGACGGCGGCGCGCATCAGCGCTTGAGCTGCGGCACGACCCGATTGATGGCGTCGAGTGTGGCGCGCACGGCCGACTGCGACGGATCGGGCCCCACCAGGGCGCATCCCACCAGGAGCCGCTCCTCGCCGCCCGAGACCATGACGACCTGGGCCACGGCTACCGGTCGGGTGCCGACGGTGGGCGTATCCAACGCCGCCAGCGCGAGGGCGAGGTCGTCCCCGATCGCCTGCTCCATGGCCGCCAAGGCCGCTTCGGCGACGATCCGCAGGCGCGACGTCGGTCCCGTCGGACCGGTCGCCGAGCCGACGAACAGTTCGTTCTTCCAGGCGAGTGTCACCTCGACGTGGATCTTGGCGCCCTCGGGCTTTTCGATGATGTCGACGACCGCGGGACGGTCACTCCGACCGAGTTCTTCGTTCTCGATCTGGACGACCGACACGACGCGCCGGTCGATCGCGATGCCGAACGAGGCCATGGCCAGGGACTGGACGTCTCGGACGACTTGTTTGGCAGGCTTGCCCGGGCTCGCCAGCACGTGGACCTCGGCAATCGACCCGTTGTCGGCCACGACCCGGACGGCATCTACCGTCGTCAGCCGGCACAAGGTTTCTTCGAGTTCGGCATATCGCATTGCACGCGTCAATGTAGCGGACGGCCGCGGCAGCATCGGTAGTTGAGAGATGACCACCGACGGTGCTAATTTGCAGAGGCTCATCGAGAGGTGAGCGGGCGTGTCGGGAGCGTGCTGGTTGCCGACATCAACCCGGAGCGGGCATACGGGAGCCTCCGAATCGAACGAGAACGTCGAGTTTCTCGGCGCAGACCGCGTCGAGAAGACGGAGGTGGCCCCCGGGCACGAGCACGTCATTGACCGAATCGATCCCAGCGAAGCGAATACATGTGGTCCGGCTCCCTAGCAACCGCCTGATCAACTTCTCACGAAACTGGGTGATTCAAACCCTTATGAAGACCAAGCTGACCCGCGTTATTGCGGTTGCCAGCAGCCTGGCGGCCTTGTTGGTCGCTGGTGCTGCAAACTTCAAGATCGGCTGATCTACATACCAAGGATGTGACTCGGCTCGGGGCCGTCTCCAAACGAGGAGAGCCCGTGAGTCCAACCCGCAAGCGGAAGGCGATGTTCGCGGTGGCGTATGCCGCCATGGGCGTTGCGGCCTTGTCGCTGGCGGCACTGTTCCAGACCTTCCCGGCCCTGCCGGTCTGGGCAGCCTTCGCGGTGGTGGCGGTCCTCATCGAATTCCACTCCGTCGAAGTCAACGACCACCTGTTCGCCACCCCGACGGTCATGCTCTTTTTGGCGGCGGCGGTCGCGTTCGGGCCGGGGAGCGCCGCGCTGGGTATCGCCGCCATCGCCGCCATCGCTCCGCTGCAGCGCCAGGACTTCCGAGAGAAGCGCATCCTCGTGCCGCTCATGAACTTCGGCCAGATGGTGCTGGCGGCCACCATCGGTGGTTTCGTGCTGGAGATCTTCCTGGCCGGTGTGGTCGACTGGCGGCAGAGCTTCGCCTGGGTGGCTCTCGGGTCGGCTCTGGCGTCCATCGCGTATCACATCGTCAACATCGGACTGGTCAACCTGGCGGTCCGCAACATCTACCAGCAGCGCGATATTCGCCCGTGGTCGAGGATGGGTTCGATCCTGCCGTCGATGGTGCTCATGGGTTTCATCGGCGGACTGCTCGGTGCGGCCTATCACGTCGAGGAAGTGGTGTTGCCGCTGGTCTTCGCGCTGTTCGGCGTCGGGTATCTCGCCGTGTCGTCACTCGGTCAGCTCCGCGAGGCGCAAGAGGCCACATTGCGCGGTTTCATCAAGGCGCTCGAAGCCAAGGACCTCTACACGAGAGGTCACACCGAGCGGGTCGCCTACTTCGCCCAGCTCATCGGCCAGGAACTCAACTATCGAGGCACCCGGCTCGAGCGCGTCCGTTGGGCCGCTCTCATCCACGACGTCGGCAAGCTCGCGGTTCCGCGCGAGCTGATTCGCAAACGAGGCCGTCTGGACGACGACGAATACGAGGCGCTCCAGGCCCACGCCCATGTCGTCGAAGACCTGCTGGCCGAGGTCGACTTCCTCCGTCCGATGGTCCAGATCGCGTCGGGTCACCACTCGCGCTTCGACGGGACGGGCTACGGCGGGTCGGGTCACAGTCACGGCTCGGTCCCTGTCGAAGAGGCGAGAATTCTGGCGGTCGCCGACGCCTTCGATGCGATGACATCGACCCGGTCGTACCGCATGGCACTGAGTCAGAGGTTCGCGTTCGAGGAGCTGCGTCGCCACGCCGGCACGCAGTTCGATCCCGAAGTCGTCGAAGCCCTCATCAACGCGATCGGCAAGACGGGTGAGCGCTACGGATCGCCGACGATGTCCGACGAAGAGAAGGCCCGCCTCCTGGCCGAGGGAAGGGTGGTGGCCGATCCTCATGTCTGAGACGCGTGACTACGTGCAGCCGGTCGTGTGGGCCACGGCCATGCTGGCCGTCGGCTTCCTGCTCCTGCAGCTCACCGAAGCCGCGCTGGGGCAAGTGACCTTGGCGGCGGGCATCCTCGCCGCGTCGACGCTCATCACCGTTCCGGCCGTGAGCGGCAACCGGCTGTCGATGGCGTTTGCCGCGGCGACCGCGATCGCCATGCTGGTCGGCGAGGGTTTCGACACCGCCGCCGCCATGAGCTCCATCGCGCTGGGGTTCCTGCTCGGCTGGCTGCTCAACCAGATGGTCGGAGACGAGTCGCTGGCCGACCGTGCGACCGCCGAGTTCCTCCGTCAGAGTCTCGGCGCCATGCTGTTCGTGTTCGCCGTCGTACCGCTCGAGACGCTGTTCGCATCCGTCATGCCCAACGACTTGGCGCTGCTCGGTGCCTTCATCATCGCCTCGACGACGTGGTTCCTCCTCGAGACGTCGGTCTGGGCGCTCTCGGTGCACGGACGCGACCGGCTGTCGCGTCGATACTTGTTCTTGCTCGCCATGCAGGACTGGCCGGTGGCGTCGAGCCTGCTCGTGGTGGGGGCATTGTTCGGCCTCGCCTGGCCGACGCTCGGCTGGTGGACGCTGCCGATCGCCGTTCTGCCGTATTCGTTCGCGCATGTGGCCTTCAAGCGATCGCACGTCGCCCGCGTCACCTACGGCCAGACCATTCGAGCGCTGGCGCGCATCCCCGAGGTGGCCGGGCTCTCGCCAGACGGTCATTCGGACCGCACCGCCGACCTGTCGGTTGCCGTCGCCCAGGAGTTGGGGATGACCCCCGACGAGGTGGAGAACGTGGAGTTCGCCGCCCGGATGCACGACATCGGGCGGATCACGCTCAACGAGCCGAACATCATCAAGATCGGGTTCACCGAATACGACATCGCTCGCTGGGGGGCCGAGATCATCGCCGAGGCGCCCTATCTCGTGGACGTTGCGGGGTTGGTACGGCAGCAGCACAATCCCTACCGGCGGCCGGGGGAGCAGCGCGATCCGAACCTGCCGATGGCCTCCAAGATCATCAAGGCCGCCAGCGCCTTCGATCACGCCACGCGGGAGTTGGGGTTCTCGCGGCTCGAGGCCCTCGAGGTCCTCCACCGGGGTGCGGCGTATGACTTCGACCCGGATGTCGTCGACGCGGTCCGGTCGGTGGTCGACGACTAGGGCCGGTTGGCGGATCCCGTCTCGGACGGCACGCCGTGCTTGAACCAGCGGACCGGGCGGCGGAGTTCCGACTCGAGGAAGCGGCCCAGGCCGACGGCGAGGAACACGTCGCCGAGCGAGATCACGTTGCCGACCTGAATGAAGCGCACCGGTATGACGTCGGCGAGGAACGACAGCCGCGTCCCCGGCCCGAGCACCTGGTGCTTGTACTCCGTGGCGATCGTCACGCCCTCTTGGAAGCCCGATGCCACGACGGCCGCCTCGGTGAGGACGGGCATGCCCCCGTTGGCGGCGATCACCGAGAAGTTCATGAGAATCCCGAACCCGCTCAGCCACATGCCGGGACGGTCACGGTTGGCGATGATCACGGCGAGGATCGGGAGGTACGAGGCCAGCACGAGGCCCACGCCCACCGACCGTGACCAGTCGGCGTCGGTCGGCAGGTAATTGGTGGCGGCCTGCATGGTGAAACCGAGGATCAGCAGCCACCACAGTCGCAGCTCGATCTCGGCCAGATTGGTGAGTCGTCCGCCGCGCAGAACCGCGATGAACGTCGCCACGAACAAGACAAGAAGGAGCCAAACCATCGCGAGGCGAACCGTACCAGCGGCGGTCGGGTACCACGACTCCCTCTTGCAGATCGTTGCCCGGGTTTCCGGGGTGGTGCCAGGTTGTGCCGGACGGCTGATACATTGATCGGCCATGAAGCTGCTGCGCGGCCTCGGCTGGACCATGATCTGGGCCGGTGGTCTGGTCCTGTTGTTCCTCGTCTACCAACTGTGGGGAACCAATCTCATCACCGACCGCGCCCAGGATCAGGCGACGGATGCGCTCGAGGTCTACCTCTCCGACACCGGCGAGCAACTGGCCGCCGCCGGCGAGCTCCCGCCACCGACACCGGATGACCCGGAAGCCGCCCAGCCCGTCCTGTACGAGGAGCCGTCCCCGGCGTTGCACACGCCCTTCGCCCGAATCGTGATCCCCAAGGCGGGCGTCGATCACATCGTGTTCGCGGGGGTGTCGCGCGACGACCTCAAGAAGGGCCCCGGTCACATGGAGTGGACGGCGCTACCGGGCCAGCCAGGGAACGCGGTGATCTCTGGTCATCGGACCACGTATGGGGCCCCGTTCTACGACTTGGACCTCGTCGGGGTCGGAGACGAGATCACCGTGCAGACGGCCATCGGAACGCACGTGTTCGCAGTGCGGGAGATCCTCATCGTGTCGCCGAGCGCGGTGGAGGTCACCGAACCCCGGCTGGGGGTGTGGCTGACGCTCACCACGTGTCATCCGCGCCGGTCGGCGGCCCAGCGGCTCATCGTGCACGCCGAACTGGCGGCCGGACCGAACCTCGAATATGCCCGCTCGCTCTTTCCGGATGTGGAAGGATCGGCTTCATGATCCGTCGCTGGTTCCAGGCGCTGCCCGGTCCGCTTCCCGTTCGTCTGCTCATCGCCTTCGTCATCGTGGCGATCGTGGTGGCGTTGCTCGCGGTCGTCTTCGAACGGGCGGGAGACCTCATCGACACGGGGGGCGTGGTCGGTCCGGGGCAGTGATTCGGACGTGTAGGGCCGGGGCCTCACATCGAGGGCGGACGAACCTGCGCGTGGCCTCCGGCCCTACACCAGTACCTGTTTCAACGCCGGCGATGGCGGAGAAGTTCCCTCAGAACCCGAACGCCCCGGCCGTCACCTCGCGCATCTGCTCGAGGGTCATGAAACCGGCGACCTCTCGCCGGATCGTCTGGTCCTCGCCGATGAACCACGTCGAGGGCAGCCCCAAGAACGGATACGCGGCCGCAACGGTCTCGGCCTCGTCGATCGCCAGCGGATAGCTCACTCCGATCTCCGCTGCAAAGTCTCGGGCGTTCTCGGGCGAGTCCTGAACGGCCACCCCGAGCACCAACAGACCGGGCTTTTCGGCGGCCAGCACGTCGAAGTCGGGCATCTCCGCCCGGCACGGACCACACCACGACGCCCAGAAATTCAGCACGACCGGCCGCCCGTCGGTGGCCAGATGTTCGGACAGGGTGAACATCGTGCCGTCGAGCAGCCGAACGGAGAAGTCCGGTGCCAACTCGGCTGTCGCGGACGGGTCGGTCGGCTCAGCCGACGAACCGGAGAGCTGGGCGGCGAGGAAGGCCAGAGCCACCACGCCGATCACGATGGCGGTGAGGCGTCCCACGGAAGGGCGGAGCGGACCGGGCTCGGTTCCCATGGCCGCGATGGTACCGAGGACCGGTCGGTACACTCCCCGGATGGTCGGAAAGCCGAAGGTCAGTGGAGTCGAGCCGGCGCGGGTGCCGCCCGGCCAGTACGTCACGGAGCGGTTTCCGGTGCTGCACGCCGGGGTCGTCCCCGACATCGATCTGGGCACGTGGGACTTCCGGGCGCGCGGCTTGGTCTCCGCCGAACGCAGTTGGACTCTCGACGACATCAAGGCGATGCCGACGACCACGATGACCGCCGACATCCACTGCGTGACGAAGTGGAGCAAACTCGACACCACGTGGGAAGGCGTCCGCGTGGTCGATCTCGTCGACCAGGTCGACGTCGACGACGAGGCCACGCACGTGCTCGTCGGGGCCGAACACGGCTTCACCGCCAACCTGCCCCTCGACGACTTCCTGCGGCCGGACAACCTGTTCGCGTGGCGGTTCGGCGGCGAGGAACTCGAACTCGAACACGGCTGGCCGCTTCGGCTGGTCGTTCCGCACCTCTACTTCTGGAAGTCCGTGAAATGGGTGCGGTCGATCGAATTCATGGACCGTGACCGTCCCGGGTTCTGGGAGCGCAACGGGTATCACATGTACGGCGACCCGTTCCGCGAGCAGCGCTACTGGGGCGACTGAGCCTTCTCGCCGAACAGCACCGAACGGTAGTACCGCAGTTCCTCGATCGACTCGAGGATGTCCGCCAGGGCGCGGTGCCCTCCGGCCTTCTCGGGAGCTCCTTCGATGGCGTCGGGCTGCCACCGGCGCGCCAGTTCCTTCAACGTCGAGACGTCGATGATCCGGTAGTGCAGGTGGTTGGTGAGGTCCGGCATGTACCGGGCCAGGAACGCCCGGTCGGCGTGAACGGTGTTGCCCGCCAGCGGGGCCGCCCGGTTGTCGGGCACGTGCTCTTTGACGAACGCCAGGACCTGCTGTTCGGCGTCGGCCACCGACACGGTCGAGGCCCGGACCGCCTCGGTGAGCCCGGACTCGGCGTGCATCTCGCGCACGACGTCGCCCATCGCCTCGAGGGCGGTTTCGGACGCATGGACGATCAGGTTGGGGCCCGCGATCTGTTCGGTGAGCTGACCGTCGGTGACGACGACGGCGATCTCGAGGATCACGTCACGGTCGGGGTCGAGGCCGGTCATCTCGAGATCGACCCACACGATCGGCTGCTGCATGCCGACACCGTAGCGGCCGGTTGATCGACTTCTTACATCTGGTTCACAGCCGGTTGATCTGGCAGTTCGACGATGTGGGCATGCGAAAGATCATCACCATCTTGCTCATCGTTCCGACGGTTGCGCTGGCGGCCTGCCAGCCGCCACCCGACCAGCTGGCCGGGAGTGTCTTCCCCGAGCCGGCACCGACGACGGTCCCTTCTTCGGAAACCCCGGTGACGCCGCCGCCGACGGCGCCCGTCATGGCTCCTGCCACCGTTGCGCCGACGTCGACCACGTCGCCCGACGAGCAGGCCGGTAGCCCGCCGGCGCAACCGGAGTCGGGGTCGGAGATCGAGGTCGATCCCGACGCATTGGCCGCCACCCTCGAAGAACTCGACGTCCTGATGCAAGAGATCGCCAACGAGCTGGCCGGTGTGTCGGCCGCTCTCGATGAAGGAGAATGAACATGCGTAGGTACGTAGCGATGGCGGTCGTGGCCGCAGTGACGATGGTGAGCCCGGTGGCCGCGTTCGCCCAGGAGACCGATCAGCCGGTCAGCGACCGCCCGGTCACCGACGAGGCGACAGACCGTCGTCACGACTTCGATGGTGCCAAGCAGCGTGCGCTGGCCGCGATCGACAAGCGACTCGAGGCGATCGACCGAGCCGAAGAAGCGGTCGAGACGAACGGTCATCTCAAGCCGAACCACGCCGCTCAGCTCGGTGCGGAACTGGCGAAGCACGAACGTGAACTGATCGACCTCCGCTCGGATATCGAAGCGGCCGAGACGTGGGCTGAACTGGCCGAACTGGTGCCGCTCATCGTGACGGAGCACTGGGTGTTCGCCATGCTGATCCCGAAGACGAAGCTCGTGATCGGGGCGGACGTAGTCGATGACGCCGTCGATCGCGCCAACGAGTTCGGCGAGACGCTCCAGGACGCCATCGACCGGTTGTCTGAAGCCGGTGTCGACATGACGGCCGCCCAGGCCGAACTCGATGCCGCGCTGGTGGCGGTGGCCGATGCCGACGCCGCGGCCGCAGGTGTTCCAGGCGCCGTCCTGCCGATCGGACCGGAAGACATGCCGGAGGCGGGCGAGACCCTGCGGGCGGCCAAGGCGGACCTCGAGTCGGCAGCCGGTTCGCTCCGTACGGCCCACGCCCACTTCCAGGCGGCGGTCGAGTTGATCCGTCAGTCGTTCGACGGGCTCACCGACCTCTAGAGCGGCCCGACCGGCGAAGCGGGACGGCGTCTGTGCCGTCCCGCTCCGGCGCGTCTAGGCGCCGGCCATGTTCTTCAGCACCGTGTGCAGGATGCCGCCGTTGCGGTAGTAGTCCACCTCGACCGGGGTGTCGATGCGGCAGGTGGTCGTGAACGCCACCACCGACCCGTCGGATCGGATCGCCCGAACGGCGATGTCCTGGCGGGGCCGCACCGCGTCGTCGATGTCGACCTCGTACGTCTCCGTGCCGTCCAGGCCGAGGCTGTCGGCGCTGTGGCCCGCTTGGAACGTCAGCGGCAGCACGCCCATGCCGATGAGGTTGGAACGGTGGATCCGCTCGAACGAGTCGGCGATGACGGCCCGAACCCCGAGGAGGTACGTGCCCTTGGCGGCCCAGTCGCGCGACGACCCCATGCCGTAGTCCTTGCCGGCCAGGACGACGAGCGGGATGCCGGCGTCGTGGTACGACAGGCTCGCCTCGTAGATCGTCTTGACCTCGCCATCGGTGAAGTCGGTGGTCCATCCGCCTTCGGTTCCCGGCGCCAGCTGGTTGCGGACGCGGATGTTGGCGAACGTGCCGCGGGTCATGACCCGGTCGTTGCCGCGCCGCGATCCGTAGCTGTTGAACAGTCGCCGTTCGACGCCGTGCTCGATCAGGTACTGGCCGGCAGGCGAGTCGGGCGCGATGGCACCGGCGGGCGAGATGTGGTCGGTGGTGACCGAATCGCCGACCTTGACGAGCACCCGGGCACCGGTGATGGGTGTGATCTCGCCCGCCTCGGTCGTCAGGCCTTCGAAGAACGGGGGCTCCTGAATGTAGGTCGAACCGGGGTCCCAGGCGTACAGGGCGCTGCCGGTCGTCTCGATCTCGCGCCACTCCTCCGGTCCCTCGAACACGTTGGCGTACTGCTCCAGAAACTGGTCGCGGCTCACCGACGCACCGACGATGGCGTCGATCTCGGACTGAGACGGCCAGAGGTCCCGCAGATAGACCGGTTCTCCGTCCGAGCCGGTGCCGATCGGTTCGGTGGTGAGGTCGAGGTCGACGGTGCCCGCCAGGGCGTAGGCGACCACCAGGGGAGGCGACGCCAGGTAATTGGCCTTGACGTGCGGCGAGATGCGTCCTTCGAAGTTGCGGTTGCCGCTCAGCACGGACGCCACCACCAGATCGTGGGTGTCGACCGCGTTGGCGATGGGCTCGGGCAGCGGACCGGAGTTCCCGATGCAGGTTGTGCAGCCGTATCCGACCGTGTAGAAACCGACGGCTTCGAGGTCTTCGGTCAGTCCGGCGGCGTCGAGGTACTCCGTGACGACCTTGCTGCCGGGCGCAAGCGACGTCTTGACCCACGGCTGGCGGGACAGGCCGCGGGCGCGGGCTTTTCGGGCGACGAGGCCGGCTCCGACCATCACCGAGGGGTTCGACGTGTTGGTGCACGACGTGATGGCCGCGATCACGACGTCGCCGTCGTCGAGTTCGAACTCCTCGCCGTCGTACGAGACGGCCACGCCGGTCAGGTCCTCGAGCGGCGTCTCGAGTGCGGGGCCGCCTTCGTCGGCCATCTCCTCGACCGTTCCGACGGTGGCGGGTCCGGCCTTGTGGTAGGTGTTGACGAGGTCCTGCTCCCACTGCGCCTTCATGCCCGACAGGAGGATGCGGTCCTGGGGGCGCTTGGGTCCGGCGAGCGCCGGTTCGACCGTCGTCATGTCGAGCGACAGGTTCGACGAGTACACGATGGAGCGGCTCTCGTCGCGCCACATGCCTTGCGCCCGGTAGTACTGCTCGACCGTTTCGATCAGTGCCTCGTCGCGCCCGGTGAGGCGCATGTAGGTGAGTGTCTGTTCGTCGACCGGGAAGAAGCCCATCGTGGCTCCGTACTCGGGAGCCATGTTGGCGATGGTGGCCCGGTTGGCCAGTGGCATGTCGGCCAGGCCCGGTCCGTGGAACTCGACGAACTTGCCGACCACGCCGTGTTCGCGCAGCATCTGGGTGACGGCCAGCACGAGGTCGGTGGCGGTGGCCCCTTCGGCCAGCCGGCCGGTGAGTTCGAAGCCGACGACCTCGGGGATGAGCATGTAGATGGGCTGGCCGACCATGACCGCCTCGGCTTCGATGCCGCCGACGCCCCACCCGACGACGCCGATGCCGTTGATCATGGTCGTGTGCGAGTCGGTGCCCACCAGTGAGTCGGGGTACAGGTCGGAGCCGTTGTCCCAGACCACCTTGGCGAGGTATTCGAGGTTGACCTGGTGGACGATGCCGGTGGCCGGGGGAACCACGCGGAAGTTCGAGAACGCCGACTGTCCCCACTTCAGAAACTCGTACCGCTCCTGGTTGCGTTCGAACTCGTGCTGGGCGTTGATCGCGAGGGCCATGCCGGAGTTGAAGGCGTCGACCTGGACGGAGTGGTCGATGACCAGGTCGCACTGGACGAGCGGGTTGACCTTCTGGGCGGAGGCTTCGTCGCCGGTCATCCGAACCACCGCCGACCGCATCGCGGCCAGGTCGACGACGGCCGGCACGCCGGTGAAGTCCTGGAGCACGACCCGGCCAGGGGTGAACGGGATCTCGGTCTCGCCGACCTTGCGCGCGTCGTAGGAGGCGAGCGCTTGGACGTCTTCGTCCTGGACGACGTGGCCGTCGTGGTTGCGCAGCACCGACTCCAACAGCACCTTGATCGAGTAGGGGAGCGTGTCGACGTCGCCGATGTCGCGCAGCGCATCGAGGCGGTAGACGGTGCGGTCCCCGAGCGGCGTCGCCATCGTCGAGCGGGCGCCGAACGTGTCCATTGCCATGATCTGAGCCTTTTCGTTCGTCGGACCACCGAGTGTAGAACCCCGGCCGACATGCGGGCTCAGTCGGAGGGGAGGCGAAGGGCGTGGATCGTGGCTGCCAGCGCCACGGCGCCGACGACGGTTCCGAAGGCGACGTCGGTGACGTGATGCATGCCCCGGTACATCCGAGCCCAGGCGACAGTGATCGGGATGACGACCGCCAGCACCGCCGACGCATACCGAGCGAGGCGATGGTTCGTGTGTCGCCACACGATGAAGGCCAGCGCACCCCAGAAGGCGACGGCGGCCGCGGTGTGGCCGGACGGGAAGGCGCCGGTGGGTGGGATGGCGTCGAGCTGGACCACGTCGGGCCGATCACGTCCCACGATCCAGCTCATCAGCACGAAGGTCGTGGACTCGAGGACGAGCGATCCGGCGAGCAGCACGGCCTCGTACCACCGTCGCCACCGGTAGAGGAACCAGACGGACAGGGCGATCGTGGCGGGGATCTTGACGATGGATTCGGCGAAGTAGTTGGCGACGTGGGAGGCCGTGTCGAGGGTGGCCGTGCGGCCGGCCTCAAACCACTGTGCGGCGGCGCGGTCGAAGGCTCCTACGGATCCGTCGAGCGGTTCGAGGATGAGCCACCCGAGCACCGAGCCGATGGCGATGAGGAGTGCGCCGACCTCCAACCAGTAGCGCAGCGCGGCGCCTCGCAGTGGGAAGTCATCCCAGCGCACCGGCCAGGACCGGACGGGTCGGGTCCTCGACACCTCCTCAGAGACGTGGGTGGTCAGTTCGTCGACGACCGGCGGTTGTTCGAGTGGTCTCACGACACGCCTGCCTGAGCGGCGTCTTCTTTGACGCGGTCGGCGGGTTCGCCGAGGCGGAGAATGCGGCCTCCGAATGCGACGGATACGAGGACGAACCAGGCCCACCCGATGGCCACTCCTGCAATCACGTCGGTCAGCCAGTGCACGCCCAGCAGCGCCCGGGAGGCTGCTACCAGCGCCGTCAGGCCGGCCGCTCCGGCGGCGAGCAGCACGCGGGTCGACTGGGGCTTTCCGGCGCCGAGGACGAGCGCGACGGCCGCCCACGTGGCAGCGGCGGTCCCGGAATGCGTGGAGGGAAACGACGACGAGGCCGTCCCGACGAGGTGCTCCACGAGGGGGCGTTCTCGTTCGACGATCCACTTGATGCCGTTGCTGATGAGGGCGTGGCCTATATATATGGTGGCGAGGTAGAGCGGCACGTCGATCGACCGGCGTCGCTTCCATGCCAGCCATCCCACGAAAGTCAACACGGCGATGGCGACGACACTCGATCCGAGGTGGGTGATGCCGCTCAGGACGAGCGTCGACCATCGTGTTGCGTTCGCCGATCCCCACTCGGCCACAGCCTCATCGAAGTTGGCGAGACCAGAGCCGGCGTTGATCATGTCCAGCAGGGCGCCGGCCGCCACGGCCAACCCGAACACGACGACCAGGGCACCGGCGACGAAGGCGCTGCCGGCGACGCGGGACGGAAGGCGGCGGATCATTCGCACGAGCGAGGGGCGCCGTTCCGCGGCTGCGACGACGGCATCCTCGGTTCCCTCCGGCTCGACCGGTTCGGCTGCGGTGAGCCGCGACCACACGGTGACGGCGGTGGCGGCCAGGAGGCTGGCGGCGACGACGCCGAGGGTCACAGGCATGACGGTGTGTCTAACGCAAGCATGTGGTGCTGTACCCGGCGCGGGTCGCGCTCAAACCTCTAGGTGAGCGAGCGGCCCCATCGATGACGTCGGGCCATCGCGGTGTGATCAGCGTCGACCGCCGGCGGATGATCGAGCTGACGGAACGCGCGGTCCAGAAACGGGGAGATCTTTGTCCTGGTGTGCCGCACGGGGTAAAGTAGCGGTTAATGGACCGATCGTTCCAGAAGACGAGTTCAGGTGGTCGGTGTGGCCAGGGCGAAACAGTATGAACCCGACGAGGTCGTCGAACAGGCCCTCGAGGTGTTCTGGCGGCAGGGGTATGGCGCCACCTCCGTCGACGATCTCGCCAACGTCACCGGCCTCTCTCGCTCCTCTCTGTATGGCGCTTTCGGCTCAAAACG
>JBFKPQ010000009.1:0-35836 GCA_041628225.1 Acidimicrobiia bacterium | reverse complement strand
GTCGTCGAGGATCGCCTCAAGACGTCGATGGTCACTGATCATCGCCTGCTTCAGCATCGAATCCGGGAACCAGTCCATGATCCTCAACCACCCGGATGGACGCGCCTCGAACTCCATGTGAATCACCGTTTGGCCCTCCTCCAGCGGTGTGAGCTCGTACTCGGTGTGCGCGTTCCAAGGCTCCGACGTATCCCAGCCCACCCGGGATACCGGCTCATAAACGGTGACCGTGTCTATCGCGGTGACCTTCCACGGACCCATTCGACCCACGCTTCGCCACTCGGCCCCGACTTCGACTGGACCACTACCGATCCGAGTCATCTCATCGAGTTGGGGCACGAACTCCGCCCTCTTCCCGAGCTCCGCCAGGTACGGCCACACCCGGTCAGGGGGATGTCCAACCGTCAAGTCGAAGGCGACCTTCATAGGCCAACGAGCCTACATCCCCGCCACTGCGCCCGACCGCGCACATAGCGGCACATCCGCGCTCGGTTGCGCGTGCTGTCAACTAAAGCTGTTGTCACAACTACAACAAAGTGGGCCCGGCAGGACTCGAACCTGCGACCAAGGGATTATGAGTCCCCTGCTCTAACCAACTGAGCTACGGGCCCGTCGGTGGGGAAGTGTAGGTCGCCTTCGTGCCGCCGGTGGAGGCCGGTTAGCGGCGAAGCTGTGGAAGACTCGGACCATGGAAGAGATCGTCGTCGCCCGACCGGATCGGTCTGCGGTGGCGGTCGTCGCCGTCGGGGTGTTGGTCATCGTCACCGCGGCCGTGAACGTGGGCGGGTGGCGCACCGCGATTTGGATGGTGCCGCTCGGCGTGGCAACGCTGTACTGGTTCGCGGAGATGAAGCTCTCCGTGACGTCCGAATCCGTGGTCGTCGTCAATTTCGCGTCTCGCAAATACCTGGACCTGACCACCGTGCAAATCGTCGACCAGGCCCATCCGCTGACCTGGCCGGTCGACGACACCGAGCGAGAGAGGGCCGCGCGTGCGCTCTACCTCACCGACGAGTCCGGGCAACGTGTCCGGGTGGCGGTGGCGCCATCGCGAGGCCATCAGCTGGACACGATCGCCGAGGCGCTCTATCGGGCCATCGCCACGATGCAGGCCGAACGCTGACCTCAACGCTCGAGTATCGCCTCGACGTCTTCGATCTCGATGTACGCGGCGCCGCGGGCACGCCGGTGTTCTTGTGCCGCCGCGATCACGTCACCCTCGTCGACGTCGCCGGGGAGGGGGACCAGCCACGACAGCAATTCGATCACCGCTCCGTTCGGGTCGCGGAAATAGATGCTCCGTTCGTATCCTCGGTCGATGGGACCCTTGTACTGGATACCGTGGGCGTCGAGCGTCTTCATCGCCTCTGACATCGGGACGTCGAGGTTCAGCGCGAGATGCAGCATCGATCCGAGTTGCCGTCGGTGGGGCGTGTCCGGAAGCGAGCCTTCCCTCGGTACGAAATAGGCGATGAACTGGCCCGGCCCGGCCTCGAAGAACAAGTGGACCTGCTCGCCGTCGTCGAGATTGGGCTGTTCGAGCACGAGCCGCATGCCGAGGACTTCGGTGTAGAAGTGCACCGTCTCTGCGTAGTTGCGACCCACCAGTGCGGGATGGTTGATGCCGGCAGTGCGGATCGGCATCAGCGCACCTGCGGGGGGACCCGGCCGAGCCGCCCTGCCTGGAAGTCCTCGTAGGCCTGCACGAGTTCGGCGCGGGTGTTCATCACGAAGGGTCCCGCCCATGCGACGGGTTCCCGGATCGGTCGACCGCCGAGGATCAGCACGTCCAGCTCAGGGCTACGAGATTCTTGGATCTCGTGCGCACGCATCGTCATGAAGTCGCCGGGACCGAACACCGCCAATTGACCCGTGCCGACCTGGACCGCGTCGCCAAACGTTCCCTTCCCGCTGAGCACGTACACGAGCGCGTTGAATTCCTGGCGCCACGGGAGCTGGAGCTCGGCGCCTGGAGCGAGCGTGGCGTGGACCATGGTCATCGGGGTGTGCGTGGACCCTGGTCCGACGTGGCCCCCCACGTCGCCGGCGATCAGGCGCAAGAGCGTGCCACCGTCGGGCGAGGTCAGGAGCTGCACCGAGTCGGCCGAAAGATCCTGGTAGCGAGGCGCGATGAACTTGTCGCTGGACGGGAGATTCACCCACAGCTGAAACCCGTGAAAGAGCCCGCCCGACATGACGAGGTGTTCAGGCGGCGTCTCGATGTGGAGCAGTCCCGACCCGGCGGTCATCCACTGGGTGTCTCCATTGGTGATGACGCCGCCGCCGCCTTCGGAGTCCTGATGCTCCATGATCCCGTCGATCATGTACGTGACGGTCTCGAACCCGCGGTGCGGGTGCCACGGGGTCCCCTTCGGCTCGCCGGGGGCGTATTCCACCTCGCCCATCTGGTCGAGGTGGATGAACGGGTCGAGGTCGGCCAGGTCGACGCCGGCAAAGGCCCGACGCACCGGGAATCCTTCGCCTTCGTATCCCTGCGGAGCCGTGGTCACCGACTTCACTCGGCGTCCGACGGCGTCCGACGCCGGACGTGGGAGGCGGGGGAGGTTCAGGGTGTCTTCGACGGTGACGGCGGGCATAGTGATGTGCTCCAGTCGATCAATAGTTACAATAGTAACGATCGTGCGACTCGACGTATTCCCACATGTCTCCTGACGCGCTCGCAGCTTGGCGCGCCCTTCTCGAGGTGCACGAGCGGCTCACGACCGAGATGGATGCGACCTTGCGAGCTGAGCATGGCGTGCCGCTCGTCTGGTACGACGTACTCGTCCAACTCACCGAGGCGTCCGAACCCCTGCGGATGCACGAACTCGCCGACCGAACCCTGTTTTCCAGAACCGAATGCACGCGCGTCGTTGCGCGGATGGAAGCCCATGGCCTCGTGCGGAAAGCGGCCGACCCGGACGATGGCCGGGGCGTGCTGGTGTCGCTCACCGACGAGGGGAGGAGGGCCTACCGTCGCGCGGGTCGTACGCACTTGGCCGATATCGAACTCGCCTTTGCATCGCACCTGAGTCGCGCTGAGGCGCGGACCATCGCGGCGGCGCTCGAGCGGGTCCTGTCTGCAAACGCCGAACCATGAGGAATCAGTACGCTGGCCGCATGGTGGAACGAACGGGTCGTTGTCGGTGTGGCGCCGTGGCCTACCGGTTCCCCCAATCCGCAACCGGTGTGCTCCAATGTCATTGCGAGAACTGTCGCCGCATCTCGGGCAACTTCGTCGCGGCAGTGCGCGCCCAAACCGCGGATCTTGCCGTCGCCCCGGACGATGGCCTGCGCTGGTATGACCTCGAGTACGCCGCCTACGGCTTCTGTTTCGGCTGCGGGTCGACGTTGTTCTACCGGGCCGCCGACCGGCCCCACATCACGTCGGTGATGGCGGGAACGCTCGATGATGCTTCGGGCCTGGCACTAGAAGCGGTTTGGTTCGCCGACGAGGCCCAGTCCCACAACACGCTTCCGTCGGGCGTCGCCCTTCACGACGGGAACGGCTGATCTCGAACGGGCTCCGACGCGGCGGACCGAAGGCGCTTGACGGCGTGGCCGGCGGCATGTATTTTACCAATAAGTTTATTAGCTAGTTGGTTAGTTACGAGGTGCATGATGCGTGCCGAAATCGCCGACCCGCTGAGCGAGACGTTCGCGGCGCTCTCCAATCCCACCCGCCGCGCCATCCTGTCACGTCTGGCCCACGGGGAGGCGAGCGTCAACGAACTGGCCGAGCCGTTCGAGATGTCCCTGCCGGCTGTTTCCAAGCACCTCAAGGTTCTCGAACGAGCGGGCCTCGTGGTGCGCAGCAGACGAGCCCAATTCCGGCCGTGTGCACTGAATGCCCAGCCCCTCGAAGAGGTGGCGGGCTGGGTGGAGCAATACCGGCCGGTGTGGGAGGACCGGCTCGATCGTTTGGCCGACTACTTGGACGATGTCCAAAAGGAGAGAAACCGATGACGGACGAAACCAACGCAGTCGTGATCGAGCGGACGTATACCGCCCCCACGGAGCTCGTCTGGTCGATGTGGACCGACGCCCACCACTTCGCCGCGTGGTACGGCCCGATGGGAGCGACGATCCCGGTAGCCGAGATGGACGTCCGAGTCGGCGGCCGCCGACTGATCTGCATGGAGATGCAGACCCCCGACGGGCCGATGCGGATGTGGTTCACCGGTGAGTACCGCGAAGTCGAGGCGCCCCGCAAGCTCGTCTACACCGAGGCGATGTCCGATGCCGACGGCAACGTCCTCGATCCCGCCGCCATGGGTATGCCCGATGGCCACCCAGCCGTCACGGAGATCACCGTGGAGTTCGAAGCGCGGGAGGGCGGAACCTGGACGCGGTTGACCCACGCCGGTGTACCGGCCGATTCACCTGGTGCTGCGGGCTGGAGGATGGCACTCGACAAGCTGGAAGATCGGCTGGCGGCCCAGGCGGGTGTGTGACCGCGTACGAGTTCGGTGCCGAGCTCTGGCGATATCCGGGAGGGGCGGCCTGGTATTTCGTGACCCTGCCGACGGACGTCGCCGACGACATCGCCGAAGCCGTACCTCATCGGCGCGGCTTCGGGTCGGTCCCCGTCGCGGTGACCGTCGGAGCAACCACATGGCAGACGTCGCTGTTCCCCGACACGAAGGCGGCCTCGTACGTCCTCCCGATCAAACGAGGAGTCCGCATCGCCGAGTCGCTCGCGGACGGCGATGATGTGGCGGTGCGCATGGTCATCGACACGGCTCGCCTCTGACCGGTAGGTTCGGCGTCATGCAGTTTCACCGCTGGTCGCCGGTGTTTCCCGTCCGGGATCTCGAGAGAGCCATGGAGCACTATCGCCGGATGGGGTTCGCAGTGCGCCGGTACGAAGGGCCGGACGCCTATGCCTTCGCCGTCCGAGATGACCTCGAGCTGCACCTGGCGCAGGTCGACGGGCTGAAACCGAAGCGAAACATGTCTGCTGTCTATCTCTTTGTCGATGACGCCGATGCCCTCTTTGCGGAGTGGGCCGCGGCCGGATTGGACGGCCGACTCGTGGAGCCGACGGACACCGAATACGGCATGCGCGAGGGCGCCTGTCTGGATGTCGACGCCAACCTCATTCGGTTCGGCTCCGGGCGCTGACTCGTCAGTCGCCGATGGCGAACGTGCCGGTCAGCAGCACGACGACACCCATGACGCCAGGGCTCGCAGGGGTGTCGAACGATGCCAAGTCGCCTTCACCTCCCTCCATGCGAGGACGACACGAGAGCACCTTCTCGTGGACGTTCACGACCGCCCTCAGCCAGCGCGGCGAGCGATTCGGCGCGCCCTCGTGCATCTGCCCAGGCCGCCGCCCACACCTCGAGGACTCCGCCGGTGCTTCATCGAGAAGAGACCTTGGTCCCCACAAATCCAGGCCGCCCGGCTGTTCGTCCGGCAGAATGAGCACGGTCGGCGTGCTCAGCAGGGGAGGGACCCATGGACTTCACGGACATCTTCGATCGTGCGAAACGGGCCGCGATGCTCGATGCAGACGTGTTCAAAGAGCTGGCAGCCGACACGAACGCCACGGGCTCGGCCTTCGTCGTTGCGATCCTCTCGTCGCTCATCGGGGGAATCGGAACGACGTTGTTCGCCGCCGACGGCACCGTCGGGAGTTGGCTGTCGGCGGCCATCATCGGTGCGCCCCTCGGGTTGGTCATCATCGCGGCGATCACCCTCGGGTTGGGCAAACTCTTCGGCGGAACCGGCGACTACGGACAGCTGCTGCGATCTCTCGGGTTCGCCACCGGACCGAGCGCGCTGGGAATCGTCCCGTACATCGGTGGCCTCGTCGGATTCGTATGGACGATCGTGGCCGCGATCGTCGGTGTGCGCGAGGTGCATGCCATCTCGACCGGGGCGGCTGCGGCTGTCGTGCTGATCCCCGTCGCGGTGATCTTCATCGCCGCGTTCCTGCTTCTGGTGTTCGTGCTGGCGGTGTTCGCCGGCCTCGGTGGGTGACCTCAGGCCGGTCGGACAGTCAGCTCACGCCGTGAGCCGGCCAACGTTTCGGTCGGGTTGAAGCGGAGCTTGACCACGGGGCCGTCGTCGGCGTGGATGCTCACCTTGCCGCATCCGCACAGGAGCCGGGTCAGTCCTGCGACGGTCCCGGCATGCCGGTAATCGTGCTCGTGGTCCTGTTTGGACCGGAAAATGGGTATCTCCTCAGCTGCTCTTCAGTGATATCGGCAGCCGGAGCCGCGCGGTTGGGAGCCGTTTCTCGCACAGACGAACTGACTAGTCCCTCGGTGGGATACCGAGCTGCGTCAGCAGCACCCGCACCCGGCGCTCGATCTCGTCGCGGATCGGGGCGACGTCGGCCGCGGCGAGGCCGGCAGGATCGGTGAGCGGCCAATCCTCGTAGCGCTTGCCCGGATAGATCGGGCACGTGTCGCCGCACCCCATGGTGACGACCACGTCGGCTTGACGTACGGAGTTGTCGGTCCACCGGGTGGGCTGCTGGTCCGCCAGGTCGATGCCGACCTCGGCCATGGCCTCAACCGCAGCGGGATTCACCGTCGCAGCCGGTTCCGATCCGCCGGAATAGACGTGCACGCGGTCGCCCCCCAGGTGCCGGGCGAATCCGGCCGCCATCTGCGAGCGGCCGGCGTTGTGGACGCAGAGGAACAGGATGGACGGCGGCGTCATGCCCGCATTGTGGCAGATTCCTCAGAAGCGAATCGAGAAGTCGGTCACGTCCGGGCGGGCGGCGACGCGTTCCTCCCGACACGCACCGACGCGAGCCCCCGATGGTCCGTGCCAGAGAAACGAGCGAAACTCGTCGAGTGGTCCAGGCGGCCCCTGGGCGAAGATCTCAACGCTGCCGTCGGTCCGGTTTCGGCACCAACCCGCCACGCCGAGTCGGCGAGCCGCCGCCACGGTTGCCATGCGGAACCCGACGCCCTGCACGCGACCCTCGACCACCGCGCGGATCGCCTGTGGCGACCGGGGGTCGTCCGATGGTTGCATGCTGCACAAAACCCTTCAACCGGTGCCGTTCCGAGCCGATGAATCGGTGACACAGTTCCTCGTCCGGCGGCACGCCGAGAGAGATATGACGTACGAAGCATACGCCCGCTGGAAGCGAGAGCCCATCCAGGACAGGCCACTGCTCTCCATCATCATCCCGGCCTACAACGAAGAGATTCGAATCGTTCCCACGATCGGGGCCATCGCCGCGTTCGTGAGCGACCTCGGCTTCGAGTGGGAGTTGATCGTCGCCGACGACGGCTCCACCGATCAAACCGTCGACCTCGTGCGCAGCCTCGAGCTCGTCAATCTCCGAGTCCTTGAAGCCCCTGGCAACGCCGGCAAGGGAAGCGCCGTGCGGCGCGGCATACAGGCGGCTCGGGGCACCTACCGTCTGTTCGCCGACGCCGACTTCTCGACGCCGATCGCCGAGCTCACCAGGCTCATGGACGCACTCGACGCTGACGGTTTCGACGTGGCGATCGGCTCGCGCGCCGCAGACGGGGCCATCGTGGAGAACCGGTCCGGGTTGCGCCAGGCGTTGAGTGCAGGGCTGAGCCGCATCGTACGGGGGCTGTTGGGGCTGCAGATCCGCGACACGCAATGCGGTTTCAAGCTCTTCCGAGGCCACGCGGCCGACGAGCTGTTCGCACGTCAGACGATCGACGGGTTTGCGTTCGATCTGGAACTCCTGTTCATCGCCAAGCGTCATGGCCTCGCCGTCGTGGAGGTTCCGGTCACCTGGTACGAGGCGCCGTTCTCGAAGGTCGACTCGGTGCGAGAGCCGCTGCGGTTTCTTCGGGCCGTCGTCGAAATACGATGGAATGCCCTGCGCGGTGCTTATGCTCGCACACGGCCGGCACCCGACGTGGTGTCTGCAGGTCGCTGACCAGGCCGGCGGCTCGTGAGCCTGAATGTCGTTCGAGCAGACGAGGCTGCCATGCCGCCTGAAGCCAAGACCGCCGAGCGAGCTGGTCGTGCACTGTGGACCCGTTCGCGCGGGCTCGACCTCCCGATGCGTCTCGCCCTGCTCGTGTCCTTCGGGTATCACGGTGGGCTCCTCCTGACCGGTTCGTACCGCCGCACGTACGACGCCTACGTCCACATCTTCTTCGCCGACCACTACGCCACCGACTGGTTCTCGTTCTTCGAACCACGCTGGTACACCGGGTTCAGCGTGGCGAGCTATCCCCCGGCCTCTCACCAGCTGGTGGCGATGGTGTCGAAGGCCACCGGTTTGGAACTCGCGTTCGTCGTGGTGCAGACCTTGGCCGTCGTGGCGCTCGTGATCGGCGTGTTCCGGTTCGCACAGTTGTGGGTGGATGAGCGAGCGGCCGGCTACGCGGCGCTCTTCGTGGCCGTGTCGTCCATGCTCGCTCAAACCGTTCACGTGTTCGGCCAATTGCCGACGGTGCTGGCACTGGCGTTCTTCCTCAACGGTCTCCCGTCCGCGTACGAATGGATCGCAGGAGGGCGCCCGCGCGCCTTCTTCGAGGCATTGGCGCTCACCGCCGCGACCGCGGTGACCCATCATCTCACCACGATCTTCGCGGCCGTCTGCTTTCTCGGGCCGATGGCTGTCGTCGCCCTTGCGGATTCCACCCGCCGGATCGCCGGCCCCGAACCGAAACGAACGACGCTGACCGCCCGGGTCGCCGACCGGGTTCGCCGGGCGGGTCCGGTGCTGGCCCGCGCGGGAGTACTCGGGGTCTCCAGCATCATGGTCGTGGGACTGGCGATCCTGCCCTATTGGCTGTGGGGCGCCGAAGATCCGGTCGCGCAGGTTCCCATCCCGCATGCCAGCCGTTCCGATTTCCTGTCCGACTTCCCCGCTGCGCTCATGTTCTTCATCGTCCCCTGGGGCGCGGCGATCTTGACGATCCCGTATGTCCTGTGGGCTGCCTTCACGTCGCGCGCCTGGGCACTGGGCCTTTCGTTCCTCGCCCTGGCAGTGCTGGGCCTCGGCGACACGACCCCGGTCGCGCGCCTGGCGTTGGGCGACGCCTTCGACATCCTGACGCTCGATCGCTTCACCGCCTGGGCCATCATCTGTGCTGCCCCATTGGTGGGAGCCTTGCTCCGGAGTCTCTGGGACGGCGTGATCGCCGCCGACATCATCGATCGCTTCGGCAGGGCTTCGCTCGGGCTGGTGAAGTCATTCGTCGTCGCAGCACTCGCGGTTCCTCTGCTGCTGACACCCAACCTGACCGAGATCCTCGAACTCCAACCCGAGGCCGTGGACCCGGATCCGATCGTCGATTTCCTGGCCAAAGATCGCCATTGGCAGTGGCGCTACCTGACGCTCGGTTTCGGCGACCAGATGGCCTGGCTGGCGGCCCACACGGAAGCTGGCAATGTCGAGGGCAATTATCACTCGGCTCGGCGTTTGCCAGAGTTGGTCACCTCGCCGGTCGAACGCCTCGATGGCGCGAAGTTTGGCGGCGGTGCCGGCTTGCCGGCGCTCGAGGCGATTCTCACGACCCCGGAGACCTACGGCCTGAAGTTCGTGTTCTCCAACGACGAGTTCTACGACCCGCTGTTGCATTTCTCCGGTTGGCACGCGATCGAGCGACTCGACAACGGCGTCATGATCTGGGAACGGGCGGACGTGCCCATCCCGGATCCGGCTCCGCGCGACATCACCGTCACGGCCGCCGAATGGGCGTGGGGGACCGTTCCCCTGGGAGCGGTGGGGCTGGGCTTGCTGGCGTGGGCGCTGGCCACCCGCCATCGCGCCCGGCACGGCAGCCGGGAAGGCTGGGAATCCGTCATGCCGTCCGTCAAGGGCCTGTTCGACGCGGTCGGCTCGTACCTCGGGCGACTGGCCGATGAGGAAGGTTTGGAGGTCCGGCAGCGCCGGAGGCGGGACCCGTCGACGGAGCGCCGCGGCGAGGCCGAGTCGGCGGCTCTCCGGATCTCGATTGTCGCCGGTGTTGCTGCCCTCGGAGTGGTGATGCTCCTCCCCGCGATGGAGGCGTTCGATCGCTCTCCTGAACGCGTCGCGGCCGATTACTGGCAAGCGCTGGCGGACCGTGACCTCGAGGGGGCGCACGAGACGATCCATCCCGCGGTCCGTCCGACACTGGAAGAGTTCCGACGACAGCGCGCGCTGGACATCGGCCTGACGTCGTCGTACTCGATCCTGGAAGCCGTGCAGGCCGGCGAAACCGTCGTTCGGTCCGACGACGCCGTGCTGGTCGACTTGGCGCTGCGATGGCTCACGCCGTTCGGCCGATCGGTCGACCGGCAGCGCACAGCCGTCGAGCGGGCCGCCGACGGACGGTGGTATGTCGTTGTCGCCGAGCCCGAAGACCTGACCGCCGAACCGGCGGTGGAGCGACGGCCGGCTGTCACCTATGTCGACTCGACGAACGTCTCCGGAGCTCGGCATCCGCGTGAGATCGCATCGGTTCAGTCGCGCCCCCTCGTCGACGTCACCAACGCCGGGGTCGTGGTCCACGAAGGCGTCCTTCACGTGATCGGCGTCCTCTCGAACCGCGATGCTCTCCCGATCGACACGACGATCACGGCGACGGTGCTGGCACCGGACGGAACGGTGTTGGCCACGACGAACGCGGGATACGTGGCGGCACATCAGCTACGGCCTGGTGAGCACACGCCCTTCCGCATCACGTTCGATCACCTCGACGCGAAGACCCCCGACGGAACGGCCTTGGCGGATGCCGAGATCGGGTCAGTCCGAGTCTCTGCGCGGGGTACGGTCTCGGCCCGCGGGCTCGACCGGAACGTCACGCTCGAACGGCTCACGGTCTCGTCGGGCACGGTCGACGGTCTCGTCCGCAACGACGGTGACCGCGCCGCACTGGTGCCGAGACTCCTCGTGGCGCACTACGACCGAGCGGGCACGCTGGTGTGGGTCGACAGCCACTTCGTGAACGGCGGCCTCAACCCGCTGGCGCGCCGACCCGTCTCCTTCGAGGTCACGCCCGATGCCGAACTCGAACGGCTCGGCGTGCCCGTCGTCGTCGAGGACAACACCGACCTCGGCTACCCGCCTACCCCCGACGCCGGCCGGCTTCGGATGGGCGCCGGCTCGGTGGCCGTCCGCGCCGATGCGTTCGAGGAGTTGCCGTGAGGTTCGTTGCTGCGCTCATGGCTCTCGTCGTTGCAACGGCGACCACCGGCACCGCCGGCAGTGGGCAACTCGAACTCGAGGTTCCGGCCCAGCTGCGCGCCGGTGAGCCGATGACCGTCACGGTGGCGGCCCCGGGACACGACACCGCGACGTTGATGGTGGTCGGCGGGCTGCGGTCGCACGTGGCCACGCTCGAACTCGCCGGCGGTAACGGATCCCTCACGGTGGCCGACCCCACCTTGCTGCGCGCCGGCGCCGTCACGGTGGTGGCCCGCAGCGGCGGACTCGAAGTCATGCGGCACGTCGAGGTTCTGGCCGGCGATGCCACCGCGCCGCTGTACCCAGCGGTCTCTCCCGCCCGGGTCGACGCCGACGGGGTCACCGACGTCACCGTGCTCGCGTTACCCGAGGACTCGAATGGGAACCCGGTTGCCGACGGCACCGGCGTGCGCGTTTCGTGGACGGGGCCAGCCGGGACCACCGAATCCGCATCGACCGCGACCGCCGACCTCGTCGCGCACGTCGTCATCGAGACCGGTCGCCTGGCGGGCCCAACCGAGATCGCGGTCGTCGTTTCGGATGTCGCCGCGCCGGGGGCGTTCGACGTCGTGCCTGGGCTGCCCGTGCCCATGGCCCTCACCGCCGTTCGGCCTGCAGGCGGCGACGACGTCATCGTCGAGTCGGAGCGGCTGGTGGATGCGGCGGGCAACGAACTGCTCGACGGCGCGGCCGTCGCCTTCGTGATCGACGATGCCCGAGGGCGCCAGCTCGTGCAGTCCCAAGTCATCGGTGGCCGAGCCAGACTGCGCGTTCCGGCTCCCGACGAGGGCGGACCCATCACGGTGACCATGATTGTGGCCGGCGTGGCGAGCCTGCCGGTCACGCTCCTCGAGGAGGGGCCGTGAGAGCCAAGCCGGTGGCCATCGGCGTAGCCGCAGCCGGCGTGGTGCTGGCGCTTGTGTTGCTGCTCGTCGGAACCTGGCGAGTCGCCGGACTCATCCTGGCGATCCAAACCGCCACGGAACCTCCTCTGATCACGCTCGACAGGGCGTCCATCGACCCGTCGGTGGTGGCGTGGGCTGAGACACCGGACGTGCCTGACACCGTGGCGGCGGATCGCGTGGCGACCGCCTATGCCGCCGCATGGGAGGCCTGGTCTGACGCCCTGGCGAGTGGCATCGCCGACGACCTCGATCGGTCGTTCTCGGGGCCGGCGCTCCAATCCGTGATGGCCGGAATCTCCGGCGACGGGACGCTCGGCCAGGACGCCACCGGACACCAGCTCACGCTCGACTTCGTCCATCCGGATGGCTGGCTGATCGTGTTCACCGACCGGGGAACCGTCATCGAACGCACCTGGGACGGGGCGACGACCACGTTACGGGAGGACTACCAGGTGCTCATGGTTCAAGACGAGGGCCGGTGGGTGATCCGCCAGATCGTCCGTATCGCCGCCGAAGGCGCCTGATGGGAGAGAAGCTAAACATCGCCGTCGTGGGGGCGGTACCCCCCAGCCGATCGTCGCTCAACGAGTACGGGTACCACTTCATCGGTGCCTTGCTCGAGAAGGACGAAGTCGGCCATGTCTACGCGCTCAGCGACGACCTTTCGGATGGCACCTACGCATCATCCGAGCGGTTGACGGTGATCCCGGCGTGGCGGCACAACGCGCTGGGGAACATCGTCAGGATCTGGCGAACCGTCCGATCGCTCGACGTCGATGCGGTCATCTTCAACGCCCAGTACGCCACGTTCGGCGACCGCAAGGTGCCCGCCGCGCTCGGCCTGCTCACGCCAGGACTCCTTCGATTCACGGGCACCACGACGATCGTCCTCCTGCACAACCTCGCCGATCTGGTCGACCTCGACGCGGCTGGCTTTGGGGGAAGTCGTATGGCCCGTGCGATCATCCGGGGTGGTACGCGCATCGTCACACGTCTCATCTTGCGCGCCCACCTGGTGGCGGTCACGATTCCGAAGTACGTCGAGTTCCTCGCATCGGAGTACGGCGCCGACAACGTCGCGCTGCTGCCCCACGGCTCGTTCGAACAGGTCCCGGAGCCCTCGTTTGACCTACCGGATGGGCCTCCCCGGCTCTTGGCATTCGGAAAGTGGGGAACCTACAAGCGGGTCGACGAACTGCTGGAGGCGTTCGTCGAGCTGCGCCAGGAGCGCGAACTCGAACTGTGCATCGCCGGAACCAACAACCCCAACGCACCCGGCTATCTCGAGGCCCTCGAAGCACGGTACGCGTCCACGCCCGGCATCGAGTTCACGGGATACGTGGCAGAAGAGGACGTACCGGCTCTGTTCAGAGGATCTGCCATGGTCGTGCTTCCCTACACCGCCACCACCGGCAGCTCCGGTGTCCTGCACCAAGCGGGCGACCACGCCAAGCCGGTCGTATTGCCGAGGATCGGCGACTTCGTCGAACTGATCGAGGAGGAAGGGTTTCAAGGCGAGTACTTCGAGCCGGCCGACCCGGCGTCGATGGCCGATGCGATCCGCCGGCTCCTCGACGACGACGGACGGCGGCGGTACCAAGCGGAACGGAACTTCCGAGCGTCGCAGGGCCTACCGATCGGCGATGTGGTCGATTGGTATCTCATCCACATCGAGCGACTCCGCGCGTCCTGACACCACCATCCACGCGACCGTCACCGCCAAGAAGGCGCCCATGAGCCAGATCTGCACGTTGACGACCACCTCCAGCGTGTCGTGGACGACCCACAGCGTCACGGGTAGTGCCACCGAGGCGGCCATGGTGAGCCAGCTGCCGAAGGTGCGGTCGATCGACAGCTGGTAGTGGACGATGACGTTGCCGAGCGTGAAGAACGAGGTGGCCAGTGCGTACCTCCACAACAGCGGCGCAACGTCGAGGTAGGCGTCGCCGAACAACAGACCCATGACGAACTCCGGGGCCAGGGCGGTGATCGTCGTGATCGTTGCTGCCATGGTCAGGACGAGTCCGACTGAGCCCAGCAAGAGGTGCCGGTGGCTTTCGCCTCGGTCGTGACGCCCGGCAACGATGGGGAACATCGTGGCGATGATCGCCCACGGTGCGTAGAACACGACCCGACCGATGATCGCCAGCGCGGCGTACCAGCCGGCCTCGGTGGCAGGAAAGAACCGTTTGACCACCAGGATGTCGCTGTGGGAGAAGACGATCTCGCCGATCAGCGTGACGACCACGGCGCCGGCGAAGGCCGTGATCCGGCGGCGCGCCTCCGCGGTCAGCGCAGGTCCCTCCGGGAGGCGTCCGACGGCCACGCGCGCCGTCAGCCAGGTCGCCACGAACGACAGCGAGATCGCTCCGACCGCACCGTTGACGCCCCATCCGATGGCGACGGCCGCCAGGCCACCCAGGAGTCGAACCCACGTCTCGACCTGATAGGTGGTCGCCAGCGCTCCGAAGCGCAGAGATCCTTGGAGGGCGCCGCGCTCGACTGCCTGGGCGACGTAGAAGGGCAAGCCGGCACCCAGCAATCGAAAGGGCCAGGGGCTGGCCATGTTGAAGAACGTCGCCAGCGCAGGCGCGCCGACGACGAACGCAGCACCGAGGCCGAGGCCCGCCGCCCAGGCCCATCCGGACATCCATCGGCGAAGCGGCGCGGCGGCGAGGCCGTCGCCGCCGGCGAAATACTTGGCTCCGACCATCTGCAGGGTGGTGGTCATGAACACCAGCACGAGCGTGATCGTGGCGATCAGGGCGAGATCGGCGTAGGGGGCCGGACCCAACCATCTGCCCAGAATCAGGTTGAACGCGTAGTTGGCGAGGTTGACGATCGTCATCGAGGCGAAGAGCACGCCCCCGCCCGTCCAAAGGGAGCGTCGGTCGCCGGCGCTCACGTCGGTTCGTGGATGTCGAACACCAGGTCGAAGCGCGTCAGGCGCAGGATGCGGGCGGCGTCCTCGTCAGCCGGAGCGATCAGGCGCACATCGCCCCCGTCGGCGCGACAGCGCTTCATGAGCGACACGAGAACGGCGAGTGCGGCGCTGTCCATGAAAGAGACGTTCGAGAGATCGACGACGAACGTGCGGGTTCCCGCCTCGAACTCGGCTTCGAGGGCGGCCTTGATGTCGGGCGCGGCCAGGGTGTCGAATCGGCCGCTGACGGGGATCGTGGTCATAGGTGTTTGATGAGCCGGAGGTGGTTCGTCTGTCCCCGGCGACCATACTCGGTGGTGTCCATCAGCTCGCGGACCAGGAACATGCCGTAGCCATGCACCTGAGGTGCGTCGAGGTCCGGCATGGGCGCTTCGAGCGGATCGAAGGCGCGGGCCTGGTCTTCGATGTCGATGACGATCTCGGAGGTGTCGCCACCGAACCGCAGCGTGATGGAGCCGCGGGTGTCGGCATAGCCGTGGACGACGATGTTGGTCAGCACCTCGTGGATGGCGAGTTCGAGGCCTGTGCGGATGTCGTCGGAGATCGCCCGGCGGCCCGGATGTCGGGCGATGGCTTCGTCGAGGAGCTTCGGCAGGCCGCGGAGCGCTTCGAGGTCGGCGTCCAATTCGGCTTGGAACGAGGGAGTCGTGCGTGGCACGCCCCGGACAACGAGCACGGTCTGGTCGTCGTCTTGTTCGGCGCCGCCAGCGAAGGCGCGCACCGCCGAGAAGAGGCCGATCGCGATGAGGCGGGCGGGCTGGTCGGCGAGGGCCTCCACGGTGGCGAGCAGGCGGTGGTATCCGAACATCTCGCCTTGCGAGTCGCGCTGTTCGTTGAGGCCGTCCGACGCCACGACGAGCACGTCTCCGGTCGCGAGGCGGAGCGTGCGGTCCTTGGCAAACGTTTCATCGAGCACGCCGAGCGGCGTACCTTCCGGTGCAATGAGCTCGGGTGGCATGCCGGACGCCTTGTACACGACGGGGGAGTGGCCACCGTTGGCGAGACTCACCGACGAAGCCTCGGGGTCGAGCTTGCCTACGACGGCCGTCGCAAACATGCCGACGTCGGTGAAGTGGCTGTACATGTCCTCGTTGGCCCGGGCGATGATCGCTTCGGGAGTGGGTTCCGGGAGGTACTCCACTTTGTTGGTGAGGGTGGCCATGGTCATCGACATGAGGATCGCGGCCGGCAGCCCCTTTCCGGACACATCGCCGACCGAGAAGAAGGTGGGGCGACCGGTGCCTCCCTGGAAGTCGCAGAAGTCGCCGCCGACGAGCCGGGCCGGGCGGGATTCAGCGAAGATCTCGAAACCCGTCAGCTGCGGGACGCTGCGCCTCGGCAACATCCGGCTTTGGACGCGCTCGGCCAGCTCGTATTCGTTCTGCAGACGTACGGTCGCGATCGATTCCTCGTAGGTGATGGACAGGTCGATCGCGGAGGCGGCGCGGCGTGCGAGTGCGTCGAGGATTTCCGGGTTTATGGCGTCTCCTCCGACGATCGATAGCGTACCGGCGCCGCGGTTCAGGGGTAGCGCCCGCGTCGCGGTTGCCTCCTGGGAGCGATCGGGGTCGACGACGGGCGCCGCCGACGTTGCCGTCCGAGGTCCGACCTCCGTCTCGACGTTGATCGTGACCCGGGCAACTGCCAGCACATCTGCCAGCTGGTCGACCGTGGACTGCAGCGTGGTCGCGACATCGACGTCGGCCGGGACCTCGAAGCGCATGACCGTGGCCAGGCGATGCCGGGCCTCGGCCGCGCTCTCGGCGAGGTCGAGGATTTCGACGAGGAGCTTGGTGTCGTGGGCGATGCGCGCGGCCGGTAGGTCGCCTTCGACGAGGACGGTCAACGCGCTGGTGGTGAGCGGTGTCCCGTCACCAGAGGACGGTCCCCACGACCACGGCGGATGGCCTCGAGCGGTGAGGGTGACGTGTTCGGCGCCATCTTCGAGCCAGGCTTCGACGATGGTTTCGACCGCGGCCGGTGGACCCGGCGGACGGGTCATTGCCGCAGCGTGGCCAGGGCGGATGCGCAGTCGTCGGCTATGTCGAACGCGCGATCCAATCGGGTGAGCTCGAAGATGATCCGCACCGGTTCGACCAGTCCGCACAGCACGAATGACGCGTTCTGCTCACGGGCGTGCTTCATGGCCCTCACCAGCGTGGCGAGTCCCGTCGAATCGATGAAGGGCACGGCGCTGAGGTCGACGACGAGGCGGTCCGAAGCGGCCTGGATGCGAGCCAGCTCCTCGGCGATCTGCGGAGCGGCGAATGCGTCAAACCTGCCGGACGGCGACAGTATCTCGATGCCGTCGTCGATGGCCGTGACGTACTCCATGCCGTGCTCCTCGGTAGGGGTCGCCATGGTACGGCGCAGGCGCTCCTCGCTCCAAGTGGCGAAGGCGGCGACGGCGATGGTCATTTCTTGCCCTTCGTGACGGCCTTCGCGGCCTTCTCGATCGTCTGCCGAGCCTGGGCGAGTTCGCTGCCGGCGCCGGGACCGTCGGTCTTGGCCGCCGACTTCACAGACCGTTCCAAGGAGACGTTGTCCAAGAACACATCGAACGGATCGGTCTGGAAGTTCCCAACCACGCTGGTGGTCACCGCCAGGCGGTCGATCTCGCCGGGGGTCGCCACCGCAGGCACCTCGATCGCCAGTTTGTGGTTGACGCCATCGATGTTGAAGCTCGTGTACCGGACGTTGCCATCCGAGGTGATCGTGGCCTTCAACTCCAGCGTGTGCCACGCACTCGGGGCGAGGTCCTGGCTGATGCCCGTATCGACCCACCGGCTGCCGTTCCAGAGACGCCACTGGGAGGTGTCATCGCCGCGGTTGACCCACTCGAGCGCCATCTCGTAACGCATGCCGTTGGCCCAACTCTCCATACCGAACTGCAGGGCGTGGACCGCGGTCGCAGGTCCGCCATCGGCTGGCTGGTAGTTGAAGCTCGTCCGCAGGCGGAAGTCGTTTGCCTCCAGGTCGGGCAGGAGGTGCCGGTAGGCATGGGCGTATGCGTACGGCTCGCCCCCGAGGATCGACAGGTCGAGCAGCATGGCCTGCGTGGCAGGGTCGGTGGTGTTCGACACCGTCCAATCGACGGTGTTGCCGCAGTACATGCCCCAGTGGGCGGCATCGTCCTCGAGATTTGACACGTCGGCGTTGGGCGCGGCGGTCGGATCCGCAGAGCAGGCGAGTGCGGGCGACGCGATCGCCAGCAGGCCGGTCACCAGCGCAACGGTGACGAGCATCGATGAGAGACGGCGGTGGTACATGATCCTCAGGGTCTGGTCGTAGAAAAGGCCAACACCCTGATCATCGGCAGATACGGGTCCGTTTCTTTAGCCGGCGCGGCAGGTTTCAGGGCCGGTCGAACCACAGTTCGGTCGCCGGATGGAATTGGCTCCACGCAAACCAGAAAGCCTCGAACGTGGCGAGGTCCGTGCCGTCGGCCAGGCGGGCCTGCAGACCGCCCGCCGAGGGGTACACCACGATGTCGGCCAGTTCGACCGAACCGCCCGCCGACAGCACCCGGGTGGCCTCGTCGACCGGGAACGCCGCGACGCGGCCCTCGGGGGTCTCGACGCCCAACACGAGCGTTTGGGCCGGTAGCCGAGAATCGATGGCCCCGACGGGGAAGATGGGCCCGAAGTCGTCTCGCCCACGGAGCGGGTCGACCGCGTATGCGCGTCCAATCCCGCCGTCGCGCGCCACGATCTTGGTCCTCGGATGAGCCTCTTTCCACGCCCCCCACGTCGACGTGACCACGGCAACCCTCTCCAACTCCACCCCGGCGGCCCGCAACGGTCCGGTGACGGCTCGGCCGGTGAACATGTCGAACGCCGACCACGTGATCAGGTCGTACATGAGCTTGTTGGAACGGACCAGCAGGCCGGACGTCCGCAGCACGGGAGTCGCGATCTCGGGAGGGAGCGCGTCGAGGTCATAGGCCTGCGCACTGCCACACAGTGTGCAGTACGGCATGCCGATGCGGGTCCCGCCGACGGTGTCCAGCACCAGCTCGTGGACCTCCATGATGTTCTTCGGGTACGCCCGGGCGTCTTCATCGATGACGATGCCGAACACGATGGCGTCGTCGGGATACCAGTCGGCGTCGGCGCCGGGGACCATGGCGGGATCGTCGAGCGCAGGAATGCATCCGCCGGGACATCCGAGATCGACCGATCCGAGCGGCCGCTCGTCGGGGAGCACCCCGCCCCAGCCGACGAGGCGGTAGTCGAGTTCGGACTCGGGGTCGTCGAAGAACGGTGCCCAGCGGCTGTCGATCGTCGTGAACACCCGGCTCTTCCAGGTGACGTAGCCAGGCGGCGCGGGCGTGTCGTTGCGCAGCAGAATGTTCGTTGCCTCGACCCATGGGTTGAACGGGTCGAGGCGGACATCGACGAGCTGCTCATAGACCCCCTGGACGTGGTCGCGCGATTCGCCGGGGAGCAGGAACCGCATCAGGTCGGCGAGGACCCAGGCGAGACGCACATCACCGCTGTCCGCCACCGGGCCGAGCGAGCCCACCGGGACGCCGCCTCCGAAGTCTGCGACAACCGCGTCGAGCGCGACCACGGCTGCTGGATCCACCGGTCCTTGCGTAGGGAGCGAGTCAGCGGGCTGCGCATCGGCAGGCGCTGTCGCACCGGGCGGCTGGACAGCTCGAGTGGTATCGGTGGTGGCGAAACCCGTACACGCACCGAGCGCCAAGGCCAGTACCAGCAGGCCGCTCCTCATGGGCGGACGATATCAAGGCGTGGTGGCTAGCGGCGCGTTCAGCCACCGTTCAGGTCGGGGTCGTACGGTGTGTGTGGGCTGGGAGGGCGGATCCATTCTCCGCAACCGGCTTGCTGCAAAGGGGGAGAAGCACGGGGCCGACAGGCCCCGTGCTTCTCATGGTGACGCCGCACAACGCGGGCTTGCGGTCCGAGTGCGATAGACTCTCCGGGCTTTCGGTGAAGGACTGCCAGTGAACGATCAGCGATACCAGAACGTTGCCATCACGGGCCTCGAGCACGTCGACGCGCCCGTCGTGGTGACCTCTCGCGAGATCGATGAGCAACTGGCCGACGCCCTCGAACGCTTCGACACGCCGCCGGGACTCCTCGAGTCGCTGGCCGGGATCGTCGAGCGTCGCTTCTGGCCGGAAGGTATCGAGCCGTCGGATGCGGCCACCATGGCCGCTGAAAAGGTCATCGAGTCGTCCGGGGTCGACCCGGACGACATCGGGATCCTCATCAACACGTCCGTGTGTCGCGACTACATCGAGCCGTCGACCGCCTCGATCGTCCACGGCAAGCTCGGCCTGCACCGGGCCTGTCTGAACTTCGACCTCGGCAACGCTTGCTTGGGGTTCCTGAACGGCATGGCGGTCGCCGCGGCCATGATCGAGCGAGGAGAGATCCGCCACGGCATCATCGTCGACGGGGAGGGCTCGCGATTCGCGATCGAGCAGACCATCGCCCGGCTGCAGCAACCGACTGCGACCGTCGAGATGTACCGGGAGCAGTTCGCCACCCTCACCCTCGGGTCGGGCGCGGCGGCGATGATCGTGTCGGCCGCCGAACCGGATGATGCGAACCCTCGGTTCATCGGAGGTCTCATCCGCGCCGACACCCGGCACTACGACCTGTGCGTCGGGCAGCCCGACGAGATGAAGACCGACACGCGAGCGTTGCTCATGGCGGGCCTGGACGTCGCCAAGGATGGCTGGCAGGAGGCTTCGGCGAGGTTCGACTTCAAGGACGAGGCCGTCGACCTGTACGCCGTCCACCAGATCAGCCAGGTGCACACGCAGATGATGGGTGACCTGTTGGGCCTCGACCACGACAAGGTGCCGCGCATCTTCCCGCACTTCGGCAACACAGGCCCGGCGTCCATCCCGATGGTGCTGTCGAAGCAGGTCGACGCGGGCCGAGTGTCCAAGGGTGACCGGATCATCCTCATGGGCATGGGCAGCGGTATCAACGCGGCGGCCTACGAAGTCATCTGGTAGTGACGGCGGGCACGAGCCACCTCCCCTTCGCCTCGCATTCTGTGCCGGTCGGCGGCAATGCCATGCACTACGTTGACGAAGGGTCGGGATCCCCGGTGATCATGGTGCATGGCAACCCGACCTGGACCTATCACTTTCGACGGCTGATCAGCGAGGTCGCCCCTCGGGGTCGAGCGATCGCCCTCGACCACATCGGCATGGGTTGGTCGGATCGGCCGGATCGCTACGACTATCGGTTGGAGCGCCGCATCGCCGATTTCGGCGAGTTCGTCGACCAGGTCGCCTCCGACCAGACCGTGTCGCTGGTGGTGCACGACTGGGGCGGGGCGATCGGCCTGGGCTGGGCGGCCCAGCATGTCGATCGCGTCGATCGCATCGTCGCGCTCAACACCGCCGCCTTCCTGCCGCCGGACGGGGTGCGCATACCTCCGGTTCTCCACCTGGCCCGGTCCGCGGTCGGCCGGCCTG
Organism: Acidimicrobiia bacterium; assembly: GCA_041628225.1. Lineage (GTDB taxonomy): Bacteria > Actinomycetota > Acidimicrobiia > Spongiisociales > JAENVV01 > JBFKPQ01. The sequence continues at coordinate 14,399 of JBFKPQ010000009.1, read as the reverse complement.
CAGTGCTCAGAGCGAACGCCTTCGTGCGCGGCCTGCTGCGCTGGGGAGTGCAACGGCCCATGCCGCCCGAGGTGGAGGCGGGATACCTGGCGCCCTACGACACGCCTTCGCGCAGACGGGCGGTCTACGAATTCGTGCGCGACATCCCCGTGCGGGCATCTCACCCCACCTTCCGGACGATCGCCGGCATCGACGCACATCTGTCGGCGCTGTCCGGCCGTCCGCTGCTGCTCGGATGGGGCATGCGCGACTTCGTGTTCGACGGCTCCTACCTGGCGGAATGGCTTCGTCGCTTTCCCGACGCGGAGGTGGCACGGTACGAAGACGCCGGCCATCTCGTGCTCGAGGACGCCGCAGAAGATCTCGTGCCGCGAATCGCACGGTTCGTGACATGACGTCGGCCCTCGATCGATTGGCACGGCTGGCGCACGACGCGCCCGATCGCCTCGCCGTCGTAGCTGCCGGTCGGAAGCGCGGGACCTACCGCGGCTTCTCGTACCGAGACCTCGTCGAACGCACCGCCGCGCTGTCGGCAGGGTTTCGGCGGTTGGGGATGTCAGATGGACGACGGGTGGCGCTGCTCGTGCCACCCGGCCGGGGCCTGTTCGAAGCCGGATACGGCTTGATGCGAGCCGGCGCCTGTCCGGTCCTGGTCGACCCCGGCATCGGACTGGGTGCGGTCGGGGCATGCCTCGAACAATCCGCCGTCTCGGCGGTCGTGGCGACGCCGGAAGCGCTCGCGGCGCGTCGCGTGATGGGTTGGGTGCCGACCGCCGACCGCGTGAGCACCTCGCGATGGTCGCGCCGCGTCCCGCACCTCGATGCGCTGGCCGTACCCGTCGCCGATGAAGGCTGGGCCGCGGCGAACCCGGCCGGGATCGCCTTCACGTCAGGATCGACCGGACCGGCCAAGGGGGTTGTCCTCACGCACGAGATGCTGGCCGCTCAGGTCGACATGATCGAGGCGCTCTACGAGATCCAGCCCGGCACCATGAACCTGGCGACGTTCGCTCCTTTCGCCCTCTTCGGCCCGATGCTGGGCATGACGACGCTGCTACCCCACATGGACTTCACCCGACCCGGCCGCGTCGACCCGACCCGGCTGATCGAGATGGCTTCGGCGTTCGGAGCGGACATGATGTTCGGCTCCCCAGCCGTGCTCGACCGGCTGGGTCGGTATGGAGCCGTGTCCGGAGAGCGTCTACCGACCATCCGGACGGTCCTGTCTGCTGGAGCGCCCGTACGGCGGGACGTTCGCGAACGCATGGCGCGGATGTTGGACCCCGACGCGATCATCGCCACGCCATACGGGGCCACCGAGGCGCTCCCCGTGGCGAGCATCACCAACCGCGAACTCGAACAGCTCGACGCAACGGGCATCTGTGTCGGGCGACCGGTGGATGGGATCGATGTGACGCTCATTCCGGTGACCGACTCGACGGTGTCGTCGGTCGAGGAGATCGGATCGGTGCCGATCGGGGGGATCGGCGAGATCGTCGTACGAGGTCCCAACGTCACGCCTGGTTATGACGCCCGGCCCGACGCCGACGCCGCCGCGACGATCACCTGGGGTGGGCGCCGGGCTCACCGCATGGGCGATCTGGGGTCGTTCGACGAGTCGGGTCGCCTCTGGTTTGCCGGCCGTCTTTCGCACCGGCTCGTCTGTTCCGACCGATTTCTGGCCACCGTTCCGCTCGAAGCCGTGTTCGATGAACACCCGGCGGTGGCTCGTTCAGCGCTCGTAGGCGTGGACGATGGCGACGGCCTCCGCCCCGTGGTCTGCGTCGAGTTGGAATCGGGAACGCGTTGGACGAACGACCTGCGCGACGATCTGCTGTTGGCGGCACGCCGCCACCGAGATGCCGCCCGAACCGGAGCCGATCGGGTGGTCGACGTGCTCGAGCACGACGGTTTCCCGACCGACGTGCGTCACAACTCCAAGATCGATCGACCCGCCCTCGGCCGATGGGCGACGGCCCGCCTCAGGTCCGACCGTTGACCGTCGTCGTCACCGGCGGCGGTGGGTTCTTGGGCGCCGCGATCGTCCGGGCGCTGGTGGATCGGGGCGACGTCGTACGGACGTTTGGGCGCGGATCGTATCCCGAGCTCGCCGCAGCAGGAGCCGATGTCGTGCGCGGTGACATCCGCGACGCAGAAGCGGTGCGGTCGGTGGTGGCCGGCGCCGGCGCCGTGATCCACACCGCCGCCAAGGTCGAGCTCACCGGCGATCCGGTCGAGTTCCGAGCCGTCAACGTCGACGGGACCCGACATGTCATCGACGCCTGCCGGCGGGGTGCGGTCGGCAAACTCGTGTACACGTCGACGCCGAGCGTTGCCCATCATGGCGGCGATGTCAGCGGCATCGATGAGACCGCCGGGTACGCCGAGTCGTTCGCTTCGCCATATCCGCAGACCAAGGCCGAGGCCGAGCAAGATGTGCTGGCTGCCGCCGACGGGGATCTCGGGACGGTCGCCCTGCGACCACACCTGATCTGGGGGCCCGGCGACCGGCATCTCGTCCCGGAGATCGTCAGGCGGGCCCGGCAGGGTCGTGCATTCTTGATCGGTGACGGCACCAACCGCATCGATACGACCTTCATCGACAACGCGGTCCACGCCCACCTGGCTGCGCTGGACCGTGTCGGGCCGGGCACGGCGGTGTCGGGCCGGGCCTACTTCATCGCGCAGGGGGAGCCCATGCCGATCCGCGACGTGCTCTCCGCGCTGCTCGGTGCGGCAGGTCTTCCGCCTATTCGCCGGAGCGTGCCGCACGGGGTGGCGAAGCTCGGAGCCGCGGTAACCGAAGGCGCCTTCCGCTTCCTGCCGGGAGTTCCCCCGATCACGAGGTTCCTGGTCGAGCAACTGGCCACCGAGCACTGGTACGACCTGTCTGCCGCGGCTCGAGATCTCGAGTATCGGCCCGTCGTGCGGTTCGCCGATGGGGTGGAGCGCCTGCGCGCCTGGTATTCAGACGTCGACGATGGCGGGTGAGCGCACGATCTCGCCTCGGTCGTAGGCGGCTTGATTCGCTTCGATGTAGCGGGGTTCGTAGCGGTAGTTGACCATCATGCCGAACGCCCGACTCAGGCCGGCGCTCCTCGGGTTGGCCATCCAGTTGAGGCGTTCGATCCTGGCTCCGTTCGAGAGATGGAACCTCGCCACGGAATCGATGGGCCGTTCGTCGGGTCGGCGGCTGGTCAAATACCGAGCTGCCAGTCGTGTCAGGGGCTCCTCGAGTTCCGGGTGATCGACGACGCGGCGAGGATCGGCGAGGACGGATTCCAGCACCTCCGCGGTGTCCGGATCGAGGGCGATGTCGTCTGGGAACTCTCCGTGTCGATCGGTCAGCCAGCTTCGGAATCCTGGGATCGGCGACAGCGTCACGAACATCGACAGTTGCGGCAGCTCGGCCCGAAGGCGGGCCACGACCCGCTTGATGAGCGCGTCACCGAAGCTGACGCCGGCCAGTCCGGGCTGACAGTTCGAGATGGAATAGAACACGGCGGTGTCGGCCCGATCGGGATCACGGTCCGGTGCCGTCTGTTCCAAGATCTCGTCGAGGTCGCTCGCCATCCCTGACACCAAGGCCACCTCGACGAAGATCAGGGGCTCGTCGGGCATGCGCGGATGGAAGAAGGCGAACAGGCGTCGATTCGGTCCGAGCCGGTTGCGGAGGTCGTCCCAGCTGTCGATCTCGTGGACGGCCTCGTAGGCGATGAGCCGCTCGAGGATGGCCGCCGGCGTCCCGCTCCACCGCAGTTCTTCGAGGTCGATGAAACCGATGTCGAACCATCCGGCGAGCAGGCTGCGCAAGCCCGCGTCGAGATCGCGGAACCCCCCGAGTCGCCGGACGTCCTCTCGTAGATCGACCACGAACTTCACACCGTCGGGAAGTCCGGCCAAACGGCTCGCCAGCAGCTGCCAGCTCGGCTCGAGCGACGCATGCAGCTGTCGCGCGGCCGCGGCCCGCTCGTCGCGGTCGGCGGCGGCGGTCCACGTTTCGATTCGGGCGGTCACCGCAGCATCGTCCGTCCCGAACTCGTCGGTGAGCAGCCGGTACAGGCGCCCTCGGCCGACATCGTCGAGGCGACCATGGAGGTGGGCGAATTGGGCCAGCCGACCTTGGAGGGCGGGCGTACCGCCCCGCGTTCCGAGACAGGCGGAGATCAGCGCCCGAACGCTGTCGAGGTCGTCGAGCGAGGCGGTCACCTGGTCAACGGAGATCCCGAGGCCGTCGTCACCCGCTCGCCGAACGAGGCGCCGCAGGCGAGACATCGTCCGGTCGACGAGGGTCGTCACGCGCTGACCCCGGCCGATCCGCCCGATTCGTTCCTCACCTTCTGGCGGGCCGCCTCCAGATCCTCGACGGCGGCGTCGTGCAGGGCGACCAGCGGTGGGCGCACTCGGCGCCAGCCCGCGTGCCCGGTTTCGACGGACAGGGTCGCTTTGATGGCGGGAATCGATCCAGCGCGCTCGTAGAGGTCCCGGAGCGCCAGCATTGCTTCGTCCTCGGGGGGTTCGCCCTGCGAGATCCGATCGCGCACCGCCATGATGGCGGCGAGGCTGACGTTGGCCGTTGCGGAGATCACCCCGGCTCCACCCCGCCGGGCGTTCTCGACGAGCAGGCGCTCGGTGCCGACGAACAGCTCGAACGCCTCGATGTCCCCGTAGCGGTGTAGCGACGTGATGCTCCCCGACGAATCCTTCATTCCCAGGATCCGGCCGGGATGTCGGCGACGCAGTTCGATGACGACGTCAGGATCGATCGAGACGCCGGAGAGACGAGGGAAGTTGTACAGGTAGATCGGTGTCGAGGTAGCCGCCAGCAGGGCGTCGTAGAAGGCGAACACGCCGTCTCGCGAGGGGTCCTTGAAATAGAAGGGTGGGATCACGAGCGCACCCCGTGTCGGCCGTGCCTGATCGGTCGCGGTGATGACCTCCGTGATCGAGGTCGATCCGGTGCCGACGATGAGGCGCGCCGGGTCGATCCCGTCACCCAGCACCGTGTGCAGCGCCTCCGACCGCTCACCGGCTGCGAACGACGGGGCCTCGCCTGTGGTGCCGAACACGACGACGCCGTCGGCCCCGGCCGCCAGCAGTCTGCGGAGATGAGCGGTGAGACGGGGATGGTCGATGTGGAGCCGATCGTCGAGTGGCGTTGCGGCAGCGACCCAGACCTCGGTCATCCGAGAGCTCTGGGCGGCACGAACCACTGCAGTTCGCCCCTTCCGAAGTCCGTGGCGGACCACGGACTCACGAAGCCGATGCACGCCACGGCCGCGGTCGGAAACCGGACGCGCGCCGTGCCGATGAGGCGGCCGGTCAGCGTGCTCCACGTGGGTTCATGGCCGACGATGATCACGGTCTCGGCGACCTGAGCCCGGATGAGGTCGAGGATGGAGCCGGGTGAGCCGCCGTAGATACCGGGTTCGACCCCGATGGGACACGTCCAGGCTCCCGCCTGGGCGGCGAGTTCGAGGGTGGTCCGCGCCCGCACCGCCGGCGAGGCGAGCGCGGCATCGGGCGTCATCCCTGCGTCGGTGATGAACTTCCCCATGCGGCCCGCCGCCCGGATCCCGCGCTCGGCCAGCGGCCGCTCCGCGTCGTGACCGAACGGCGCCTCCCAGTCGGACTTGGCATGGCGCATGATGAGGAGGTGAGGCATCACCCGCCACGCTAGTGCCGCATGAGCTGATGCGAAGCCGGTCCCGTATGATTGGCCCGTCGCCGACAAGGAGCACGATGACCGATCGCACCCCGTTGCAACGATTGGCCGACCACGGCCAGTCCGTGTGGCTGGATTACATCCGCCGAGACCTCATGGAGACGGGCGAGCTGGCCCAGATGGTCCGCGATGGTCTCCGGGGTATGACCTCGAATCCTTCCATCTTCCAAAAGGCGATCGCCGGATCGGACCAGTACGACGACGATCTCTTGAGGCTCCTCGCCGACGACCCCGACGCCGAAGCATCGGTTCTGTTCGAGCGACTGGCCATCTCCGACATCCAGATGGCCGCCGACGAGTTCGCGAGTGTCTACGAGGCGACGGACGGCGGCGATGGTTTCGTGAGCCTCGAAGTGTCGCCGCACCTGGCCCACGACACCGAAGGGACGATTGCCGAAGCACGTCGGCTGTGGTCCGCCGTCGATCGTCCCAACCTCATGATCAAGGTCCCGGCGACGCCGGCCGGCATCCCGGCCATCGAGGAACTCATCAGCGGTGGCATCAACGTCAACGTGACGCTGATGTTCTCCCTCGGTCACTACGAAGCCGTTGCACACGCCTATCTCCGCGGACTCGATCGAGCACCCGACCCGTCCCGGGTGGCCTCGGTGGCGAGCTTCTTCGTCAGTCGAGTGGACTCGGCGGTCGATGCCGAGCTCGCGAAGCTCGGAGACGAGATCCTCACCGAGCTGGGAGGCAAGGTGGCCGTGTCCAACTCCAAGGTGACCTACGCCAGGTTTCAACAGCTGTTCGGTGACGACTTCGAGGCGATGTGGGGGAGGGGCGCCTTTCCGCAGCGGGTCTTGTGGGCGTCCACCTCGACCAAGAACCCGGCGTACTCCGACGTGCTGTACGTCGAGGAACTGATCGGTCCGCATACCGTCAACACGCTGCCGCCTGCGACGCTGGCCGCCTTCGCCGACCATGGTGAGGTGCGACCCGACGCGCTCTGCGAGGGCGTCGACGAGGCTCATGAGGTTCTCGATCGATTGGCGCTCGAAGGCATCGATCTCATCGCGGTCACGGAACGGCTCCAAGACGAAGGCGTGCAGGCGTTCATCGACTCGTACGACGATCTCCTCGAGGCGATCGACCACAAGCGCTCATCGCTGTGACGGTGCGGATGCAGCTGGGCGGCCTGTCCGGTGCCGTCGAGGAGCGGCTGGCCGAGTTCGAGCGAGATCGCTACGCGGCCCGTATGTGGGCGCACGATCCGACCCTGTGGAAGCCCGATGTGACGCGAGAGATCGTCGACCGGCTCGGCTGGCTCCATGCGCCGTGGCGGGGTGACGAACTCCTGGACCAGCTGAACTCGCTGGCGTCTGACGCGGTCTCCGACGGTATCACCGACGTCGTGCTGCTCGGGATGGGCGGCTCGAGCCTGGCCCCCGAGATGTTCATGTCGACGTTCGGAGCGCTCGCCGGGCACCCGCGCCTCACCGTCGTCGACTCGACCCACCCTGACGCCATTCGGTCGGTCACCGATCGCATCGACCTGGCGTCGACGTGGTTTGTCGTCTCTTCGAAGTCGGGTGGCACGATCGAGACCCTCTCGCTTTTCCGGTACTTCTGGGCGAAGGTGTCCGCCGCCGTGCCAGATCCCGGACGCCAGTTCCTGGCGATCACCGACCCGGGCAGCGGGTTGGCTTCCCTCGCGGCCGACCGGATATTTCGGGCAACCGTCCTGGCAGACCCGGAGGTCGGCGGCCGGTTCTCGGCGCTGGCGGCCTTCGGTTTGGTGCCCGCCGCGCTCATCGGCATCGACGTGCCGCGGCTGCTGACGTCGGCCAAAGACATGGCGCTGGCTTCGGCGGCGGACGTTCCGGCGTCCGAGAACCCCGGCCTCGCACTCGGTGCCGTCATCGGCGAGGCGGCTCGGCACGGCCGTGACAAGCTCACGTTGATCGTGTCCGAGTCTCTGCGGGCCTTTCCGGCGTGGGCGGAGCAACTCGTCGCCGAGAGCACCGGCAAGGAGGGCACCGGCGTGCTTCCGGTCGCCGGCGAGCCCGCGGGCGACCCGGCGGGTTACAGCGACGATCGGCTGTTTCTGGCGTTGCTCGTCGAACACGATGCCGACTACGACCATCTCCTGCGTGCGGTCAACGCGCTGTCGCCGCGTCATCCGGTCGTTCGGATCGACCTGATGAGCCCGTGGGCGCTGGCGGGCGAACTGGTCCGTGCCGAGATCGCCACCGCCGTGTCGGGCACGCTCTTGGGCATCAACCCCTTCGATCAGCCCGACGTCCAGGTGGCGAAGATCATGGCCCAGCGAGCCATGGCAGGAGAGTTGGACACGTCTTCGGTCGGCGAGCCCGTGTCGGCCGGTCCCGGCTGGATCGACGCCCTGGATGTCGCCGACGGCGGCTACGTGGCGCTGCAGGCGTACGTGCCGCAGACCGCTGAGGCCGAAGCGGCTCTGGCGGAGGTTCAAGCGGCCGTTCGAAGCCGCACCGGTGCGGCCACCACGGCTGGCTTCGGGCCGCGCTTCCTCCACTCGACGGGCCAGTACCACAAGGGCGGCCCGGACCACGGTGTGTGCGTGCAGCTCGTCGATTCGGCATCGTCAGGTGACCGTCCGGGAGACCTCCCCATCCCGGAGAGCGATAGCGCGTTCAGCGATTTGATCGCTGCGCAGGCTGCCGGCGACGCCGCCGCGCTCACGGCAGCGGGCCAGCAGGTGGTTCGTCTCCGTGTCGACGGCATCGAGGAGATCAACGCTCTGGCCGCGGGATGAGCCAGTTCGAGCCGCACCTGTTCGTGGTCTTCGGAGCGTCTGGCGACCTCGCTCGCCGGAAGCTCCTCCCGGCGTTCTATCGCCTCCAGCAGCGCGAGGGGTTCGGGAAGATGTGCCGGGTGCTCGGCGTCGCGCGGCGGCCGTGGGATGACGCCACCTTCCGAGCCAAGGCCGCCGAAGCGTTGATCGAGGCGGGTATCGATCCGGACGAGGTGAAGGCGTGGTGCTCACAACATCTCAGCTACCAGCAAGTCGACGGCGACTTCGAACCGCTGGCGGATCGGATCGCAGAGATCGAAGAGACCGGTGGCCTTCCGGGCAACCGGGTGTTCTACCTGGCGCTGCCTCCCGGTGTTTTCGTGCCGACGATCGAGGGGCTCGCGGTCGCCGGCCTCGCCGACGGACCGGGTTGGCGCCGGCTCGTCATCGAGAAGCCGTTCGGGCATGACCTGGCGTCGGCTCGGGCGCTCAACGGCGCCGTGCACCAGGTGTTCGACGAGCGTGAGGTCTATCGGATCGACCACTACCTCGGCAAGGAAACCGTCCAGAACCTGCTCGTCTTCCGGTTCGCCAACGCGTTGTTCGAGAACGCCTGGACGCGCGATCGCATCGAACAGGTCCAGATAACGGTCGCCGAGGAGGTCGGCGTCGAAGACCGCGCCGGTTACTACGACTCCGCCGGCGCCACGCGCGACATGCTGCAGTCGCATCTCGCTCAGTTGCTGACCTTGACGGCGATGGAGCCGCCGGCACGATTCGATGCGGATGCCATCCGGGACGAGAAGGTGAAGGTGCTGCGATCGCTCCGGCCGGTCGATCCTGCCCGCGCCGTGTTCGGTCAGTACGTGGCAGGAAGCATTCGCGGCGAGCCGGTTCCCGGCTACGCCGACGAGGTCGGTGCACCGTCGTCGACGGAAACCGCCGTTGCGATCGAGGTCTTCGTCGACTCGTGGCGGTGGGAGGGGGTCCCGTTCCTGCTTCGGACCGGGAAACGTTTCCCCACGCGGCGGTCGGTGATCGTCGTGACGTTCCGCGAACCGCCGATCAGCCTGTTCGGCCCCGATCACGCCGGACATGCGCGACCCAATGTCCTCGTCCTGACCATCCAGCCCGACGAGGGATTCGAACTCACCGTCGATGTCAAGACACCAGGTGACGGGATGGATCTCGACACTGTGTCGTTCCGGTTCTCGTACGCCGACGAATTCGGCGAGATCCCTGATGCCTACGAGACGCTCATCGCCGACGTGATCATCGGCGACCAGACGTTGTTCGTCCGGTCCGACGAAGTCGAGGAGGCATGGGCGGTCTTCGAACCGTTGCTCGCCGACCATCCGGACCCGGACGGCTACACGGCGGGAAGCTGGGGCCCAGCGGCCATGGCGTCGCTGGCAGGTGACCACGCCTGGTATCCAACCGGGTGACACCGGACGCGGGAGAGCCCGGTGGGATCACCGGGCTCTCGATCGCGCAGGGGAGTTGGTTCAGCCGAAGAAGCCGCCGCCGCCGCCATCGTCGCCGCCATCATCGGTGCAGGTAGCCAACGCGGCCGGCCGCTTCTCGGTGCCGTGGAGCGACTTGTCCTTGGCGGTCTCGCTCATGATCTTGCCGAACTCCTTGCCCGTACACGCCGGCTTGCCGGCCATGGCGGCCGGCGCCATGGCGCCGAGGGCCAGCGCGACCGCCAGCGCGAGCGACGAGACCTTCTTCTTCATGTGCGGAATCCTTCCGTGACGTGCCTTCTCTTTCGGCACAATGCGGGTAAAAACTTGAGCGCGCAATCACGGAATGTTGGGGTGCGTCGCAGTGTTCGACATGGCCGTGCGACGACTGATGCCCCTCGTGATGTTCGTGCTCGCCGCCTGTGGCGGTGTCGAGAGCGTGCCGGCGACCGCCGTCGTCGGGCCTGCGACCGTTGCCGGACCGCTCACGCAGGTCGACGACGCGGTCGTCGTCCCCGAATTCACGCTGACGCTGGCCGACGGGTCGGTCTTCGACAGTGAGCGGGTCGACACGCCCGTCTACCTCATGTTCTGGGCCGAGTGGTGACCGCATTGCCGCCAGGAGTTGCCTGTGCTCGAAACCGTCAGCACCGACTACGAAGGCTCGGTCACGTTCCTCGCCATAGCCGGTCTCTCCGAGCTCGACCGCGCTGCGCAGCGGTCGAACGAGTGGTTCCCGTCAGGCCGGATCCTGTGGGGGCTCGACGAGGACCAGACGATCTGGCGGACCCTCGGCGTGTCCGGCACGCCGACGACCGTGCTCATCGACGCCCAGAACCGAGTGGTCTCGGCCTGGGCGGGCGAAGTGGGAGATGCGGCGATGCGCTCCGAGCTCGACAGCTTGGCCGGCCGGTAATTCCCTTGACGGTCCCTCCCGGTTTCCGATACGCTGAGCGGACAGCTCGAAAGGGTGTATTGATCGTGATGATCCGGTCGTACCACAAGGCAATTGCGACGTTCGGAACGCTCGTTCCGACGGGCAACGCCGTGCGTGGGCGACTGTCTCCTTGGTGATCTGACCACCAAACCCTTTCCCGACAGCCGCCGACCATCAGTATCGGCGGCTCTTTTCATGGGCCCCCGATACCCGACATCGATGAGGGACCATGAACGAAATCTACGAATACGGGCTGTGTGTCGAAGCGGACGTGGCCGACCTGTTCTTCTCCGAGGACGTCGGTGAGCTCGCCCAGGCTCAAGCCATCTGCGGTGAATGTCCGGTGCGTCTGGACTGCTTGTCGCAAGCCTTGGCAGCCAACGAAGAGTGGGGCGTCTGGGGCGGGGTCATCTTCTGGGACGGAGTGGCGTTTTATCGGAAGCGTGGCCGTGGCCGCCCCCGCAAGGACGAAGCCGCGTTGCCGCTGGAGGCCGATCGGGCCGAGCTGTGGCAGCTGGTGGCGTCGGCATGATCGCCCATACACGAGAACCCCGAGGTTCCCCTCGGGGTTCTCTCATGGCGCTGGCGACCGCGCGTCAATGCGTGATGAGGTTGCGAAGGCTCCCCGGACTCGATGGATGCCGAAGCTTGGCGAGCGCTTTGGCTTCGATCTGACGGATTCGCTCCCGCGTCAACGAGAAATGCTTGCCGACTTCGTCGAGCGTCTGCGGAAGGCCGCTCTCCAGGCCGTACCGCATCGCCAACACGACCCGCTCCCGGTCGGTGAGCTTGTCGAGAACGCGGAGGAGATCCTCGCGCCGCAAGCCGAGGGCCACACGTTCGAACGGAGCCTCGGCTAGTTCGTCCTCGATGAAATCGCCGAGGACGGCGTCATCTTCGCCGATCGGCTCGAAGATGGATACCGGTTCGGGCGCCACCTTCAGAGCTTCTTCCACCCTCTGGACGGGCAACCCCGACACCTGGGCTATCTCCTCGGGTGTCGGTCGGCGGCGGAACTCCTTGAACAGGTCGTGTTCGGCGTGCCGTACCTGCGTGATGGTGTCCATCATGTGAACGGGAACCCGGATGGTGCGGCCCTTGTCGGCGATGGCCCGGGTGATGGCCTGCCGGATCCACCAGGTGGCGTACGTCGAGAACTTGAAGCCCTTGCGGTAGTCGAACTTCTCGACCGCGCGGATCAGGCCGAGATTGCCCTCTTGGATGAGGTCCAGCAACGGAAGCCCGGACTTGGAGTACCGCTTGGCGATCGAAACCACGAGGCGGAGGTTGGAGCTGATGAACTCTTGCCGGGCGTCGACTCCCCGCCGGACGGCCACTTTCAGCTTCGTCGCTTCGGCTTTGGAGATGCCCGGCTCCCCATCGAGGCGTTCTGCTGCGGCGATACCCCGTTCGATGCGCCTGGCCAGTTCCACCTCGTCTTCGGCGGTGAGAAGCCGGTACTCGCCGATGCCATCGAGGTAATGGCGCACCGAGTCCTCGCGCGACTCCGTCTCGGCCGATTTCCGGTTGGCGGTCATGGGGCTCCACTCGCTGCAAGGGGCATCGGGATCGTACCGAGGGCGCAGTCCGATTCCGGGTAATTCCCCGCTGGACACCGCAGCGACGATGTGGTGTCATCTGCGCCCGCGGGGATGTAGCTCAGTTGGGAGAGCGCTGCCCTTACAAGGCAGAGGTCGTCGGTTCGAGCCCGGCCGTCCCCACCATCTTCTGCGCGGCCGTCTCGAGCCATCTTGTCGACAATCCGCCAAAATCCGCGCCCTGTGCAGTATTTTTATGTCTCATGAGGCAGCTAGCGCTGGATGGAGCTGCCCGAGGATTGCTCTAGGAGGGCAGATGAACAAGACGGAGATGGCCCAGAAGCTCGCCAAGAAGGCGGACATCACGCAGGCCAAGGCGGCGGAGATCGTCGACATCATCTTCAGCTCGGAGCCGGGCCACGGCATCATTGCCGTGGAACTGGACGCGGGCCGCAAGGTGTCGATCAGCGGATTCGGTGCGTTCGAAACGCGTCGCCGCAAGGCTCGCATGGGTCGTAACCCGCAAACGGGTGCGTCGATCCATATCCCGGCCACGACCTACGCTGCCTTCAAACCGGCCAAGGGCCTCAAGGATCGCGTCGCCGACTGACGTCGACGCCGCATACGATCGATGACGGGGCCCCGCACATGCGGGGCCCCGTTTGCTTTACGCTCTCTTGATGAAACGTGTGGGATTGCTGGCCATCCTGGCGTTGGTGGGACTGGCCATGTGGACGTTCTGGCCGGAATCGGCCTGGCCAGAGGTCGCAGGGCTCGACGCGGTCGGCGACGACTACGACGTCACCATCCTGCGCGATACATGGGGAGTCCCGCACATCTTCGGTGTCACCGATCCCGATGCCGCGTACGGGCTTGCCTACGCCCATGCCGAGGACGACTTCTTGACGATCCAGCAGTCGCTGCTGGCGGCGCGGGGCGATCTCGCCACCGTCTACGGTCGCGACGCCGCACCCAACGACTACCTCGTCGATCTGGTCAAGCTGTGGGAGACCGTCGATCGCGAGTACGAGCGGTCGCTGTCGCCAGAGGTGCGAGACGTCGTCGAAGCCTATGCGGACGGTCTCAATCACTACGCCGCCCTGCACCACGAGGACGCCCTCGTCGGATTGTTCCCGGTTGCCGGCGAGGACATCGTGGCGGCGTCCGTTCACAAATCGCCGCTGTTCTTCGGCCTCGACGGCGTGCTGGGTTCGCTGTTCGGCGACGAACGCCCGGCCGAGCTGAGGGCTTCTGCTCTCGAGACACGACACGGCTCGAACGTGATGGCGGTCGGCCCGGCGCGGACGCCGAACGACAGCACGCTGTTCCTGTCGAATTCGCATCAGCCATGGACCGGCCCCGTGGCGTGGTATGAAGCGCACGTCCACTCGGAGGAGGGGTGGGACGCCGTCGGAGCCCTGTTCCCTTCCATGCCGGTCATCGCGGTCGGTCACAATCGGCACCTGGCGTGGTCATTCACGGTCAACCATCCCGACCTCATCGATGTCTACCTCCTCGACGTCGACCCGGATGATCCCGATCGCTACCGGGTCGACGGCGAATGGTTGGAGTTCGAGACCTGGGAGGTCCCGATCGAGGTGCGGCTGGCGGGCCGGTTGCGCTGGACCGTTCGAGAGACCGCCCAGTGGTCGATCTACGGGCCGGTGATCGCCCGGCCCCACGGAACCTATGCGATCCGGTACGCCGGCACCGGCCAGGTTGGGGTCTACGAGCAGTTCTTCGCCATGAACAAGGCGACGACATTCTCCGAATGGCGGGCGGCGCTGGCGACCCAAGACGGGTTGGCGAGCTTCAACGTCGGCTATGCGGACGCCGACGGCACCGTCTACTACCTGTACAACGCCCAACTCCCCGTGCGCGATCCGGCCTACGACTGGTCGGGCCTGCTGCCGGGAGACACGCGCCGGACGCTCTGGACGGATTACGTGCCCTTCGGCGATCTGCCACAAGTCCTGAACCCGCCGTCGGGCTACATCGTCAACGCCAACTCGTCGCCGTTCGC
>JBFKPQ010000008.1:0-37186 GCA_041628225.1 Acidimicrobiia bacterium | reverse complement strand
CGATCGTCGTCGCCCGCGTCGGCTGCGGCCGCGACCATCTCGGCCAGTTCGGCCTGGAGCGCGTCGACACGCGGGTCGGAAGAGCGCCATCGGTACGTGAGCAACTCATCGTCATAGGCTCCGAGTTCATGGACCTGGGCGATGAGGGAGCCCTCCGGGATCAGAAGCCGAACCGTCAGTTGGACCGGATCGGGGTCGAGTCGGTGGCGGGACATGAACTCGAAGATGCCGACGACGTCGTCCATCGTCGTCCAGGGCGTGAAGGGCAACCACGACGGTCGGATGTCGATGCCGGCTGCTCGCACGATCTGGATGGCCTCGGCCGCCTCGGCGGTTGTGTGGCCCTTGTCGAGTGTGGTCAGAATGGCGTCGTTGGTGGTCTCGAATGCCGACACGACAAACACCACGCCCAGCTCTGCGAGCTCGGGCCAGATCTCTCGATGGGCGAGGATGTGCTCGACCTTGACCGTCACGTCGTAGGTGACGTCCGGGTGCCGGGCGTGGGCGGCGCGCACGACTCGCGCTGCGTGATGCGGTCCGTTGAGGAAATCCGGGTCGCCGAACGTCACGTGCTGCGCACCCGCCGCCACCAACTGATCGATGTCGGCTTGGACCACATCGAACGGCACGATGCGGTACCTGCCGTCGTACACGGCGGGGATCGGACAATGCCGACAGCGGTGCCGGCACCCGTGACTGGCCTCGGTGTAGCCCACCCGCCGATGGTCGGAGCCATGCTCGAGATGGGCGTAGTCCGATAGTGGGGCCAGCAACGAACGGAGTGGCACGGCTGAAGGTGAACGTCCGATCTCGACCACCTGAGCGGGACCGGACGCTTCGCCGGCGAGACGTTCGACCCAGGCCACCACGGCCTGCTCGTACTCGCCGACCACCGTATGGTCGACGCTCTCTGCCATGTGTCCTGCGTAGAGGCCATACGCGCACAGGGGGAGGACGGGATCGGATGCACGAACTCGGCGTGCCAGATCTCGGGCCAGCCGCGTCGCCGTGTGCATCGGGACCGAGAACGCGACCGCATCGGCCCAGGTCACATCGGACGGGTCGTAGGAGGTCACGGCCACATCGACCGCACGCACATCGTGTCCGGCGGCGCGAAGCGCGGCGGCCGGCGCCGCGACATGCAGGGGTTGATGACCGAGTTCGTACGTCGAGAACAACAAGACGCGCACGGCGGCATGGTACCGCTAGGTAGAGGCGACGCTCTCCTCGATCGAGCCGACGAGGTCCGGGATGGCGATGGGCTTGGCAACGACCGCGCTGTAGCCGGCTGCGCGGAGACACGCTTCCTCGCCGACCCGATCACTGGTCACCATGGCGATGATCGGCACGGCTTCTCCGTGGGATTCGAGGAGCGCGGGCAGGATCGCGTCTCGTTCCGCATCCTTCATGTGCACGTCCAGCAGCACCACGTCGAACCGATGCGCTCCCGCGGCTGCGACAGCCGCCGCGGAGTCCGCCACCGTGCGGACGATGTGACCGCGCCGTTCGAGCAGACGCTGCGCGATCATCCGGTTGGAAGGACTGTGGTCGGCGACGAGCACGGACAACCGTCGGCGACGCTCCCGGAGCCAGTGTTTGGTCACCAGGGTGGTCAAGTCGTGCGGTGCCGGTCCGGCCAGGACCTCTTCGATCACGGTGACCACATCATCGGCAACGTACGGAAGCGTCAGATAGCCGCCGATGTTGAGTTGCCTGCAGTCGGCGGCGTCACCGCGCTGACCCGACACCGTCACGACGACGACGTGGACTCCATCGAGCGAGGGATGCCGGCGGATCGACCGGGCGTGGTCCATGACGTCGGTCGTGGCCGACACCACCGCGAGGGCATACGGTGCATCGGCGGCTTGCGCATCGAGCAGACGTGCGACCGCGAACGTCGGATCGTCGGCTCGATGGACGACCAATCCGGTGGCTTCGAGGTCGTCCGCCACGCCCGCCGGAATCGGTCCGGCGATGAGCACCGGTATCCCCGTGAGCGGCGAGACGTCGAGGTTGGCCGACGACCTGGGCGCTTCTTGCTCGGCGAGGCGCACGGTGAACCCAAACGTGCTGCCACGACCGAGCTCGCTCCGCACGGTCATGTCGCCGCCCATCAGCCGCACGAGGCGCCGCGAGATGGACAACCCGAGCCCAGTTCCGCCGCGCGCCCGACTGGCCGAGTCGTCGGCCTGGACGAAGGCTTCGAAGATGTTGGAGAGATCCTCGGCGGCGATGCCGATACCAGTGTCCCTGACTTCGACCTCGAGCGTCCACACGCCCGTCGCCTCGGTCCGGTGGGCACTGGCCCAGACGGTGATGGCACCGGCATCGGTGAATTTGACCGCGTTGTTGAGGAGATTGCTGACGACCTGCCGGAGGCGTCCCGGGTCGCCGACGACCTGATCCGGCACGCTCGGTTCGACCTCGAGTGTGACGGCCAGGTTTCGCGCCAGCCCACTCGCACGAAAGGTCGCCACGGTGTCTTCGAGCGTGTCGAGGAGCGAGAATGGGACGGCTTCGATCTGGAGGCGATCGGCTTCGAGCTTCCCGACGTCCAGCAGGTCGTTGGCGAAGGTCAGCAGCGCGGCTCCGGATTGCGCGATGAGATCGACGTACTCGCGCTGTTCCGGATCGAGCTTCGTGTCGAGCACGACCTGGGCCATCCCGATGATGCCGCTCAGCTCGTTACGAATCTCGTGCGAGGCGTGCGACAGCAGTTCCGACTTGCGCTGGCTCTCTATTTCGGCCGCCGAGCGAGCAGCGGCGAGCGACTCGAGTGTCGTCAAGACTGTCCCTTTCCTAGTCGCAGTATCGGCACCAACCCGCCCTCACCTGAGCCGAACGGTATCGACAGCACCCGGATGTCCCGTAGGCTTGAAACATGCGATCCGTGGTCATGTGGTTGGCTTTCACGACGCTCGTGACGACCGGGGCGACCGCCAACGCGTTGGACCCGGGCGGAACGTTCCTCGACGACGACCACAACATCCACGAGGGCAACATCGAGGCCATCGCCGCCGACGGTATCACGCGAGGCTGCAACCCTCCCGACAACGACCATTTCTGCCCGAACAAAGCGGTGTCGCGCGGCGAGATGGCCGCATTCCTCACCCGGGCCTTCGGCTACCCGCCCGGACCAGACCGCTTCACCGACGACGAAGACGTGATCTTCGAGGCCGACATCAACGCCCTCGCCGCCGCCGGCGTGACGAAGGGATGCAACCCTCCCGACAACGACCGCTACTGCCCGGCACGGGCGGTGTCGCGCGGCGAGATGGCCGCACTCCTCACCCGGGCTTTCGGCTACCCGCCCGGACCAGACCGCTTCACCGACGACGAGGATCTCGTCTTCGAAGCCGACATCAACGCCCTCGCCGCGGCCGGGGTGACCTATGGCTGCAATCCGCCGGACAACGACCGCTACTGCCCGCGCGATCCGGTGCGACGAGATCAGATGGCATCGTTCCTGGCGCGGGCCTTCCACCTGGAGCCTCTCGTGCCGCCGCCCCGGCCCTCCTTCACGATCGCCTTCACCGGCGACCTCCTGCTCCATATGCCCGTCAACGACGCGGCGGCGGCGTATGGCCGGTCATCGGGAACCGCCTACGACTTCGACCCGATGTTCGAACCCGTCAGAGCCGCGCTCTCACGGGCCGACGTGGCGATCTGCCACCTGGAGGTTCCCCTCTCCCCGACCAGCACCGGCTTGTCCGGTTACCCGACCTTCCTCGGACCCGCCGAACTCGCGGACGACATCCGAGACGCCGGATACGACGGTTGCTCGGTGGCTTCGAATCACTCCTACGATCGGGGTGCTTCGGGTGTGACGGACACGTTGGACGTGCTCGACGCGGCCGGGGTCGCCTCGGCAGGCATGGCACGTTCGGCAGCCGAGGACGACACCGTGACGACCTACGAGGCCGAAGGCGCCTCGATAGCCCACCTGTCCTACACCTACGGCCTCAACGGATTCGTCTTGCCGGCGGATCGCACGTATCTCGTCGATCTCATCGACCGTGACACGATCCTCGCCGAAGCGGCGCAGGCACGACAGGCCGGCGCCGACGTCGTCATCGTCAGCCTCCATTGGGGAGCCGAGTACCGAACGGAGCCGACCACTGCCCAGACGTCGCTCGGTCGAGCGTTGATCGCCTCAGACGACATCGATCTCGTCGTGGGTCATCATGCCCATGTCGTCCAGCCGATCGAAGAGATCGACGGCGAGTACATCATCTACGGTCTCGGCAACTTCCTCTCCAATCAGCGATGGTCCCTACCGACACAAGACGGAGTGATCGTCACCGTGGAATTCGTGCTGCACCGCGAGCGCTGGATCGCACGCACCGTCACCTACACCCCGACCTGGGTCGAAAGCAACACCTATCGGATCCTCCCGGCAGCCACCAGCATCGCCGGAGCCCCAGAGTGGGAGCAGAGCGCGCTGCGAGCTTCGTGGACACGGACCGACCGCGCCATCAACCTGTTCGGCGCCGACATCGAACCAACCGCCCGCCCGTGAGACCAGCCGCCTGGGCTCTGCTGTTGGTCGTCGCGTGCGTCGGGACCACACCGGCCACCAGCACGACCACAACGACCACGCCGCCGGCAGCCGCGCCTTCCACCGTCACCTCGGGCCCAACGCCGTCGACGACGCTGCCGGCCGAACTCGCCGAATTGCAGCAGTATCGCAACCGTTGGTCGACGGCCGGGGCATCGACGTACCGGATGACCTGGACCCGTGTCTGCACGTGCGTTGCCGAGGCGGGTACGTACACGACGACGGTCGAGCGGGGGCTGGTCACCGCCGTCGAGTCCGATGGCGCGGTGCCCGGCTGGGCATTGGGCGTGTCGATCGACGATCTCTTCGACCTGATCGCGCATACGCTCGGGTCGGATGGTGGTGTGACCGTCGACTACGACCCGACCTACGGATACCCGGCCCGCGTGGTCGTCGGCTCTCCGGCCGATACCTACACGGTCGACCTGATCGAGTTTCTGGCCCCGTAGACTGAAAGCATGTCGTGGCTGGAATCGCTCGTCGACGACCACATCCGGCGCGCCGCCGAGCGAGGCGATTTCGACGATCTTCCTGGCTCCGGTCGCCCGATCCCGGGTCTCGACCGTCCCTACGGCCCTGGATGGTGGGCCCGGCAGTTCGTCGAACGTGAACGACTGGCCGAGGCCGCCCGAGAGGAACTGGACGACATCGACCGTGCGCTCGGTGAGATCTGGCCCCTCCCGTCCGAATCGAGAGTCCGGTCGGCCGTCCGAGATCTGAACCTACGAATCGAAGCTCTCAATGCCGAACTGCCGGCACACCGGCGGGCTCCGCCGTTCGAATTCGACGAGATCGTCGACCTTTGGCGCCGGTTCGGCATTGGACGACGCCGAACATGACGAGGTGACCCTCAGGGGCCACCTCGTCAGAAGAGCCCGGTCCGTGAGAAGGGGGAGTTTCCCGAGATCGCTTCGTGGATCGTTACGTGAACCTGGGCTCTTCTGTTTCGCAGCTTTTGCTGCTGGTTGTCGTGGCCCGAGTGTGCCAACTCAGTCGACGCGTGCGCCAGGGCCCTTTGGCCCTGCCGCGCTACCGTTCGGCCATGCGTGACATCGATTGCACCAGCGCGGGAACGACTGCGCTCACCGGGACGCCGGGATCATCAGGCATCATGACACGGTGCTCCGGGTGCGAAGCCGACGATCTCCGCCGGTACGACCACCGTCCGAACCCACTGATGCCGGCCGAATTGCGCACGGTGCATATCGATGTCTGAGACCACCGACTGGCCGCTGATCCTGGCGCGGGTGATCGGGACGGTGCTGTGGCCGCCCGCCCTCCTGGTGTACCTCGGCACACCGCTCGTCGCTCCCGTGTGGGCGACCTTCGCATTGTGGCTTGCGGCCGTCGGGTGGTTGGCGGCTGCGGCCACGTGGTGGAGACGCCGTTTGATTCGTGTCGCCGTCGCTCCCCTCGGCGCATTGATCATGTGGTGGTTGGTCGTGTCGGCGGGCGACATCTTCTTGGGATGGACGGCCTGACGTTCGTGTCACACGCCGCTCCTACCCTGGCCACATGACGTATCCCGGTCCGCCACAGCTCGGTCGAGGAGTCGTGGTTGGGCCCGGCCAGGACCCACTGGAACCGTGGCTGGCGAGCGCGCGCGTCCGGGTCGATGAAGCGACCCTGGCGGCGCCGGCGGCGGCCATCGCACAACTGGCAGAAGCCTGGGCCGAACGGAGCCCGGTGATCATCGAGCTCGAGGTTCCGAACGACACGTTGCGCATCCCCGAACGGACCGACGTCGAACCACACGACCTCCCGCCGTCCTTCGAGTTCGAGCGTGAGCGGCTCCATCATCTCGTCTGGGCGAACACCTACGACGCGCGTTCGGGAACACCGATCTGGTGGCACGGGCGCAAGGCCGAACGACTCGGAGCGACCCCGACAGACCAGGCCGATGTCCGGCTACCCGACGGGCGGCTGGCGTGGTGCGACGGCGGACCGCGCGGACCTGTCGCAGGCCTGGCTCATCCGATCGTGCACCGTGAATCCATCGACATGGGCACGCTCCACACCTCCAACGCCGGAGCCGAGCCGACGGCCGACGGCTTGGCAGACGATCAACGCGCCGCGGTCGCGCACTCCGGCGGCCCCGCCCGCGTCATCGCCCCCGCCGGATCGGGGAAGACGCGGACCCTGACGGCCCGTCTGCGCCATCTGGTTCGCGACCGATGGGTGGAACCAGAGCTCGTGACAGCCGTCGCATACAACGCCCAGGCCGCCGCCGAACTCCGCGACCGGAGCGATGCGTCGGCTGTGTCGATTCGGACGATCCACTCGCTCGCCTTTGCCATCGTCCGCGCCGTGCGGGGTCAGGTCGACGTCGCCGACGAGCGGCGCCAGCGCGCCATCCTCTCGTCACTGATCCCACGACAGCCCCAGCTAGGCCGCGACATCACAGCGGCCTATCTCGAGGCGCTGGCCACGGTGCGGGGTGGGCTCACACCACCGCACGTCGTCGAGGAGAGCCGCGACGACATCCCAGGGTTCACCACGGTCTACGCCGACTACCGGCGCCACCTGGTCGAGAGCGCCATCGTCGATTTCGACGACCAGGTGTACGAGGCCATCCGCGCGCTGCTGGTCGATCCGGACCTTCGAAGGCGTGTGCAACGCAGCTGCCGCCATCTCCTGGTCGACGAGTTCCAGGATCTGACGCCCGCCCACCTGCTGCTGCTTCGGCTCGTGTCGGCGCCCGGCTACCAGGTGTTCGGTGTCGGCGACGACGACCAGGTCATCTACGGCTATGCAGGTGCAGATCCGGGTTTCCTGGTGGACTTCGACGCACTCTTCCCCGGCGCAGCCCACTATGCCCTCGAAACCAACTACCGCTGTCCACCGCCCGTCGTCTCGTCGGCCGCCACGCTCTTGTCCTACAACCGCCGGAGGGTGGAGAAGCGGATCAGGGCGTCCGATGGGCGGACAGGAAGCTTCGACATCGTCCGACCCACCGGGCTCGAGCAGGCCACCGAAGCCGGCAACATCGTCCAGGCGCGGCTGAAAGCCGGGGCCCGGCCGACCGACATCGCGGTGCTGTGTCGGGTCAACCACGGCCTGTTGCCCGTACAAGCCGTCCTGGCAGACCGTCGCATCCCGCATGTCGCTCCCGTCGGGATCGAGTTCCTGCAGCGCACCATGGTCAGAGCCTTCCTGGCGTACCTCCGAATCGGTCTGGCTCCGGACATCATGAGCCGGCGCGACCTCGAAGAGGTGCTCAGCAGGCCACCGCGGCGCATCACCAGAGCAGGGCGGGGAATCCTGGCTCGCAAGGCGCGCTGGTCGCTGCCCGCGCTGTGGGCCGCGGCCGACCAACTCGACGACCGGACGAAGGGACGCTTCGAGTCGTTCGTCGCCGACCTCGAGCTCGTCACGGAAGCGGCCGCCGGCACGATGTCCGATCTCGTCGATGTCATCCGAAGACGCATCGGCCTCGACCAGGCGGCTGGTCTCCTCGACGGCTCGCGGTCGACACCCGATCGCTCCGGTCACCTCGACGACCTCGACGCGCTGGCTCAGTTGGCCGGTCTGCATCCTCGGCCGGCCACGTTCGAGGCCTACCTCGAGAAGATCCTCTCCGACGACGGCGACCCGAATGGCGTGATCCTCTCCACCGTTCACAAGGTCAAGGGCGCCGAATGGCCCCACGTCGTCGTCTATGGCGCCAATCGTGGGTCGATGCCGCACCAGCTGGCCACCGACGTCGAAGAGGAACGGCGAGTGTTCCACGTGGCCATCACCCGCGGCATCGAAACGGTCGCGGTGATCGCGGACGCCGCACGCCCGACCCGCTTCCTGGCCGAGGCGGCTGGGACCGCGCCGCGCACGGCCGACCGCCCTGCCAAGGTGAAGCCCGCCGAGCCGGCGACGGGCGGGGTGGTTCCCCAGATCGGCGATCGCCTGACCTGGGGCGGTCACACCGGCCTGGTCGTCGAGTTCGGCGCCGACGGCGCATCGATCGACGTGCAAGGAGCTCGGGTCACCGTGCCGTGGCGCGAGCGGGTCCGGATCGGATCGATCAGCGCACCACTGGCGGAGCCCGTCGGCTCGGCCGATCCCGAGCTGTTCGAGCTGCTCCGCACGTGGCGGTCGGCGACGGCCGCCGAACAGAACGTTCCCGCCTACATCGTCCTGTCGGATCGGCACCTCGAGGGCATCGCGGCGCGACGTCCGACCACACCAGAGGAACTCCTCGGGTGTCCAGGCATCGGCCCGACCAAATCAGAGACCTACGGCGAGGCCATCCTCGAGATCATCGAGACCTATGCCGGTCGCCCTGCCGCAGAGCCAGCTGGTTGAGCGCGTTCTGGAAAAACGCTCGCAAGGCTCCCTCGGCCACCCGGTGCAACACGACCGTATCGGCGAGGCCGCCGATCGGTCCGGCCGGAGGAACGTAGGCGCCCACGAAGCCCAGTTGCGTCCGACCGTCGTCACGTGGGACTGCCTCGAACTCGCCCTTCCAGGTCGGGAACCATTTCGGATGTTCGATCGCCTGCCACCGCACCTGTTGTGTGCACGCCTGGACCGCGTTGTCGATCTCGGTGTAGGGGCCGAACTCGACCAGGGCGCTGCAGCTCACGCAAAACGCCGCGAAGTGCGCATCCAGAGCAACGGTGAGCCGGTTGGCGGCGTGGACCTCCACGAGGTCACGGGGAGCGATGAGCGCCGATGGCTCTCCGCACAGAACAGCAGCCACCTCTCGGTAGGGCAGATCCACGACATCGAGCTGGTAGACCGAACGCTTCATGGCTTGAGATTCGCCGACCGGTCGAAGCTCCGCCAGGGACCAACGTCACGCGTCGAAAGGACGGAATCCCCAGGAGCACAGCCACGATCGTTCATAATCGGCGCCTACAACGACCGAGGTAGCCATGAGCCGACCGTTGTCCGGACCCAACGCCAGAGTGACCCCACCCAAACGATCCGTCGTGTGGATGGTCGTCGCGGTGGCCGCCACCCTCGTTGTGCTCGCCACACTCGCCACCCAGTGCGCACCTGCCACATCACCGGGCGAGATCGAGATCACGCCCGAAGCGCGTTCAGCGGTTCTTGCGGCGTAACAGCCGTCCGACGGTGTCGGTCTCCGGCGGCGGTTCCGGTGCCCGCATCTCGCCAGCATCCGGGTCGAACACGGGACGGTCCGCCCGACGACGCCGCGGTGTCACCGCTTCCTTCCACGCACCAACGTCCCCGCTCTGCAGCACGAGTCGGCGGAGTGCCACGTCGATCAAGAACAACGCCAGTGCCACGGCGGTGAGTGCCGGCCACAGCGGGGTCTCGGCTCCTCCGATCGACGGGGCCGGGTCGAAGACCGCCGTGGCGGGCGGATCGACCCGACCGCGGGTGCTCGCCGCCAGATCGGCCGCCAGCGTCGGATCGGGCGATCGAAACGCGAACTCCTCCTCGTAGGCCGACACAGCTCCACCCGAGCCAGACGCCAAGACCGCGCCTGCCGACTCCACCGACACTGACACCCAGTAGGCCCCAGGAGCAGGAGTCGCCGTCGAGCCGACGAAGGTCGACGTGCCGGTCCGTTGCAGAGGAACGACGCTCACCTCCCCGTTCGGTCGCCGGACACGCGCCACTGCGGCCGCATCCAGCGGCGCATCCTCGACTTCGAAGCGAATCGACATCTGGCCTTCGCCCATCCGGATCTCCGGTGGGGAGTCGACGCCGGCCGGGAGCAGATCGCGGACGACGGCTCCCCAGAACGCCACATAGCCATCCCACTCGACCCACGCCGCCGACCACCGGGGCGACGCGTCGGATGTCCACGCCGTGGCTCGTCCCAGACCGCGCTGCCAGGTCGCCAACAAAGGATCGTTCTGGCCGATGAGCAACGGTGTCGATGCCGTTCCTTTCGGGTTCGTGAGCACGTATCCGAGCAACGGCGGCGAAGCGTCCAGCGATGCCGTGATCTGGCTCGGTGCAGCCAGCACGGGCTGGAATACGCCCTCGTCGATGAGGTTGCGCGCCACCGTCAGCGTCTCTTCGACGAAGATGTCCGGGATCGACTGGAGATCGGTCCCCGGGTAGTAGCGGCCCCCGCCGACCGAAGCCATCCGCTGGAGCGTCGTGCCCGGCCCTTCACCCGTCCCGAGCACGGACAGTGTGATCCCGGCATCGGCGATCTCTCGAGCGATCGGGAGCAGGCCGTTGTCGTTGGGATCCCAACCGTCCGTGAACAGCACGATGTGTCGCAAGGCGTCGTTCACACCGGACAGCTCGTCGAGCGCGGCGCGCAGGCCATTGACGATCTCGGTGTTGCCTTCGGCCGACATGCCTCCGAGCGCTTTCCTGGCGTCGTCCTCGGTGGGTTTCAGGCCCAGGGGAAGCACCCAGTCCGTACCGGTCGACACGGTCACCACGCCGACGAAGTCTTGGTCGTCGAGCGCCTGAATCGCCTGGTACGCACCGGCTCTGGAGATGTCGGTCTTGTTGACGCCGCCTTCGATGCCGGACCCTGTACCGCAGTGGCAGGCGCCCATCGACCCCGACGTATCGATGACGAGTACCTCGGCGACCGGCTGACGCCGTACGAGATCGTCGGGATTCGACCGTACTGGAAGCAGGTCCTCCAGGCCCGTGTCTCCATAGCCGCCCATGCCGTACGACCGATCGCCGCCGATCACCAGCAGTCCGCGTCCCAGGTCCTCGACATAGGACGCCAGGGCTTCGATCACGGGTTCGGCGGGCGCAGGCACATTGACGAGGATCACGGCGTCGTACGAGAGCAGTGCAGCCTCATCGGGTACCTGTGCGAGAAGGTCCGAACGGATCCCGCCGGCGAGCAACGCCGCGGCGAGCTGCTGGCCCTCCCCAGCTCTCCCTTCGACGATGGCGACCGTCGCCGGTCCGAGCACGCGCGTGAGACCCTGTGCGGCATCGTTCTCAGGACGGGTATCGCCCGGCCGGTCGATCCTCGCTTCGACCGTCAACACCCCGACATCGCCACCCGGGATGGTCACGTCGAACGTGTTCGACCCGACCTCCAGGTCGACCGGCAGGCGGACGACTTCGCCGGCGGCCGTGGTGACCGCGAGATCGGCGCGGCCGGCGACATTCGATCGGACTCGAATGGTCGCGGTGACGTCGTCGCCTTCGCGGACCGAAGCCGGGAGGTCGACACCCTCGACGAGCGTGTCCTCGCCCCGCCCGGTCGACACGACGACGACGTCGACCGCCACGCCCGCCTCGGCGAGTTCGGTGGCTGCCAGCCGGGCGTCCCCGGTCGTGGGAACCGCGTCGGTGAGCACGACGACCCGCCGGGAGCCCTCGGTGGGAAGGAGTGCCCCGGTGGCGCGAAGAGCCGAGGCCAGGTCGGTCGCGGAGTCGTCGACGACGGTGGAGATACCGGCAGTGGTTCGTCCCGCCCTGAGCGCGACGTCGACGCGTGCGTCCGCACCGAACACGAGCACACCCGACCTGACCTGCGGTCCGGTGTCACTGAGCGCCTCCGCCAGATAGGCGTCCTGCGCGGCTCGGGCGTCGGTCGGAATGGATGCCGACCGATCCACGACGAAGAACACCGACACCTCATCGACCGGGCGCACCCACAAGGGACCCGCCAAGCTCACGCCGAGCAGAGTGACCACCGTCAACCGAATCGCCACGGCCCAGCGGTGTTGCCGTCTGCCGACCGTGGCGCGGCCGTGCCGGACGATGAGCAGGACGGCCGCCCATGCTGCGGGCAACGCGATGAGCCACCAGGGAGACGTCAATCTCACGCCGGCACCTCCCGAGCCCGCACGGGGCGACGATGGCCCACCCACCATTCGAGCAGCAACAGCACGAGCACGGTGGCGAGGAACCACGCCGCCCACTCACGCACGAGACTCGCTCGGTCGGCCTCGCTTCCCGCCGTCGCCACGGTATCGATGTCGCGGAATCCTCCTGCCGACTCCGTCGGCGCAAAGGAGCGCACCACGGTAGGCCCGGGCTGTGTCGAGCCATCTTCGGCGACGTATTCGACCCGGTAGAGACCCGGTTGGCCGGTGTCACGGTACGAGGCGCTTCCCGCCGGTATGGCGTGTACAACACCTTGGGGGTCGGCCACACGGGCGGTCATCCCGGCCGGAGCCGCCAACGTGATCGGGGTGCCTGCGACGTCGCCGCCGATCGCCGACGGCGAGGTGCCGGCGAGGTATTCGAAGATCCGCGACCCGAGAATGGGAAAGGCGAGGTGAACGGGCAGGTTGGAGTGGGTGATGTCGAACGTGAAGTAGATGGCGCGTTGGCCGTCGATCGATCCGACGAGCACGAGGGGCACGTCCCCGGCCCGCACGATGGGCAGCCAGCCGGGGGCCTCCACCACTTGAGCCTCACCGACCACCAGGTCGGACAGATCCAGCTGATCGAGCAACGGCTCGCCCGGCCGCTGGAAGGTCACGATCGCGTTCTGGATCGTCCCAACGACGCTGATGCCGTCGGGTGGAGCTTCGGGACGAATGAGCCACGCCGGTCTGTCGATGGGCGGCAGGGGTCCCCGATCGACGATCACGAGATCGGGTTCTTGGCCCTGGGCCGGTGTGAACTCGGGCAGTGAACGGATGAGTGCGTCCAGGAACGTCGATCCCTCACCGACGAGCGACACCGTCCGCACGACCGAGGAGGCCACGACGAGAACCGATCGGTCATCGAGCGGGTTGCCGTCGGCAGATCCGACTCGGACCGCTTCGACGACATCGCCAGGACCGGCATCGACGGGCAGCGTGGCGCGGCCTCGGGACAGCGGCTCGAGCGCCACCGCCACGGTCGCGGCCGGCAGCTCATTGACGAGGATCTGCACGTCTTCGGACCGCGCCTCGTCGGACCAATTGGCGAGTTCGAGAAACAGTCGTGGATTGCCTTCCGTCGACGGATCCGTCGAAAAGGCCGCAATACCGACGTTGTCGGGGCGATCGTCGAACCGGAGCTGGGTCGCTCCGAGGACTGGTTCGGAGGCCAGCACCGACCCTTCTGGCCCGCCATCGGACAGCACGAGAATCGTCGTCGGCCGATCCGGTGTCTCCAGACCCCGCGCCAGGCGGAGGGCGAGGTCGAGCTGCTCCACACCGCCCGTCGTCCGAAGCGACACGAGCGCCTCATCGACCGTGACCGGATCCCGCGAGAACGCCAGTACGACGCGGGGTGTCGGTCCCGCATCCACCACCGACACCAGATTGGCATCGCTCACATCGGCGGTGAGTGCCCTCGCCCGTTCGACGGCGCGTTCGAATCGATTGCCCGTCGCCATCGAGCCAGAGGTGTCCACCACCAGCACGGTGTGCGGACCGAGCAAGGTCTCCTGGGCGAAAAAGGGTCGCGCCAAGGCGACCACGAGCAGCAACAGCGCCACGAGCTGAAGGATCAACAACGGCGTCACCTTGAGGCGCTGCCACGGGACGGCCGAGGACACCGATGCGCCGACGTTCTCCCACAGCATCGTGGATGGAACATCGACGCGCAGCCGGCGGCTCCGCAGCATGTAGAGCACGACGAGCGGACCGGCCAGAGCCGCAAGTCCGAACGCGGCGGGCGCCAAGAATCTCATCGGACCAACTGCCGCGTGGCGAGGGCGCGCAGCGTCGCCTCGATCGCATCCTCGGTACTGGGGACGAGCACGTACTCGAGCCCTCGACGTCTCGCACGAAGCGCGGCCTCATTGAGGAACCCGTCGAGGACGTCCCGATAATGCGACATGGTGTCGGAGGACGTCGACACGTCGGCGACCGCACCGGTCTCGCTGTCGATGAGGCGCAGGTCACCGGTGAGATCCGGATCGAGCTCGGCCGGGGACAGCACGTGCAGGACGACGCCGCCGTGTCCGAGTCCGAGCCTGTCGAGCGCCACATCCCACTGCGGCGTGAGCAGATCGCTGATGACGACCGTCGGACCGCGCACCGCTCCTTCGCCCGCGATCGATCGGGCGGTTGCGCCCAGCGCGTCTTGGCCGCCGGGCCGAAGCGCTTCGAGCCAACGTTCGAGCGACGGCCACGAACCCACATGACGCGCCGGAGCGCCGGGAAGAAAGGGTCGTCCCTGGTCGCCGGGCGTCGCAAACGGGTACACGCGGTCGCCACCCGAGAGCGCCAGGTAGATCAGCACGGCGGCGAGGCGTTGCGCGGTCTCGAACTTGCGGTGAAAACCCATCGAACCGGAGCGGTCGACCACAACCCGCAACGGCAGTTCGTCCTCGGCTTCGAACAGCCGCACCAGCACCACGCCGAGCCGGGCCCACAGCGCGTGATCGATACGCCGGAAGTCGTCGCCAATCGTGTACTCGCGATAGTCGGCGAAATCGAGCGATTCCCCACGGCGCAACGAGGCGTGACCGCCGGACCACATGCCACGGACACGTCGGGGCGACTGGAGCGCCAGACGATCGAGGCGAGCCCTCAGCTCCGGCTCGAGCAGCATCTACGAACCCGGATCGGGCTGCGGGAACGCTTCGAGCACGTCGGCCACGAGCTGGTCGGTCGTCACGCCGTCGGCGATCGCCTCGTAGCCGACCACCAGCCGGTGCCGAAGCGCGAAGAACGCCACTTCTCGGATGTCTGCCGCCGACAGGTTCGGCCGTCCCGCCAGCAGGGCATTGGCCTTGCCGCCGAGCACCAGAGCCTGAGCCCCGCGGGGGCTAGCTCCGAAGCGCACGTACCGCTTGACGAGCTCGGGAGCATGTGGCGAATCGGGATGGGTGGCTTCGACCAACGTGGCCACATACCGGAGCAGGTGATGGGCGGCGGGAAGCTCACGCACCATCTCCCCCATCGAGCGGAGTGCCGCACCGTCGACCACCCCGTTGACGGGTGCATCGGCACCGGCCGTCGTGCGCCGTACGATCTCCATGAGATCATCGGCCGACGGGAACTCGACCAGCACCTTGAACAGGAAGCGGTCCAACTGTGCTTCGGGCAGCGGGTAGGTGCCCTCCATCTCGATCGGGTTCTGCGTGGCCATGACGAAGAACGGACGGGGCAGGGCGTGGGTTTCGCCGCCGAGCGTGACGCGGCGTTCTTGCATGGCCTCCAAGAGCGCCGACTGCGTCTTGGGCGTGGCGCGGTTGATCTCGTCGGCCAGGACCAGATTGGCGAACACCGGTCCGCGGTGGAACTCGAAGCGCCCTTCTTTCAGCACGTTCGTGCCCAGGATGTCGGCGGGCATCAGGTCGGGCGTGAACTGCACACGTCCAAACTCGACGTCCAGCACACTGCCGAGCGTCTGCAAGAGCTTCGTCTTGCCGAGTCCGGGCACACCTTCGAGCAACACGTGACCCTCACAGAGCACGGCCATGAGGACGGCCTTCACGAGCCGCTCCTGACCGACGATGATCTTGCCGACCTCGTCGACGATCGCCGCAGTGTGCTGTTCGAAGGTTTCTGGGGTCATGGTTCGAGCTCCGTGAAATAGGTACTGACGATGCTGCGCAGCGAAGGTGGGACGGCCATCGAGTCGAGCGACTGCAAGGCCGCTCGCTGGTAGTCGAGGAAGCGATTCTGGTACGAAATGAGGGGGAGGTTCTGGAGCCCGATGCCCTCGGTGGTGCCGACCGTCGAGCCCTGCACGTTGCCCTGCAGGTCGACTTGGACCTCGTCGGCGGCTGCGACGGCGATCGGGTCGACGATGTCGCCGCGCGCCGGGGGTGCCAGTGGGTCGTTGTCGCTGAAGCCGCCGCGTGGCACGGATCCCGAGCCGGTTCCTCCCGACACCGGTCCGTCGGCGTTGCCACCGCCGCCGGAGACATTCCCTCCGGTGACCGTGCCACCTGAGCCCTGGCCCTGCCCCTGACCTTGGCCCTGCCCCTGCCCCTGACCTTGGCCCTGCCCCTGCCCCTGACCTTGCCCCTGCCCCTGACCTTGACCTTGACCTTGGCCCTGACCCTGGCCCTGGCCCTGGCCGGGCTGCTGGCCGTTCTGGGACTGTTGTGCTCGTGCGTCGGCCAGAGCCTGTTGCGCGTTGCGAATGGCTGCGCCTGCCGCCAGCTGCGCGTCGCCGGCATCGGCCGCCTGGGCGGCGGCCGCCGCGGCAGCCGCGACATCTTCGAGAGCCTCGGCACCTTCGCCGGCGCGTACGGCGGCCGCAGCTTCGCGGAGGGCGTCGGCGAGTTCCTGATCGATGCCGGCAAAATCGTCGGCGCGGGCTTCGAGCTCGGCAGCCAGGTCGTCACGCTCTTCTTGTGTCAATCCGGCGAGGTCCTCCTGCAGGGACTCCAGCTGCTCTTGCAGCGTGGCGCCGGCGGCGAGGCCCGACTGCTCCAGCCGCTTCTGGAGGCCCGCCAGAGCCGTCTTGGTCGGCAGGGCCGCCGGGTCGAACGCTTCTGCGAGTTCTTGGCGTGCTTCGGCCAACTCGCTCATGGCCTGCTCGAGAGATTCGGCATCGCGCAATCGCTCGGCCAGCGCCTCGAGGTCCTCGGCGACCTCGTCGGGGAGTTCGGCTGCCAACTCTTCGAGCGCCTCGGCCTGTTCAGCCAGGAGGGCGTCGACACGCGCCTGCTCGGCGGCCACGGCATCGGCGCGCGAAGGCGCCCAGGCGAGCACGAGAGCTGCCACCAGCGCCAGGGCCACCAGCATCGGAAGGCGGCGATTCGGAAGGACGGGCCCGAAGCCCTCGAGCGTCCGACCGGTGGCCCACGCACCGGACCGCGCGATCTGCCGCTCAGCCGGCGGCGACGTCTCGCCTCCGGCGAGCTCCAGGGCCGTCGACATGAGGTCATACGAGGCGAGCCGGTTGTCGAGTTCGACGGCGGCTGCCCGCTCGTCAGGACGGCGCCACCAGCCGACGGCGGCGCCGATGACGAGGGCGGCGACGACGGCTGTGGCAGCTGCCGGTTCCGCCCATCCCAAGACGACGAATCGGGCGACTCCGAGGACCGCGGCCGCCACCGCCGCCACCGCTCCGACCGCCACCAGCGCGGCCGACAACAGCGACATCCACCCCAGCCTCCGCCGGGCGAGCTGGATGAGGCGCCGGACCGGCTCAGGCAGCGGCATCGGCGCTCTCCTTGCGAGGCAGGCGAAGCCGGCGAGACCCGCTCGCCGGAGCACTCACCAGCACGGAAGCACGCCATAGGGCCAGCGCTGTCACGATGGTGTAGATCAACAGCGACCGCACCCACACCGGCCCACGGCGTTGCGGAAGCTCCCTGGCTCCTTGGCCAAAGGGGTCGTCGAAGGCGTCACCGGCGAACGGTTCCGCGACAAAGCCCTGATCCATGAACATGAACGGGTCACCTACCTGGCGGCGGACGAGCAGTTCGTTGACGACCGCAAACGGCGTCGACGGCCCGAAGAAGAACGACCCTTGGAGATCACTGCTCGACAGCGGCTCTTCGACGGCGGACACGAGCGCCAGGTACGGGTTGGGCAACAGGGTGTAGATCTCACGACCATCGGCGGGGAAGAAGCCCGAGCGCTCGTCTTGCCCCAAGAAGACCTCGCCGATCGAGGCGAGACCGGTGACGACGACCAGCACAAAGACCCAAACGTAGGCGGCACCGACCGCACCCCGGACCGAACGCGCCCGAGCCGACGTCCACGTCCCGATCGCGCCAACCATGATCGTGATCGCGATGAGCATGCCCAAGACCGACAGGACCTCTCGCAGCGTGACGCCACCGATGAACAGCGGGACCGCCATGATCGGTGCCACGGCCGCGATCAGCAGGAGCATGTAGGCCAGGGCACTGACCAGCTTGCCCATGACGATCTGAACGGGACCCAGTTGGCTCACTTGGAGCAGTTGCAGGGTGAGGCGTTCGCGCTCACTGACGATGCCGAGCGC
The DNA here is from genome assembly GCA_041628225.1 of Acidimicrobiia bacterium. GTDB lineage: Bacteria > Actinomycetota > Acidimicrobiia > Spongiisociales > JAENVV01 > JBFKPQ01. Next base: position 18,870 of record JBFKPQ010000008.1, on the reverse strand, counting down.
CGCGATGGCCGGAACGATGAACAAAATACCGGTCAGGAGGAGGAAGGCGAGCGCTTCGAACATGAAGCCGCCCATCGCCGCCGAAGCCAGCGCCACCCCGCCGCCCACGCCCTGGAACTGAAAGAACGAGCGGGCGGTCTCACGGGCGGCGAGATAGGTCAGATAGCCGATGCCGGCAGCCGACAGCAACCACACCGACACGAACCAGCTCGACCGGGTGTTACGGAACCTCGTCAGCAGCTCGCGAGATGCAAGCGGGTTGATCATGCAGCACCTTCCGTGATCTTGAGGAACAACTCTTCGAGACCGGCGGTCTCCACGCGCCACTCGAACACCGGGAGCTCGGCCGCGACGAGACGAGCCAGCAGCCGGCCCGAAGCCTCGTCGTCACCGTCGAACACAAACCGCAAGGTTCCGCGCTCGGTCCGTAGCTCACCGACGCCCGGTTCGGCGCGCAAGAGTCCATCCGCCTCATCGATCATCTCGTCACGCGTCCGAACCGTGATCCGCACCTGACTGGTCATGGCCGACCGGATCTCGGCGAGGCTGCCTTGCGCCATGACGCGACCGCGGTCGACGACGGCCAGGTGACTCGAGATGTCTTGCAGCTCCGACAGGATGTGCGACGAGATCACGACCGTCTTGCCCATCCGGGCGAGTTCGGCGATGAGTTCGCGGAGTTCGAATCGTGCCCGCGGATCGAGGCCGGAAGCCGGTTCGTCGAGCACCAGGATCTGGGGGTCGTGCACCAAGGCACGCGCCAGCGAGAGGCGCTGCTTCATGCCGCGCGACAGCGTGTTCACATCAGCCGACGACTTGTGCGTCAACCCGACCAGATCGAGTAGCGACCGGACGACGGCGGGGCGCGCCTCAGGTCGGATGCCCTGCACGGAGGCGAAGAAGTCGAGATACTCGACGGCATTCAAGCCCTCGTAGACGCCGAAGAAGTCCGGCATGTACCCGAGGATCCTTCGTACGGAGGCTGGGTTCGTGGCCGGGTCGTAGCCGGCCACGCTGACCATCCCGGCGTCGCGGGAGAGCAACGTGCTCATGATGAGCATCGACGTCGTCTTGCCGGCCCCGTTGGGGCCGATGATGCCCATGACCGCGCCGTCGGGAACGGCCAGATCGGCACCGCTCAGGGCAACGGCCGACCCGTATCGCTTCTCCACCCCGTGCATCTGAACGATCATTAGCGCCACACCAACGTGACGGCGCGCGGTACCACTTCGCCGAAGTCGTCCGGGTAGATGGCCATGACGAGCTCGCCTGTCGGGCTCCGATAGTTCGCCAAGTCGAGGTTGTTCGATCCCGCCACCTCGACGAATTCGGCCGCCCCCCAGTCGTAGAAGGCATACGTCCGGTTCATGCCACCTGAGAAGTTGTCCACGATGTCGATGGGACTGGCCCCGACGGGCACCCGATAGCTCAGGTAGACGGCTTCGGCGCCGCCGATGAACTGTTCGAAGCCGCCACCTTCGATCCAGTCCGCGCCGTCGACACCGAGCAGCCGTCCGGACGCCGATCCGGCGTCCACCGTCAGATTCTGGGTCAGCGGAACGATGACGAGGGCGGGACCGGTCGCGGCGTTGGTCGACCCGTCGACGGTGAGTGCCAGCGGCATGTCGTCGGTGTAGCCGTAGACGAACGGTCCGTCGGTGTACACCTCCGGTGCCAACTGCCCGGCGGCTTGCGCGAGCGGCCACAAGCGCGTCCACGGATCGTCCATGCCGTCGACGAATCCTCCGTTTCGGAAGAAGGCGTCGATCATGGGCGGCTGAAACGGGTCGCCTACGAACCCGGCCTCGAGCACGACCGACCCACTGCTGCCCGGGGTCAGTCGACGATCTCCGGCCGAAGCACTCGTGCCGGACACGAGACCCCACGTCCAGAAGTCCCACTCGGATTCGTTCGTGATGGTCACCCCGAGACCGTCACCCTCCCGATCGACGACGACGCTCAAGGGTGCACGATCGGGTGTCCAGTAGGCCATGGCGGTGGCCGTTCCCAGGCTGTCCAGGTGGTACGTGATCTCACTGCCGGCGGACGTCACCGTCGTTCCGACCGGTTGAGCGGCTTGGAAGCCTGCATTGACCGGAAAGCCCGACCAGCCGAGCGGGAAGCCGAGCCGGTAGGTTCCCTCCGCCCCGGCGGCGAGCACGACACCCGAGGCCGCCGTGGGGCGCAACTGGTCATACACGACGACCGAGGCATGGCGGAGCGTCGCGGACTCAGCCGACCGGGGGCTCCCCAGCCAGAAGAGACCGACCGCGAGCAGCGACATCACCGGCACGGTCAGCCACGTGAGATGCGTCTTGTCGAGCCGGCGCAGAACGATCATGTTGACCGGGCCGACGGCCACAACATAGGCAAGTAGGCCCAGAAGCAGCCAAGGCAGCTGCGGGACGGCCGTCGACGATCCGGACACCGACGCCTCGATGAGCGAGAACGACGGATCGGCCTGGCCGAACTGGTTGAAGGCGCTGACCGGCCGCGGTACGTCACGCAGGAGTTCCGACCATGCTTCGGCGGTCAGGCCCGACAGGTCGCCGACGACGATCAGCTCACCGGTGCCGACGCCCAGCACCGACGCCGCTCCGAAGGGCGTCGGGTTCTCGCCTCCGAGCTGCAGGCTCGCCACCGCGGGGGTGGTCGTGATCAGGCGCCCACCGGCCTCGATCCAACCGATCAAGTCCGCGCGTTGTTCGTCGTCCAGTCGATCGACGTCGGCCGCGCTCGCGACGACGTAGGGAAGGGCCGTCAGGCGAGGGTCGACGTGCGAGGCCGTGATCCCGACCGCCTCGATGGGATGGGCGAGGGGCCTACTGCGCACGGCTGCCAGCGTCCGCTCGATGGCCGGATCGTCGAGAACCCCGACGACGAGCGCATCCGTCGGCGCCGAAAGTGGAGCCGTCTGGCGTAGGACCTGAGTTCCGTCCTCGTCGAAGATGCGCACGAACACCGTTCCCGCAGATCCGGGCGCCGGAAAGTTCACGTCGAACACCTTCTGCCCGCCGGCCGGCACTTCGAGATCGAGCGACGTCTGGAATCCGCCGACGGCCACTTCCAAGACGCCCGTCAGCAGGATCGGACTGGTGACTTCTATCCGTGCGGAGCCTGGGCTGGCAGGGTCGACGTAGCCATTGATGCCGACGTCGACCGTGACCGTCACACCTTCTTGAGCGATCGCCGGGACGGCGGCCAACAACATGGCCAGCACACTCGATACGAGCCACCCGGCGCGACCGCGCAGTGTTCCCCTTCGGTCCATGGCCATCTGACGCACTGGGTCCCCCAATAGTTCCGCGATCGGGCAGATTACCGGGCGGTCATGCCGTGGTCTGGGCAGCTACCGCCGCGTCGAGAATGTCGCTGGTCACGACGCCGACCGGTTCGCCGCCTTCCGTCACCACGACATGAAACGGGCGCGAGCCCCCCAACCCCGCCAGCATGGCGTCGACCATCATCGAGGCATCGACGAGTTCGCCGGGGCGAAGCCGGCGCATCACGTCGCCAACCCTCCTCCACGGCCGATCCTCAACCGGTACAGACTCGGCGTCGGTCCGCAACAACACACCCACCGGTTCGCCCCACGGCGATGCGACCGGCGTCACCTCGGAGAGCGGACTCCGGACGTCGCCCAAGGGCAGGGCCGGAGAGACATACCCGACGATCGGACGCATGACCTTGCGCACCGGAACGCCGCGCAACCGCGGGTCGAGAACGGACTCGCGGTCGGCGACCCCGGCGGCCGTATAGAGAAACCATCCGATCATCGCCAACCAGATGCCGTCGAACCCCACCTGGGTGCTGGCGAGGAGCCCACCGGCCACCATCAGCCCGGCGATCGCTTGGCCGACACGCGCCGCGGTCCGGGTGGCTCGGGCGCGATCTCCCGATCGTCGCCACAGCGCGGCGCGCAACACCCGGCCGCCATCGAGGGGGAAGCCCGGCAGGAGGTTGAAGAGCGCCAGCATCAGATTGACGGCGGCCAGCCAGCCCAGCACCGCCGCCAAGAGACCGGACGTCCATTGCGCTCCACCCCAGAAGACGCCCGCCAGCACGAGCGACGACAGCGGGCCGGCAATGGTGATGGAGAACTCATCGGCGGGACGCGTCGCCTCGTGCTCCAACTCCGACACACCGCCGAAGATGAACAACCTGATCTGGCGCACCGGGATGCCGCGACGCACGGCCACCACGGAGTGGCTGAGTTCGTGCGCGAGGACGCTCGCGAAGAACAGCAACGCACCTCCCATGCCGGCGATGGCGGCCGGGGTGGGTGCCGCTCCTCCCTGCACGAAGGTCTGCTGCAAGGCCGTAGCGATCAGGATCACGATGAACAGCCAGGAGACGCCGGCGTTGACCGGGATTCCGAACATGCGCCCGAGACGAATACCGCCCATGACTCCTCGTTGTCGTTCCTGATCTGATTGATAGCAGGCCCGCCGGGCTACCGGCTCGACTGCCAGACCTCGGGTCCACCCGCCGCCTCGGGTGCGCCGGCACCGAGGCCGCCCATCGCCCGTCCGTATCGTTCCGACAACGGTTTCGCCGACAGACCGTGCAGGACGATGCTGAGCATCACCGTGATGGTGACGGTCTGTGACAGGACGGGAATGTCGCCGAGCTGCTCGCGCACCGCGACGAGGAAGACGATCGAAGCGATCCCGCGCGGACCGAACCAACCCAGATAGCCCATCGTGATGAGGCGGTAGCGCCGGCCGGCCAAGGCCAGTGCGACCGGAACCATGCGGACGACGGTCAGCGACAAGATGGCGTAGACGACGACCCGGGGCGAGATGGCCCGCCACGCGGACGGAACCGCGGCCACTCCGAACAAGAAGAACGACACCAGCGCCAGCAACCGGCCTTCGGTGTCGGCGAACTCGAGGAGCTCACCGCACAGGTCACGCGCCCGGTGTCCGAACACTCCTCCGGCCACGAATGCCGCCAGGAACCCCGAAGCGCCCAGCGCGTCGGCTCCGAGGAAGGCGAGCAGGGCCAGTGCCGCCGCACCGATCTTGCGGAATCGAGGCGTCGTCCACGACGCCTGCGACGCCCGCCGGAATGCCCAGGCGCCGATCCAGCCGACGGTTCCGCCGAATGCTGTGCCCACGCCCACCTCGACGGCTGCCGCCACCAACCAGTCCACGACACCCTCACCGCCCTCTTCCATCGAAGCGAACACGGTGGCGGCGGCCAGCATCGGGACCACGAGACCATCGTTGAGTCCGGACTCGACCTTCGCCGCCTGCCGCACATGTGCAGGTACCGCGGGGTTCTCGACAACGGCCTCACCGAGCGCCGCATCGGTTGGCGCGAGCATGACAGACGCCAGCAGCGCTCCTGCCAATCCGAGCGACGGCAGGACGACGAGACCGGTGACGAAACCGATCGCCACCGTCAACGGCAAGCCGACCAGCAGAAGGCGCATCGGCATCCGGAACCGTCTTCGCAACGCCGTGAGATCCACCCGCGCCGCATCCGAGAAGAGGATCAAGACGAGGGTCACCTCCAGCAAGGGAAGCAGGGCTGTGGTCGCCACTTCAACCGGAGCGCTGAGCACCCCGGCCAACGCTCCCGCCCCGACGAAGACCATCGGCGGTGGGACGGGACTGCGCTCGACTCGACCCGCCACCAGGGCGTAGGCGACGACGAACACGGTCAAGACGATCACACCCGTCATACCCCGACGCTACCCAGGGAGATCTCAAGAACCGGCACACAGCAGCCGATAGCCAGTCTGTCCCCCGAACGACGAAGGAACGTATGCCCAAGCTGGATGCACTGTTCCGCGCCCTCCACCAGCAGGGCGGTTCCGACCTGCATCTCGTGGCAGGAAATGCGCCGATCATGCGCGTCCATGGCGAACTGATCCGCATCAAGGCGGATCCGTTCAACGATCAAACCGTCCGCGCGCTGTTGCGAGAGATCACGCCAGAAGAGCACTGGCGTACGTTCGAAGCTCGCGGAGACGTCGACTTCGGTTATGACGTACCCGGGGTGGCGCGGTTCCGCTCGAACCTCTTCGTCCAGAAGAATGGCGCCGGTGCCGTGTTCCGGTTGATCCCATCGGAGATCATGACCTGCGAACAACTGAAGCTCCCCGACGTGGTCAAGAACCTCGCCACACTCCACAAAGGTCTCGTGCTCGTGACCGGCCCTACGGGGTCGGGGAAGTCGACGACCCTCGCCGCCATCATCGACCAGGCCAACAAGTCTCGCAACGATCACATCCTGACGATCGAGGACCCGGTCGAGTTCGTGCACCGCAGCCAGATGGCCTTGGTGAACCATCGCGAGGTCGGAACCCACACGGAGTCGTTCGCCAGTGCGCTGCGGGCCGCCCTGCGCGAGGACCCGGACATCATCCTGGTCGGCGAGATGCGGGACACCGAGACGATCCGGCTGGCGATCGAGGCCGCCGCCACGGGACACCTCGTGTTCGGGACGCTCCACACGAACAACGCCGCCAAGACCGTCGACCGGATGATCGAGGTGTTCCCCGCCGACGAACAGCCCCAGATCCGGTCGACCCTGGCCGACAGCCTGAAGGCGGTCGTCGCCCAAACGCTGTTCCGTACCATCGACGAGCCCGGGCGCGTGGCAGCGCTCGAGATCATGATCTGCACTCCGGCCATTTCGAACCTCGTTCGGGAGGGCAAGACGTTCCAGATCCCGTCGGCGATGCAGACCGGTCGGGGCGACGGCATGCAGACCCTCGACCACGCCATCGTCGAACTGCTGAACCAGAAACGCATCGACCCGAGCACGGCGTTCGACCGGGCGATCAACCGCGAGGTCGTCATGCCGTTCTTGCCTCCCGACCATCCCGCCCGACAATGAACGAGCTGCGCGTCGCCAAGGATCAGACCGCCGCGGCCTTCTACCTGACCAACAGCACCGTGCTGCGCGGGACCGTCTTCCTCGCCGAGTACGCGGCCCACCACTCAGGACGACAGACGCTCGGCGACCTCCTGCGCGACAGCGAAGCCATGATCCCGGTCATCGACCAGCAAGGCCAGTTCGTGCTCGTCGGCCTGGCCTCGGTCGTGGCCGCCGAAGTCGCCCACCGCGACGCGGCCCTCCCCCAACTCGTCGTCAACGTTCCCGTCCAGATCCACGCCTCGGGCGGCCATCGCTTCGACGGGGCCTTCCTCCTCGACCAAGGGGCCGGCGACCGTCTGTCCGACGTGGTGAACTCGACCTCGGGTTGGATCCCGCTCGAAAGCCCCTCGGGTGTGGCCTGGATCTCGAAGCAACACATCGTCACGGCGCGACCGCGGGCGTGAGCTAACGTGCCAGCAATGGACAAGCACGTCAAGAAACAACCGATTCCGGCCACCATCTACCTCGTCGATGGCACCGTGCAGTCGGGCACGATCTTCCTGGCGTCCCAATCAGCTCGGCACTCGGGCCCCGAGACGGTCGGGGAACACCTCATGGACGATTCGCCGATGCTCCGGTTCAAGCTCCACGCGGACAAGTTCCAGCTCGTGGGGAAGCGCGGCATCTCCGCCGTTCGAACGGTCGCCGGTGCCAAGCCGCCCGGCTTCTACAGCCAAGTGTTCGCCACGCTCGCCACCTGGGGTGGCCACAAGTTCGACGGCCAGCTTCTCATCGAAGAAGGACACGACCGAATCTCCGACGCGATCCATGAACCGTGGTTGCGGCTGGAATCCCAAGGCGGACTCGTGTGGGCGAACCGCGACCTGATCTTGAAGATCGAAACGCGCTGACCTACTTCTTGGCCGACTGGTAGTAGGGGTTGTCCCCCGAGGCGTGGTCGGTGACGTCCTCGACCGCCACCAACTCGGGAATGGCGTCCTTGAGAATCCGCTCGATGCCTTGCTTGAGCGTTACGTTGGCCATGCCGCATCCCTGACAACCACCCATGAGCTGCAAATAGGCGACTCCTTCGTCAACGGACACCAGGCGAGCTGCGCCGCCGTGGCCGGCGATCGAGGGGTTGACGTGGCGCTCGAGGACCTGCTGCACCTTGTCGGCGAGTGGGCCCTCCAGATGTCCCGGGATCTCAGCACCCGCTGCCATGGGAGAAGCCGGCGTGTTCGGGTTGTTGATCGACAACGCCGGGTTGCTGGGATCTGAGCCCATCGACAGGGTCGCTCCGGCGAATTTCTCGACGTCCTTGGCCGGAACCAACACGGCGAGATCGCCATAACGCGCCAGATGGTCGGTCTCTTGGGCGTCATCGACCGGCATGAAGCTCAGCTCGTACACGAACTCGGGACCTCGGATGCCCGTGATCTCGATGAAGAGGGCCATTTCGCCGTCGGAGGGCTCACCGTCGCGAATCGCGATGATCTTCTCGATGGCTTCGGCGGTGATGTCGAGAACGGGTTCGTTGGTCATAGGGGTCGATGGTACCGCGATTCGTCGTTTCCGTGGCAACCGGACGATCATGGTGTGATGCCGCGGGTAGCTGTCGTTCTCCCCACCGCCACCTATCGAACACGGGATTTCGTCGAGGCGGCGGTGGGGCTGGGCGTCGACCTCACGGTCGTTTCGGAGCGGCGACAGCTCCTGTCCGACGAGCCCGACTTCCTTCTGGCCGACCTGGACCATCCCCCTGAAGCCGCGCGCCAGATCATCGAACGTGCCGCCCGCACGCCATTCGACGCGATCATTGCCGTCGACGATGCCGGCGTCCTGTCCGCCGCATACGCTGCCGAAGCACTGGGGCTTGCGCACAACCCGCCCCATGCGGTTGCGGCCACCCGCAACAAGGCGACCATGCGGCGGGCGCTGCGCGGTGCGGTCCGACAGCCGCCGTTCCAGGTGGCCGAACCCGGCATCGACGTCGCAGCTCTGGCGTCGGAGCTGGGGTTTCCGGTGGTGCTGAAACCGCTTTCCTTGTCGGCGAGCCGCGGTGTGATTCGAGCCGACACACCAGCGGACGTGAGACAGGCCGTCGAACGAATCCGCCTCATTCTCGCCCGAGCAGGTAGGAGCCCAAGCGAACCCTTGCTCGTCGAACGATTCGTTCCCGGCGCCGAAGTCGTCGTGGAAGGTGTGCTCCGGAAGGGCGAACTCGACGTTCTGGCGATCCTCGACAAGCCGGACCCGCTCGACGGACCGTTCTTCGAGGAGACGTTCTATGTGACCCCCAGCCGGCACCACATCGAAGTTCTCGACGAAGTGGTCGCCGTCGTCCGATCGGCTGTGGCGGCGCTCGGGCTCGTCGAAGGGGCGGTGCATGCCGAACTGCGCATCGACGGGCCGTTCGTCCGGTTGATCGAGATCGCAGCTCGTTCGATCGGCGGGTTGTGCGGACGAGCCCTCCGATTCGGCTTGCTCGGGACCTCATTGGAGACGATCCTGCTCCGAGCCGCACTCGGACGCCCCCTGCCACCGCACCACATGACCGACGCCGCCTCCGGCGTCCTCATGCTCCCCATTGCCAGATCTGGCCGATTGGAAGGCATCGATGGCGTCGACCGAGCCCTGTCGATCGACGGGGTCACCGACGTAGAGGTGAGCGTCCCCGTCGGCGAACGCATCGAGGCTCTTCCGGAGGGGAACCGCTATCTCGGGTTCGTGTTTGCCCGCGGAACAAGCCCGTCGGCCGTCGAAACGGCCCTTCGGCGAGCGCTCGACACGATCACGATTCGGATCGGCGACGACCCCATCTCGTGACGGTCGGCTCGCGTGCCTGCACCGCGGACCGGTCTGACGTCCACGGCGCATAGGGAGCCATGACCACTTCTGCGAGCCCGAGCAACACCGAGTCGTAGTTGACCCGCCAGCCCGCGAAGTCGCGCCACGCCGCATCCAGGTCGCTTCGGGTCGCGACACCGTCGGCCGCGAGCGCCCCGTGGGCGGCCTCGAATTCCGCGCGCGAGATGGCGATCGGATCGCCCGGGTCAGGATCGGGATCGTAGGGCACACCGAAGAAGTCGGCGATGCGGCGAAGCGCGATGAACCCGGAGCGCACGAGGATCTGGGCGGCTGCCGGATCGTTGTCGTCGTCGACGCACGCCAACGAGAGCGCCGCCGCGTCGAGGACGGTTCCGGCCGCGGTGACCCAGTTGAGTTCGGGTTGTGGCGACCGGAGAAAGTTCAGGGCCGGGTACGAGGTGTGCGTTTCCTGCAGGTCTGCGAACCACTCCTCCCACCGTGCCCACCGGGTCGGTAACGCGTCCCACCAGCCGATCCGGTGATGCCGCAGGAGAAACTCGGTGGCAGACGGCGGGGTTCCGGCTCGCACGTCCATGAGCGCGACCATCCGTTCGCGCTGCGAGAACGCCGAGTACATGGCGGGAAGGAACGTGATCAAGAGGGCGACGAGTCCCAACCCGAGCGTTGCCTCCGAAAAGGCCAAGGCGCGCTCGAGTTCCGTCGACACGGGCGCGAACCCCAGCGTGAGCAACGACGATCCACTCACCCACCAGGCCTCCGACCACGACCCGTAGCCGATCGCCCAGAACATGCCTGCGTAGCCCAACATGACGAGCACCACCCAGACGATCGGAAGAAGCATCATCGACACAGGGGCATAGAGGGCCATGACGCGATCGCGTGCCTCGAATGAGCGTCGCTCGTGAGCGATCAGCCGAAACACGCGACGCGTCAGCCGAAAGAGGGTTGCGGACAGTGCGCTCTGCGTGGCGCGGGGCAGCACGACCGTTTGGATGGCCGAAAGCACCGTTCCCGCGATGATCACGACGCCCAGCACGAAAGCAACGACTTTCACGGTGCGCCTGTCACCGAGACCCGCAGGTCGTGCGAGCCGTCGGCCCGCGTGTACTCGTAGTACCAGTACCAGCGGTCTTCGACCGTGAGCATCGTCACGTACCGGACGCATCCATGGGGCGAAACCACCCACGGAGCTTCCAGGGGAATCCGCTCCAGATGGTACGGGTCCGGTCCAACCGCCACGCCGCACCATTCCTCGTAGTTGTCGTAGAAAGTCCGGCCGCCGTCGTAGGTTGCGAGCCATCCGTCGCCGTACGGGACCATGCCATTGAGCCTCGCCCTCCGACCGTCCCATCCGTCTCCGCCCGGCGCCTCGAACACGTACTCGATCGCCCCGAAGACGAGACCGTCGTCGGATTCGGCGATGACCGAGGCATCGCGCGGGCGCGCCTCGACACGCCCACCCGACCGCCGCACGCCCGTACGGTCGGGCGCGGCAGCCACCAGCAGCAGGCGGCCACCATCGAACACGACGAACGGATCTTTGATCCAGGCCAGGTCGTAGTCGCCCGGTTCGAGGACCGTCCGGCGGGTTTGGGCGACGAAATCACCAGGGTCGCCGGCGCGCACCACGTCGATGCGCCACGTCGAGGTCCCGGCCACCTCGTACGACACGTACAACCGCCACTCGTCACCCACCTTGACGGCGTGGCCCACCTCGATCGAAGAGGCCGCGAACTCGGCACTCGTCGCTTCCCACACGTCCCGGAAGGTGACGCCATCGTCCGAGACGGCCACCCGACACAGGCCACCCCGCCCGTGCTCGAGCGGCGTGCGCACGCGGTAGAACAGCACGAATCGGCCGTCGTGATACGACACCTTGTGGCCGCCGATCCAATAGCCATAGCCCGAGCCGACCGGCGACCGGATGATGGTGCCGACGGTCGGGTCGAATGCGGTAGGGACACGCATCCGGTCATCCTACGGCGAGCTAACGTGCCGCCATGCTCGACACCCGACACGCCGGCCTCCTGCTGCACCCGACGTCGCTGCCCGGTCCGTACGGGATCGGTGACCTCGGCCCAGGAGCCTGGCAATGGCTCAGCGACGTGGCGGAGAGCGGAAGCACGCTCTGGCAGGTCTTGCCACTGGGACCCACGGGCTACGGGGACTCTCCGTATCAATGCTTCTCGTCGTTCGCGGGGAATCCCAATCTGATCTCGCCGCACGTCCTGGCTACCGACGGATGCCTCCCCGAGCGGCCCGCCGCACCGCCCTTCAAGAGCGACACGGTGGACTACGGCCCTGTCATCGACTGGAAGTCCGACCTGCTCGACGCCGCGTGGACCCACACCGCCGCGACGGGAGCGCTCGCCACCGAGTTCGAGGAGTTCTGCATCTCCGAGGCTGCGTGGTTGGATGATTTCGCACGTTTCATGGCCCTGAAAGAGATCCACGGACTCCGACCGTGGCCCGAATGGGCACCCGAGCTACGCGACCGCGAACCGGCTGCCCTCGCCGCCGCCGACGCCCGGCTCACCGACGCCATGGAGCGACATCGGTTCCGGCAGTTCCACTTCTTCCGCCAGTGGCACGAGATCAAACGACGGGCCAATGAGCACGGTGTCGCGGTCATCGGCGACCTCCCGATCTTCGCGGCCCATGACTCGGCCGACGTGTGGGCGCGACGGGACCTGTTCGAGCTCGAACCGGACGGCCGTCCCGCCCTCGTAGCAGGGGTTCCGCCCGACTACTTCTCCCCGACCGGCCAACTCTGGGGGAACCCCCAATACCGGTGGGACCGTCACGCCGCGGAGGGTTACGAGTGGTGGCTCGAGCGTCTCGGAGCGGTCCTCCGTCTGGTCGACTGGGTCCGCATCGACCACTTCCGAGCCTTTGCGGACTACTGGGAGATCCCGGCGGGTTCGCCGACGGCCGAAACCGGTCGGTGGGTCGACGGCCCGGGGGACTCGTTCTTGGGCGCCGTCGCGGACCGTTTCGGCGACATTCCCATCATCGCCGAGGATCTGGGAGATCTCTCGCCGGCGGTCGGCGAGCTTCGCGACCGTTTCGGGCTGCCCGGGATGAAGATCCTCCAGTTCGCTTTCGACGGCGACCCCGCCAATGACTTCCTTCCACACCTGTATCCAGCCAACTCGGTCTCGTATACGGGCACGCATGACAACGACACGACGCTGGGCTGGTGGAACGCTGCGACAGCTTCGGAGCGGAGTGCAGCGCTCGACTATCTGGGTGTGGACGGCTCGGACATCGTGTGGGACATGATCGGCGCGTCGCTGCACTCGGCAGCCGCCTTTTCGATCGTGCCGGTGCAAGATGTCCTCGCGCTGGGAACGACCGCCCGCATGAACCTGCCGGGACGGCCCGACGGCAACTGGCGCTGGCGACTGGTCGAAGGCCAGCTCACTACCGAGCACCTCGCGCGATTCCGTCGACTCGTGGACGCCACCGACCGGTGATTCAAAGGGCGAGCACGCCCTGGATGTCCTCCATACGTCGGATCCGGCGCTTCGTGACCTCCGATGTTCCGTCGAGCAGTGCTGCGGTCTGTTCGAGCACGCTCTCGAGTTCGAACAGTTCGACCATCGGATCCTCGGTCGGCCGTCCACCCGGTACCGTCGTCCGCCACGTCGTCATGACATCGGTCGTACCGCCGAGGAGCGCGTCGACCGCGACGAGACCCAGCCGACCGGCCAGCATCCGATCATGGAAGGACGGTGCGCCACCCCTGACGATGTGTCCGAGTACGACGGCTCGCAGATCGATGCCCAGTCCGGCCAGTCGCTCTTCGACGGCATCGACGAGCGTCGTGGTCGGTAGTGCGACACCCTCGGCCTTGATGATGAGCACCTGTCGCTTGGCTCGTTCGGCACCGAGGTTGCGCCGTATGACGTCGCTCACCGATTCGATGATGGCCTCGTCCGAGGCGGCGTTCTCCGGGAGCAGGACGGCATCGGCGGCCGCCGCGACTGCAGACGACATTGCGAGATAGCCCGAGCGGCGCCCCATCACCTCGACGATGAACGCTCGCTTCAGCGCTTGCGCCGTATCCGAGATGCGATCGCAGGCCTCGACGATCGTGTTCAGAGCGGTGTCCACGCCAATGGCATCCGACGTGCAGCCGATGTCGTTGTCGATCGAAGCGGGAATCCCCACCACCGCAACCGGAGACTCCATGGCGAACGCGTGAGCCCCGGCCATCGATCCATTGCCGCCGATCACGATGATCCCTCGGACACCCAGGCTCTGCAGCCGCTGCGAAGCGACCTCGCGACCCTCGGGCTCCATGAAGCGATACGAGCGCGCCGACCCGAGCAGCGTACCCCCCATACCGCCGGCCGCCTGTAGTTCGCCGATCGGCGCCAGCGCTCCGGCCACCGCTCGCGTCAGCTGGCGGACGTGACCGTCGATGAGCCCTTCGTAACCCCGCTCGACGCCGATGACGCGGACACCCCGAGACGCGGCGACTTTCACCACCGCCCGGATGGCGGCGTTCATACCCGGCGCGTCTCCCCCGGACGTCAGCACTGCCAGAGTGTTCATTGGACGACGAGGATAGACCTCCACTCCGTCGGCGCCGATACGATCGGTCTATGCGACGTATTGCCACGTGCCTGATCCTGTGCGTTGCCTGTACGTCTTCGGGGAGCGCCGGGCCGCCCTCCACGACTCCTCCGACCACGACCGACCCGACCACGACCACGAGCACGACCCCGGCGGTGCCATCTCCCGCGAGTCGGCTCGCCGTCGACGACGGACGGAGCGCCTACGTCGTGACCGCCGACGGCGAAGGTCGCGAGCCCTTGACCGGCGCTCTTTTCGGGTCGCAACCCACCTGGTCTCGGGATGGGCGGCGCATCGCATGGACGGCCGGAACGGCCGACGAACCGATCGTCGCGGTTCGCACAGGACCTGTCGACGACGCTCATCCTGCCCCGTTCCTCCCCTTCTACTACTCGTGGGACCCGACCAACCGCCGTCTGGCGATGCTCGGCAACGGGAGTTCGGGCACCATCGAGCTCGCCGTCCTCGACACCGCCGACGGATCGTTCACCACCCTGGCGGGAGGCGCACCGTTCTACTTCGACTGGTCTCCCGACGGCACGCAGATCGTTCAGCACGTCGGCACGGACACACTCCGCATCATGGATCTCGAAGGGGCCGTGCTGCACAGCCAACCATCGCGGGGCGAATATCAGGCCCCGCAGTGGACCGCTGACGGAGTGGTCTGGCAGGAGAGCACAGGCGGATCGATCAGTGCGCGGGGCCTGGCCCACACCCAAAGCGAACAGCAACAGATCCGACTCGGCGAGCCCGGCGCCGAATGGCGCGTCATCGCAGAACCGAGTGGGTTCACCCAGTTCGGGTTGGCGGGCGATCGGCTCGCCTATCTCGAGACAGGCGCCGGTGCCGGCGGGGCACTGTGGCTGGTCGACGAGAACGGCCCGCAGCTGCTCGCCGAGGATGGCGTCCTCGGGTTTCAGTGGAACCGTCAAGGCAGTGCGGTGGCGTGGCTCGAGTTGGTCACCGGCGACATCGTGCAGGCGCGCTGGGTCGTCTGGGCGCCCGAGCAGACCATCGCCTTCGAAACGCACACACCGACTCCCGGATTCGTCACCCGCTACCTCCCGTTCTGGGACCAGTACGCACGCAGCTCGAGCATCTGGTCGCCCGACGGTGAGGCGTTCGTCTTCACCAGACTCGATGCCGACGACGGTGCTCTCGTTTTCGTGCAGCCGGTCGACGAGGATGCTCCGTCCATCCGGATCGGTCCAGGCGAGGTGGCGACCTGGTCGTACGGATCGCACTGATCCGCACCTCGCATCGATACCGTTCGGTAGGTTTCGCCAGGTGGACGAACCAGCAGCTGCGATCGTGCTCATCGGCGGCGAAGACATGCATCTCGACGTCGTCGACGACCTGCCCGACGACGCATTCGTGATCGCGGCCGACTCCGGTCTGGACCAGGCCGGTCGCCTCGGTATTCCGGTCGACCTCATCGTCGGCGATCTCGATTCGGTCTCGGCGCGGGCTCTCGCCGACGCCGAAGGAATCCCGATCGAGCAGTATCCGGTCGACAAGGACCACACCGACCTCGAACTGGCGCTGGACGCAGCCGTGCGACTCGACGCAGCCCGAATCGTCGTCGTCGGCGGGCACGGCGGTCGGCTCGATCATCTGCTTGCGAACGCCGCGGCGCTCACGGCGCCGACGCTGGACGGACGCAAGGTCGAATGGTTGGCCGGGCGCGATCACGTCTACGTGGTGGGCACCGGCGTCACCGTTCACGGAGTGCCGGGCCAGACAGTGAGTCTCGTGCCCGTCGCCGGACCGGCGGAAGGCATCACCACCCGCGGGCTGGAATGGGACCTCGTCGACGCCACCCTCGACGGACACTCGGCTCGAGGGATCTCCAACGTGCTGACTCGGCCTGTCGCCGAGATCGCCACCACCAGCGGATGGCTGTTCGCCATCGTGCCCGGCTGATCAGCTTCGGGGAACATCCTTCCACGGAATGTCTTTGTCCACGCGGGGTTCGCCCGGCAGGCCGAGCACCCGTTCACCGAGGATGTTCTTCATCACCTCGGACGTGCCGCCCTCGATCGAGTTCGCCCGGGCGCGCAAGAACGCCCGCTGTGACACGAGTTTGCCGATGCCGGTTTCCGACGGCCGCTCCATCGTGTAACCCCCGGGGAGCAGGAGCCCGTCGGCGCCGAGCAGCTCCATCGTGTATTCCGTGATGCGCTTGTTCAGATCGGCCCAATGCAGCTTGCCGGTCGACCCCTCGGGTCCCGGCGTTCCCTTCTGGCGGGCTTCGGAGGCCCGCAGATTGGTGAGCCGCATCGCCTCTGCCTCGATCCACAGCCGGGCGAGCTTGTCCCGCTTCACAGGATCGGTGACGCCTTTGGACCGGAACACCTCGACGGCATCGCCGATGGCACCTGCTCCGCGCGGTGTGACGTTCGACCCGATGGCCACTCGCTCGTTCATCAACGTTGCCAGCGCCATACGCCAACCGTCGCCGACATCGCCGATGCGGAACTCGTCCGGGATGCGCGTATCGGTGAAGTACACCTCGTTGAACTCTGCCTCGCCGGTGATCTGATAGAGCGGCCGGACCTCGACCCCGTCGGCCTCCATGTCGACGATGAAGTAGGTGAGCCCGCGGTGCTTCGGAACATCGGGGTCGGTTCGGACGACCAGCATGCCCCACTTCGAGACGTGCGCCAGCGTCGTCCACACCTTCTGGCCGTTCACCACCCACTCGTCGCCGTCGCGCACGCCTCGCATCGCCAGACCGGCCACGTCGGAACCAGCGCCCGGCTCGGAGAACATCTGACACCAGATCTCCTCGGCCGTGAACATGGGGCGCAACCACCGCTGCTTCTGCTCGTCGGTGCCATGCGCAGCGAGCACGGGACCTCCCATGCCGATGCCGAGAATGTTGCGCGAGTAGTTGGCGAGCGACGCGCCGGCCTCGCGCAAACGCGCCGCCACGTTCTTCTGATACTTCGGGCTGAGCCCAAGGCCGCCGAACCCCTCCGGGAAGTGCACCCAGGCAAGGCCGAGGTCGTACATCGCCCCCCAGAACTCGGGCCCGGACCGCTCCTCATGGTCGGTGAGCAGCTGGTCGATGCGTTCGTCGACGAGCTGAGCCTCCGTCACGAGTGCTCCTCGAGCCGGGCGTTCGAGATGACCGGCGACTGACGTTCCTTCGTGACGGCGTCGAGCAGCAAACCCTCGCCCGTCTCCCACATGCGGGTCACGATCGTCTCTCCCGGGAACACCGCACCAGTGAAGCGCGCTGCGTAGCCCCGCACTCGCGACACGTCACCACCGAGGTACGTGTCCACCGCCGCCTTGCAGACGACCCCGTAAGAACACAAGCCATGCAGGATGGGCCGGTCGAATCCGCCCATCGCCGCGAATGCCGGGTCGGCGTGCAGCGGGTTCTTGTCGCCCGACAGGCGATACCACAATGCTTGTTGCGGCAGCGTCGGCGACTCGACGACATGATCGGGCTCTCGGTCAGGAGCCGAAAAGCGGGCTGGCGGTCCGGGGTCACCACCGAAGCCGCCTTCACCGCGCAAGAACACCGAGGAACGGTTCACGAACAGCAGCTCGCCGGCCGAGGTGCGGCTCTCCGTCTCGATGATGACGAGTGCTCCTTTGCCCTTGTCGTAGATCTCGGCGATCCGTCCCACATGTGTAGCCGAGGCCGCCGTCGGTATGGGCCGCGGGACCTGGATCTCCTGCTCTCCGTGCAGGAGCAGTGCAAAGTTGAACTCCAGCCCGTCGACACCACCGATGCCTCCCATGACCGCGAACGGCGGAATCGTGGCGAAGCTCGGCAGGACTTTCAGATTGGACTCGTAGGCATACTCGAGTTCGTTCGGGTCGGTCGGATCGGCGCCGGCTCCGATGCCCAGGTGGTACAACAGCACGTCGTCGGGCGTCCAGCTGGTCTCGAGCGACGGCAGCTCCGCTCCCAATGCCTTCGAAACATCGATCGGCATCGCTCAGCCCTGCAATGCCTGGAAGAGCATCGCCATCTCTTCGTTGTTGTTCATGGGGACCATGTACTCGGAGATGTCCTGGATCTCGTCGAGATGAGCGGCCAGCTCCTCTGGGGACGGCACCACACCGGGGCCGGCGAACCATCCCTGGTTGACCCCGATGAAGATCCGCGCATAGCGCCCGCCACCAACGGAGAACACCTGATGCGTCAGGTCGCATGCCTCGGAGGCCAGGTACACGACGAGCGGCATGACCTGTTCGGGATCGACCATGTCGGCGAGCGGTCCGAGCAGATCCTCCGTCATGCGTGTCTTCGCCACCGGAGCGATGACGTTGGATGTGATGTTGTACTTGGCACCTTCGATCGCCATGACCGACGACATCCCCATGAGCCCCGCCTTGGCCGCGCCATAGTTGACCTGCCCGAAGTTCCCGAAGATCCCAGACGGTGAAGACGTGTTGACGATGCGACCGTATCCCTGCTCCTTCATCTGCGCGAAGGCGGGCCGTGTCACATAGAAGGCACCCTTAAGATGCACGTCGAGGACGGCATCGATCTGTTCGGTCGTCATCTTCGCAAAGCTTGCGTCCCGCAGGATGCCGGCGTTGTTGATGAGGACGTCCACCCGGCCCCATGTGTCGATCGCCGTCTGCACGATGGCTGCGCCGGTT
>JBFKPQ010000007.1:0-37573 GCA_041628225.1 Acidimicrobiia bacterium | reverse complement strand
TGGCGAACCCTGGACGAAGTGCGCGCCCGTCCCCTCTACATCGAGCGGCGGGTACACCGGCCCTAGGCCATCCCGTCGGTGAGGTCGGTCCTCCGCTCGAACCACTCCTCCCGCAGAAGGTCCATCTGCAGGTTGTCGGCGAAGACGCCGGCCTTGAAGATCCCTTGCCGCAACCGGATCCCGACACTGAATCCGAGGCGTTCGGCGAGCGCCACGGCGCGCGGGTTGTCCGACGTCGTCCAGAGGCGCACCACTGCCAGGCCGAGCCGCACGAACAAGAACTCGAGCAGGAGTTCCGAAGCCTCGAACGCCACCCCGGTGCCTTCGTGATCGCGGTCGACGGCGACACCGATGTTCGCCTCATGCCGGTCATGGAGGTCCGAATAGGCGGCGTAGCCGACGATGTCGTCGGAACCGAGCTCGGCGATGGCGAACGCCGCCGAATCCCGATGGATGCTGAACGTCCGGTCGAGATAGCGCCGCTCATACATCTGCCGAGTCGTGTCGGGCGGAAGGGTGCGGCTCCAGGCTTGGGTCTCGAGATCGTTACGCAGCGAAACCAGATAGTCGAGGTCCGCCGAACGGATCTCTCGCAACCGGATCGTCGAGCCTTCGAGGGCCATCAGCGTGCCTCATACTCGGAGCGAAGGAGGTCGAACGCCACGGTGTCCACCCACACGCCGCCTCGGCGGGTGGTGCGCCGGGTTTTCCCCGCTTCACGAAAGCCGTTGGCCTGGGCGAACGCGAGACCGGCTTCGTTCCAATCTCCCACCCAGGCCTGCACCATCCATGCCATGGTGTCATCGAACAGATAGCGCAGCATCGAATCGACGGTGTCCGTGCCGAGGCCACGCCGACGGAACCGCGGCGCGATCACCACCGCCAGGTCCGGAGTACCCGCGTCCCACTCCCAACCGGCCGAGACATGGCCGACCAGCTCCCCATTGGCGGCTGTCGTGACGGCCAAGGTGGTACCGGCGCGCTCCTCATCCGACCACTCGTCGATGAGCGCTTCGACGCGCCGCCGGCCGAATGGCAGCGGGGTGGGCGATGCACCGACATACCGGGCGAACGCGGTCGCGGGATCGTTGAGGTAGGCGACGAGGTCGGCGACGTCGGCCGACTCGAACCGCCGCAGCACCACTCGTGAATCGGGGCGTCCGATGGCCTCTCGCACGCCTCGATGTCTAGTCGATCAGCGCGGCAGGCGCGTGTGTTTGAACTCGTTCAGGTTCTCGAACTCGAGCAGCGCCAGAGCCCGGTCGAGGTCGGCGACGTTCCCGCGTTCCATGAAGCGCATGAAGACCGCCCGGTCACCCTCGATGAAGGTCGGGACGCCCCACACTCCCCACCGCTCCACGCCCTCGGTGTGCTCGCGCGCGACCACCTCCAGAGCATCCGTCGTCCGCACCGCGTTGGCCGCCTCGTGGGGATCGAGTCCCGCGGCCGACGCCACGTCCCGCAACACGGCCTCGTCATCGATCCGGCGACCCTCGTCATGTCGTGCCGCAAACAGCGCACGATGGAAGTCCGAAAAGGCATCAGGAAAGTGATCGCGCACGGTCACGCCCCATTGCAGGGCCAGCACACCGGAGCCGCGCTCGCCCTCGGGCCGGTCCCACACGTCTGGTTCGCCATCTTCGACGTGCGCCTGGTCGAGCGAGAACGGCCGGAAGGTCACGTCCCACGGTTTCCCCTCCGCCAGGCCGGACAGGATGGCCTCGTGGGCGTTGCGGGCGAACGGACACCGGTAATCGAACGTGGCTTGAAACTGCATGGCTTCCTCGGAGGGGACGCCCGCAGCATAGGATGACGCCCGAGCATGCAGATCAACGACTCGATTCTCGACGCCATCGGCGCCACTCCCCTGGTCCGCCTCGGCAGGCTCCATCCCCCTGGCAACCTCGTCGCCAAGCTGGAGTTCACCAACCCCGGAGGGTCGGTGAAAGAACGGATCGCCGTCTCGATGATCGATGCCGCCGAACGGGCCGGGCTCCTGGGGCCGGGCGGGACCATCATCGAGCCCACCTCGGGAAACACGGGCGTCGGCCTGGCCCTCGTCGGGGCGGTCCGCGGATACCGAGTCATCTGCACGGTCCCCGACAAGGTCTCCGAAGAGAAGCGAGATCTGCTCCGCGCATATGGAGCGGAGGTCATCGTCACCCCCACGGAGTTGCTCCCCGAGCATCCGGATTCGTACTACGGGGTCGCCCGCCGTCTGACCGATGAGATCGAGGGGGCCTTCAGCCCCGACCAGTACTCCAATCCGGCCAACCCGGACGCCCACTATCGAACGACGGGCCCCGAGATCTGGGAGCAGACCGATGGTCGGGTGGGCGCCGTCGTGGCCGGAGCCGGGACGGGTGGGACCGTCACCGGGATCGGCCGGTATCTGAAGGAACAAAACCCCGAGGTTCTCATCGTCGGGGCCGATCCGGAAGGTTCGATCTATACGGCCCCGACCCCCGAAGACATCCACCAGTACCGGGTCGAAGGCGTCGGCGAGGATTTCTGGCCGGCCACCATCGACCTCGACCTCGTCGACGAGTTCATCATGGTCACCGACGCCGAGTCGTTCGCGATGACGCGCCGGCTCGCCCACCGAGAGGGGGTCCTCACCGGCGGCTCAGGTGGCATGGCCGTCCATGCCGCGGTGCTCGTCGCCGAGCGCCACCCGGATCGGTTGGTCGTCGTGATCGTGCCGGACTCGGGTCGCGGCTACCTGTCCAAGGCGTTCAACGACGCGTGGCTGGCCGACCACGGCTTCTCGACCGACTGACGTAGCATCGGGCCCATGCGATTCGAAACCGCCGCCATCCATGCCGGACAGGAACCCGACCCCACGACGGGAGCCGTCACTGTCCCGATCTACGCCACCTCGACGTACGTACAGGAAGCTCCCGGCAAGCACGCCGGGTTCGAGTATTCGCGGACCGACAACCCGACCCGCCGCGCACTCGCGTTGGCGCTCGGCGCGCTCGAAGGTGCCACGCACGGCGGAGCCGTCATCACCGCATCGGGTATGGCCGCCACCGCCTTGATCGGATACCTCCTCCGACCGGGCGACCACGTCGTCCTCCCCAACGACGCCTACGGCGGCACGTACCGGTTCTTTGCGCGTGTCCTCTCGAAGCACGGCGTAACGCACACGCCGGCCGACCTGACGACGGCCGAGGGACTGGCCGGAGCCATGACCGAAGCCACGAAGCTCGTCTGGGTCGAAACGCCGACCAACCCACTCCTCCGGATCGCCGACATCGCCCAGGCAGCCGACATCGCCCACGCCGCCGGCGCGCTCCTCTGCGTCGACAACACGTTCGCCACGCCGTACCTCCAGCAGCCGCTCGCCCTCGGCGCCGACGTGGTCCTCCACTCCGCCACGAAGTACCTCGGCGGACACTCTGACGTGGTGGGCGGCGCGCTCGTCACCGACGACCCACAGTTGCTCGACCAGCTCCGGTTCGTGGAAAACGCGGCCGGCCCGGTGGCGGGACCGTTCGATGCGTGGCTGGTGCTGCGCGGGGTCAAGACGCTGGGCGTCCGGATGGACCGCCACTCGGCCAACGCCACCGCCATCGCCCGGTTTCTCGAACAGGACAGCCGGGTGAGCCGGGTGATCTATCCGGGGCTCGAGTCGCATCCGCAGCGCGCCTTGGCGGCCGAGCAGATGTCCGCTCCAGGCGGGATGGTGTCGTTCGTGCCGAAGGGAGGCGCCGAGGTCGCCGCCGCCGTCACCACCCGGACCGAACTGTTCTTCCTCGCCGAGAGCCTCGGCGGCGTGGAGTCGCTCATCGAGGTCCCGGCCGCCATGACGCACCTGTCGGTGGAGGGAACCGACCTCGAGGTACCTCGCGATCTCGTGCGCCTCTCGGTGGGGATCGAACACGTCGATGATCTCATCGACGACCTCGACCGGGCGTTGGGCTGACGCCGCTCGAGATCAGCGGTCTTCGACGACCACCACGTGGAGATGCTTCGGCCCGTGCACGCCGAGGTTGAGCTGCATTTCGATGTCGCCGGTTCGGCTCGGTCCCGTGATGATCACGAGGTTGGCGGTCGAGGCCACATCGACGCCGGACGCCCAGGCGGACAACGAATCCGTCACGGTAGAGGCGGCGACGACCGCCACGTGAACGAGCGGGATGAGTGAGGCCATCCGCGGCCGGCCTCGACCGTGGGCCAACACGATCGACCCCGACTCGGCCAGAGCGGCGTCTGCGCCCGTGACGCCGAAGCGAACAGTGCGGTAGCGCTCGTGGTGGACCAGTCGGTCCTGCCGGTCGCGCGGCGTCTCGGCCGGCACGGGTCGGAGGCCGACGGCGATCAGGCCCGACACGACTCCGAGTACGGGGAGTTCGCCGTCGGCCCATGCCAGGAACCGATCCACCTCGTACTCGCCGGCCAGTGCCGCCACCGTCGCGACCACCTCGGCGGCGTGCACCCGGTGTGCGATTCCATCGGTGGCCTCGAGCCGCTCGACGAAGGCTTCGACGAGGTCGTCCACCGTCGCTCCGCCGCCCGAGTCCGCAACCGGCGCGTCGGGGAGGTCGGCGGTCTGCGTCGCGGCTCTCACCGTTTCGAGGAAGGCATCACGATCCACCCTCTCGCTCCTTCCATCGGTCGAGGAACGAACGGACTGCAGGCTGGGGAAGGTCGCGCGCGCCGGTCCAGGCGCCCGCGTGCGAGGGCGCCTTCGTGATCCAGCCGTCGTCGGCCAGGAACCGGCCGACCAACCCGCCGGCCCGAAGGAGCCTTCGGAACCGCCGAGGACGCGTCGCAGCTGCGGCATAGACCTTGAGGCCACGTACCACCCACGACGGCAGGCCGCCCGCCGACGCCGACTGCGCCCGAAGCGACAGCAGCAGCTTGGGGATGTCGATACGCACCGGACAGACCTCTCGACAGGCCCCACACAAGGTGGAGGCGTACGGGAGGTCGCCGAAGTCGTCGAGCCCTTGCAACGACGGCGTCACCACCGCGCCGACCGGTCCCGAGTAGGTGAACCCGTACGCATGACCCCCCACCTCGCGGTACACGGGACACACGTTCAGGCAGGCGCCACACCGGATACAGGCGAGGATTTCGGCCTCCGATCCGGCCAGCGTCCGGCTTCGTCCGTTGTCGAGGATGATGACGTGGAGTTCCGAAGGTCCGTCTGGGTCGCCGGCCCGCCGCGGGCCGGTGACGACGTTCGTGTAGACGCTGAGGCGCTGGCCGGTGGCCGAGCGTGCCAGCACCTCGAGGATCGTGGCGGCGTCGGCGAACGTGCCGACGATGCGTTCCATCCCCATCACGACGACGTGCACGCGCGGCGCCGTGGTCGTCAGTCGTCCGTTGCCTTCGTTGGTGACCAGGACCACGGAACCCGACTCGGCGATGGCCAGGTTGCAGCCCGAGATCCCGAGGTCGGCCGCCAAGAAGATCTCTCTGAGGTGCCGGCGGGCGATGTCGTTGAGCTCGGTCGGGTCGTCGGTGTACGGCACCCCGAGTTCTGCTGCGAACAGGGCACCGATGTCCTGACGGGTCTTGTGGAGCACGGGGGCGATGATGTGGGCCGGTGTTTCGTCGGCGAGCTGGATGATGAACTCGCCGAGATCGGTCTCCGTCACCTCGAGACCGGCGTCGAGTAGGTACTCGTTGAGGTGGATCTCCTCGGTGACCATGGACTTGGACTTGACGATGCGGTCGACATCGTGGGACCGGGCCAGTTGCAGCACCAGCCCGGCCGCCTCTCGACCGTCCGAGGCGAAGTGGACGTGGCCGCCGTGGTCGGCGACCCGGTCCGCAAACTCGGCGAGCAACTCGTCGAGACGCCGGAGCGCGTCGAGGCGGATCGCCCGTGCGCGGTCACGCATTCTCTCCATGGGCTCGTAGGCGCCGGCCGCGGCCCGCCGCCCCGCATCGATCCGCCGCGCCCCTCGATCGATGGCGGCCACCTTACCGGCAGCACGGTCTCGGATGGCACGCTCGACGAACGCGACAGGGACCTCAGTCATCGGCGAGCACCTCGGCGATGTGGCGGACCCGAACGCTCGAACCGCGCCGGCGCAGACCTCCTGCGAGATGCATGAGACAGCTCACGTCGCCGCCGACGAGGAGCTCGGCGCCCGAGGCGACGACGTTGTCGAGCTTCGTGTCCATCATCGCCGCCGACACCTCGGGCATCTCCACGGAGAAGAGCCCACCGAAACCACAGCAATTCTCGGCGTCAGGAAGTGGAACCCGTTCGAGGCCGTCGACCTCGTCGAGCAACGCTTCGGCTTGGGAGCGCAGGCCTAGGTTCCGCAGGCCGTGACAGGAGGGGTGGTAGGTGGCCACACAACCATCACACGAGGCGTCGAGGTCCGATCGGCCCTTCTCGTCGACGAGATACTGCGTCAGCTCGAACGTCCGGCCGGCCACACGGTCGACTTGTTCGAGTCGGTCGGGATCGTCGGCGAACAGTTCGCGATAGTGGTGAACGATCATGTCGGTGCACGATCCCGAGGGGAGCACGATGGGCCCGGCGGTGGCGTCGAGGACGTCGAGCGTGTGCGCGGCCATGGCGCGCGCTTCCTCGTGCATGCCCACGTTGAACGCCGGCTGGCCGCAGCAGGTCTGCGCGGCGGGGACCTCGACGTCGTCTCCAGCGCGTTCCAGCAGCGTGGCGGTGGCTTCGCCGACTGCCGGGAAGAACCCGTTCACGAGGCAGGTGACGAACAGGTGCGTAGCCATCGATGTCACCCTAGGCAGTGCTCGCCACCCCGTGAGGGGATTCCCACGCAATGCCGCCGTGTAATAGGGTGATGCGGTGACGGAAGCGATCCTCGTGGGCGTCCACGTTCCCCTCGTCGGAGACGAACGCCGCAAGAACTGGGCAAAGGTCGTCGAGTTCGTCGACCCTTCCAAGCCGTCGGGTTGGGCCTTCGAAGGCGACTTCATCGCGGCCGGCGGCATCCAGGACGTGCCCATCGGATCGGTCTTGGTGGTCTACGGCGAGAAGGGCTCGCGCGACAACCCGCAGATCGAGGCACGCGTCTTCACCGCCAATGCCGACGCCACGCTGACGATGCATACCGTCGCCAAAGGCAAGGCCTGGGCCCGAACCATCCGCGACGACGTCGCCGGACTGCTGGCGGACCCGCAGCCGCCGACACGCCGTGGCTGGGAACCCGAGTTGCTCCTCTACGACGACGAGGCGCTCGCAGAGGAACTCCGGAGGAGAGACTGGACCGTTCAGCGAGGTGAGACATGAAGGCGATACGGATCGAGCACGTCGGAGGGCCCGAGGTGCTCACCTACGTCGAGACGGACGACCCGAAGTCAGACGACGTTCTCGTCGAGGTGGCTGCAGCCGGACTCAACTACATCGACACCTATCACCGGCAGGGCCTGTACCCCATGGACCTACCGTTCGTTCCCGGCCTGGAAGGGGCCGGAACCGTCGTCGTGGCACCAGCCGATTCGGAGTGGGCGGCCGGCGATCGTGTGGCCTGGACCGGCCAGCTCGGCTCGTACGCCGAACGCGTGGCAGTCCCGGCGGACAAGCTCGTCCGCGTCCCGGAGGCCGTCCCTCTCGACACGGCGGCTGCGGTCATGCTCCAAGGCCTCACCGCTCACTACCTGGCACGGGACACGTTTCCTCTGGTGGCGGGAGACCGCTGTCTCATCCACGCCGGGGCCGGTGGGGTGGGGTTGCTCATCATCCAGTTGGCCAAGCTCGTCGGGGCGGAGGTCTTCACAACGGTGTCGACCGACGCGAAGGCGGAGCTGGCGGCGACAGCAGGCGCCGATCACGTGCTGCGGTACGACCGGTTCACCGAGGCCGTGGAGGCCCTCGCCGGGCCACGGCCCCTCGACGTCGTGTACGACGGAATCGGCGCTGCGACGTTCGACGCAGGCCTGACGCTGCTCCGGAAGCGCGGCATGCTCGTCCTCTTCGGCCAGGCATCGGGACCGGTCCCACCCATCGACCTCCAGGTCCTGGCCCAGAACGGTTCGTTGTTCACGACGCGGCCGACGCTCTTCGACTACATCCCGGACGCCGCCTCACTCCGGTCACGTAGCGACGAGTTGTTTTCGTGGATCGGTTCGGGCGACGTCGACGTGCGCATCGGACAGACGTGGCCACTGGCAGAGGCTGCCGACGCCCACCGGGCGCTCGAGGGCCGCGCGACTACCGGCAAGACGCTGCTGATCCCCTAGCAAGCGCCCCCGATCGCGCAACCTTCTCCCGCTACGAACCCCGGCTGTTCGTCCGCCAGCCACGCGTGCACGACGGCATCGAAGGGCTCCGGCGACATCCACCCGCGGGCCAGGATGGTCCCTTCGGTCCCGGACCGACCGATCACCGTCGGGAACCCCGACACGCCCCACGATCGGGCGGTTGCGAAATCCTGCCAGGCCGCCTCGCGGTACTCGCCCGAACGCAGGCTCTCCGAGAACGCGTCCGGATCGACCGGAAAGCCCTCGACCAAGTCCCGGTAGGCCTCCGGATCGGTGATGTCGACGGCCTCGGCATAGAAGGCCTGCTGCAGCTTCGACAAGAACGACAGCGTCTCGTCCGGGGCGGCCGCGCGCATGGCGACAACGGCTATGGCGGGCGTCTCGGTGTCGTACCGCCAATCCTTCCGATCGAGGCCGCGCCGATCGAACGGCTGCCCCGACCTCGTCTCGACCTGGTCCCAGTGGTGCCCGAGAAATCCCCGCAGCTCGTCGGTGAGCGGCTGGGCTGCCGGACCTGGCCGCAGACCACCGACGACGACGCGGATCGCCAGCTCCGGGTGGTGGTCGGCGAGACCCCGGATCGACGGTTCGAATCCCCAACACCACGAGCACATGGCGTCAGCTACGTAAATGACTTCGAGTTCGACCATGGTGATGACAACGTCCCGTGATGCGATCGGCTTCCACCAGAATACGGACCATGAGCACGCCCGCCATCACCGCCCTCCGCCGGGCCGGCGTACGCCACACGTTGCACACCTACACCACTCGACCCGGCGATGACATGGATCGGACATACGGCGAAGGGGTGGCAGCAGATCTGGGCGTCGAACCGGGCCGGGTGTTCAAGACGCTGGTGGTGGCGTGCGACGACACGCCACATGTGGCCGTCGTGCCGGTCACGACGACACTCGACCTCAAGGCGATGGCCCGGGCGGTGGGCGCCAAGCGCGCCGTCATGGTGGAGCCGCCGTTGGCCGAGCGCCTCACCGGTTTCGTGGTCGGGGGGATCGCGCCGGTCGGCCAGAAGTCGAGCCTTGCCACGATCGTCGACGCCTCGGCCGCCGAGCACTCGGCCATCTTCGTGTCGGCCGGACGGCGGGGCCTCCAAGTCGAAATCGCTCCGGATGACCTGCTGACGGCGACGCGGGGACGATTGGCTAGCGTCGCCCGCTGACCGATCGGGCGTGATCGGTGATCTCCTGCACCATCTTGTCCCACAGGGCCCTGGGCAGCTCGTGGCCCATGCGTTCATAGGTCACGAGCCGAGCTCCGGGAATGGCCTCTGCGGTGGCGAATCCCCCGGACAGCGGCACCAGCGGGTCGGCGGTGCCGTGGATGACGAGCGTTGGCGTCGTCACCGACCGCAGGGCCTCGGTACGATCGCCCGACGCCAGGACCGCCGCCAACTGGCGTCCCGTCCCTTCGGGGTAGAAGGACCGGTCAAAGGACGCCGCCGCGAAGCGCCGCGTCTCCTGCTCATCGAAGAAGTGCGGCGCCAGCATCTGCCTCGTCAACACGCCCGCTTCGATGGCACCGTCACGATCGGGCGGCGGCGCCCGGAAGAGTACGGCCAGAGCCTTCGGCCTCGGCTGACCGACGAACTGATTGCCGGTCGTCGACATGATCGAGGTGAGCGTGAGCAACCGTTCCGGATGCCGGATGGCCATCTCCTGAGCGATCATGCCGCCCATGGACACCCCGACCACGTGGGCCCGATCGATCCCGAGACCGTCCAGGAGCCTCACGGCGTCGTCGGCCATGTCGGCCACGAGATAGGGCGCTCGCCGGGTGAGCCGATTCTGCGCGAACCCGAGGAGTCCGCCGAAGTTGGCGCGGACACCGTGCAGCTTCGTCGACAGACCGACGTCGCGGTTGTCGAAGCGGATCACGTAGAAGCCGGCCGCGGCGAGCTTGCCGCAGAAATCCGGATGCCAGGCGATCATCTGCGTGCCGAGCCCCATCACGAGCAGCAGTGCCGGATCGGCCGGATCCCCGAACGTGTCGTACTCGAGTTCGATCTCGTCGCTGACGGCGCATCGCATCGAGGCAGGAGGCTAGCTCCAAACGCGATGCAGGCCCCATCGAGGGGCCTGCATCGGTTCGAAAAACGCGCAGCACTTCAGCCGTCGGCTGCCGCGATAGGACCAGTTCGCGGACTGCGGGTTCCGGTGGTCCGAGTTGAAGTCGCCACCTGTGAGCGGCCACTTCGTGACCAGCTCAGCGCTCGGCCACCTCCAGAGTCCTGCAAGACTTACCCAAGTCGGACCACCTCCTTTCTCTGGTGCGGACAGTCAACCACACGCCGGGATGGAGCGCACGCACTTTCTGCGATACTGCCGTCCGCTTCGAGAGGAGGACGGTGCCGCCAACGTGGATGCTGATCACGGCCGGGATCGTCACATTCTTCGCGGGGCTCGCCCAGGGAACGGTCGGATTCGGGGCGGCGGTGCTGGCGGTCCCCGTCCTCACGCTCATCGACCCCCGCCTCACTCCCATCCCACAGATCCTCATCGCGATCCCCCTGACGGGAGCCATGCTCATGCGAGAACGCACCGGCCTGGACCTCCGCGGTTCGGCGTGGGTACTGCTCGGTCGTGTTCCCGGCGCACTCGTCGGCCTGGCGCTCCTGTCGCTCGCTTCCGAGCGGTCGCTGTCCGTGTTCATCGGTGGCATGGTGCTCGTGCTCGTCGTGGCGATCCGGCGAGGGGTGCGTCTGCGCCAGACGCGACCCGTGCAGTTCGCGGTCGGAGTCGCCTCGGGCACGTCCGGTATGGCAGCCGGGATCGGCGGCCCGCCCGTCGCGCTGCTCTACCGGGACGCGCCCGGCAACACGATCCGGTCGACCCTCTCCGCCATCTTCTTGGTCGGCCTCATCATCAACGTCACCACCCTCGGAATCGCCGGCTCGATCACCGGAGTCGACGCTCGGATCGCCGGATGGTTGGTCGGTCCGCTCCTCGTCGGCCTGCTCGCCTCGGGCCCGCTCCGCCACCGGGTGGAGGGCGCCTTCTTGAAGAACGCCATTCTGCTGCTGGCGGGAGTAGCCGCGGCCGGACTGATCGTCAGCGCCGCGCTATGAGTCGAAACCGGATGTGTCGAAGACCGTTGCCCCGTCGATGCCAGGAACGCCGTCGGCCGGCTCGAGGCTGATCCAGACCCTCGGGAACTCAGACCGGCGGACGCCGACCCAGAGATCCACCGAACCGGGACCGGAGAAGCTCCCGGCCGAGATGTGCCGTGGACCATCGGAGAGCCACACCTCGTAGTAGAAGCCGTCTCGGGCCGGTGGGAGATCCTCCACGGTGAGCACCATCCGGCTCCCCGCCTCGGTGTTCCATCCGGCTATCGACGCCTGCCCGGGCGAGTCGACCGCGACCAGGTCGAATTCCCAATCCGGCGCCCGAGCGGTCGTCAGCGCCAGGAAACCGACGATCGCCAAGACCACGGCGGCGATCGCCACGGCCGCGAGCTTGAGAGCGGGCGGACGCGGGCCTTCGGGGACGGCTCCTGCCATGAGGCGCACCGTGCGCTCCCATCCGCCTGGGGCCGGCTCCTCCCACAGCGCGACGTCGTCGAGGAGACTGGCCATCGACTCGATCGGTGCCCCAACCTCTCGACACGCCGGACAGGTTGCGAGATGCGCGGTCACCTGCTCCGAACGATCACCCTCGAGATACGCGGCGCGGGCTTCTCCGCATCTCATGCCGTCACCTCCCTCACGTGGGCGAGCGCCTCAGCCAGTCGCTGATGCGCACGGAAGGAACGCGACTTGACGGTACCCACCGGGATGTCCAAACGGTCCGCGGTCTCCGCGTGGGTCAATCCGAGGAAGTGCGTGCACCGCACGATCTCGAACTCTTCGGTCGGGAGGCCTTCCACCGCCAGCCGCACTTGCCACGCTTCCCACATGCCCTCAAAGGAGGTGGGCAGCGCGGCCATCTCGGGCTGCGCGTCGAGATCCGACGCCTTGTGCCTTCGTTCGCGGCGGTACAGATCCACGGCGACTCGCCGAGCGATCGCGTAGAGCCACGGTGCCGGATCCCGAGCCGGGTCGAATCGGTCGGAGGCGCGCCACGCCTGCAGAAACGTCTGTTGCACGGCCTCTTCGGCGAGCGCCCGGCTCCCGAGCGCTCGGAAGGCCACCGCGAACACGGGGCGTTCGAACCGCTCATACAGCACGCGCACGGCATCGGGATCACCGGACCGAAACCTCCGAAGGAGGGCACCATCTCGCATCACCTCGACACTACGGATCGAGGAGATGACCGGTTCTCGTTCAGCGAGTGTTCAGCGCGATGAGCGACACTAACGGTGACCGTCAGGGACGAGTGGTGACCGGCGGTTCCGCGCCAGCGCCTACCAGGGAGGGCGGATGGCGAGGGGGGATCGAGAGGACCTCGGCACGTCCGGGGTTCTTTCGCGTCAGAACCCGCTTCGGAACGTCTCCCAGATCTGCCGCCAGGCGCCCGTCGCCCCACCCATGGCCCACCGCAGGACGATCAGGAGGCCGAGGGCGGCGGCCGCCGTGAACAGCGCACGCATTCGGTAGAGCCGCAGCGTGGCTGGGTCGTCGAGGTAGGACGCCTCGAAGCGACCCACGCCGATCGGTGTGGCGGGCGCCGGCCCGAAAGGATCGTCCTCGACCGTGCGACTCCTTCCGGAGGGGGTGGAGCCGGTGAGCAAAGGCTCGCCGAGAACGGCCGTCTCCTCTGGCCCGGGAGCCGAGGATGCCATCTCCGGGACAGGAGCGGGTGGTCCCGACTTCACCGACGGCGTCCCCGGTGCTTCCGGACCCGGTTGCGGCGCCCGCGGGCCGGCGATGACCTCGGAATGGGTTGCCGTTGCTGTGGCGATGACCCGAGGCGTATCGCGTACGATGACCTGCGTCGGTTCGTCGACCGGATCCGAGGACGGCTCGCCGGCGTCGGGCGACGCATCGGGCTCCGCCGTCGACTCGCTTGGTGGTTCCCGCTCGGACAGCTCACCGTGGATCGAGACCTCTACCGCGTCCGGATCCGCTCCCGGCAGGCCCGTGACCACCTCGCCAGACGGATCGTCGGCTTCTTCATCAACGGCGTCGCCGGCTTCCATCACGGCGTCGCCGGCGTCAGCCGCCTGGTCATCCGTTGGATCGTCGGCCCGGTCGACGACGCCGAGGTCGATGCCAAGCACGGCTTCCAGCGCATCGAGCACCTCCGGATCGGACGGCAGCGACTGATTCCGCTCCCACGCGCGCACGGCCGTCGAGCTGCGCCCGACGAGTTCGGCGAGGCGCGCCTGGGTCATGCCGAGCGCGCTCCGGCGCTCCTTGATGATGTCGCCCAAAGCATCCGTCATAGGGTTCCCACGCTGCGATTGTTCCCTGGAGGGCTGAAATCGAAACGGTAGCGCCTGGCCAGGGCCGCGTCAGTTCCTCGAGCCCCCGACTACCCTCACCGCCGGAGGCGACTGGACGCCTGGTGGGTCCCACGGTCTTCAAAACCGATGGGGGATCGAAAGGTCCCCGGCGGGTTCGATTCCCGTCCGCCTCCGCGACATGTCGAACATGACGAATACGCAGATGAACGGCTACACCGTGATGCCCGGCTGGCGGGTCGGGCACGCCAAGGAAGAGTCGACGCGCACCGGGCTGCTCGTCCCGGTCGGGTCCGAGAACAGCAACGACGCGCTGGCTCTCGTCGACGTGGTGACCGGGCAGCAGTTCTGGGCGGTCCCCAGCGGAGCGTGGCGCTTCTTGTGGCCGCCGACCGGTGAACTCGTGGTGGCCGTTCGAGAGTCCCAGATCATCGCCGAACAATCCGTCGATGACTCGGACGACGACAGCGGGACCTACCTCTGACAAATCCCACCCCACCGCACCCATCTCCGCAGTACCGTCGCCCACGATGACGTTGGACGGACGCAGACGCAGGCGCCTCACCGCCACCGTGACCGACCTCGAGGTCGTGCGCCAGCGTGCCCTCCTCATCGGCGTCGCGCTCCCCGGTGACGACGTAGACCAAGCCGAACGCTCGCTCTCGGAGCTGGCACTGCTGACCGACACGGCCGGCTCCGAGCCCGTCGAGCACGAACTCGTCCGGCGCCAGAAGCCCGATCCCGCCACATTCATCGGACGAGGGCAAGCCGAGGACCTCGCCGCCCTCAGCACGTCGCTGGACATCGACGTCGTGGTGTTCGACAACGACCTCACTCCCGCCCAACAACGCAACCTGCACAAGCTGTTCAAGTGCGACGTGGTCGACCGGGTGGCGGTGATCCTCGACATCTTTGCGCAGCACGCCACCTCTCGGGAGGGAATGCTCCAGGTCGAACTCGCCCTGCTCCGCTACCACTTGCCCCGGCTCCGAGGAAAGGGCACCGAACTCAGCCGCCTGGGAGGTGGGATCGGTACCCGGGGCCCCGGCGAGACGAAGCTCGAGACCGACCGCAGGCGCATCCTGTCGCGCATCGCCCGCCTCGAACGGCAACTCAAGGACCTGGCCGCGACACGTCAGACCCAACGAAAGAGCCGTCGCCGCTCCGAGCTCCCCCTCGTGGCACTCGTCGGCTACACCAACGCTGGCAAATCGACGCTGCTCAACCGGATGACGGACGCCGGTGTCCTCGCCGAGGATCGCTTGTTCTCGACCGTCGGCTCAACGGTCCGGCAGGCTGCGCTGCCCGACGGCGAGACGATTCTGCTTTCCGACACGGTCGGTTTCGTGCGGCGGCTCCCCCACATGCTCGTCGAGGCGTTCCGCTCGACGCTGGAGGAGATCGGCGACGCCTCGCTGCTCGTCCATGTCGTCGACGGTTTCGACCCCGGAGCCGAATCTCAGATCGTTGCGGTGCGTGAGGTCCTGGACGAGATCGGAGCAGCCGGCATCGACGAACTCGTGGTCTTCAACAAGTCCGACGCGATGACCGACGCCGGCAGGTCACGCCTCGAGCGGCTCCACCCCGAAGCTCAGGTGGCGTCGGCCCGCACCGGAGAAGGCATCGAGGAACTCGGCGCGGCCATCGCCGCCCGCCTGGCCGGCCAGCTCGAAGATGTCAAAGTGCTCATTCCCTATGACCGGGGCGAACTGATCGCGACGATGCACCGTGAAGGCGTGGTGGTGTCCGAGGACCATTCGGAAGCGGGCACCATCGTGATGGCTCGCCTGCACCCGGCGTTGGCGGCCCGTCTGGTGGAATTCACACTCTGACGGCACCCACCGCGGCCATGGCGGCCCCGACGATCCCGGCGTTGTTGCGCATGGCGGCAGGGACGACCTCGGTGGCGACGTCGAGTCGATCGGACCATTCGTCCCAGGCCTTCGAGATGCCGCCTCCCAGGATGAACAGGTCGGGCCAGAAGAGGCCCTGGAGATAGTCGAGCACCTCGTCGACCCGATCGCCCCACTCGTCGTACGGCATCCCTTCGTCCTCTTGCAGCCGGCCCGCCGCGTAATGCTCGAGCTCCATGCCCTTGAACTCGATGTGACCGAACTCGGTGTTGGGCACTAGCACGCCTTCGTTGAACACTCCCGAACCGATGCCGGTGCCGAACGTGAGCATCACCA
The DNA here is from genome assembly GCA_041628225.1 of Acidimicrobiia bacterium. Classification (GTDB taxonomy): domain Bacteria; phylum Actinomycetota; class Acidimicrobiia; order Spongiisociales; family JAENVV01; genus JBFKPQ01. The sequence goes on along the minus strand of JBFKPQ010000007.1, from coordinate 21,821 downwards.
CCAACCCATCGCGTCCGCGGCCGGCACCGAACGCCATCTCGGCCAGACCTGCCGCATCGGCATCATTGAGGAGGTTCACCGGCGTTCCGACTCGCTGTGAGAACAGGGCGGAGCCGTCCACGCCGATCCACGCCTCGTCGATGTTCGCCGCCGTACGAACCACTCCGTGGTGGACCACCGATGGCAGCGCACAACCGACAGGACCGTCCCAACCGAACGCCTCGACGATCTCACCCACTACGGCGGCGACGGCCCCGGGATGGGCCGGACGTGGGGTCGGGATCCGAAGGCGCTCCGCGAGCATGCGGCCCGTCGTCGTATCGACCGGCGCACCCTTGATGCCCGATCCGCCGATGTCGATGCCGAGAACCTCCACGTCCTTCACCTCCGGAGCCGAAGGATACTGCCCCGGTTACGCTGGGCCGACGGAGGAGCTGATGGAAGCACGCGGAGACATCGGTTTGATCGGACTGGCCGTGATGGGCCAGAACCTCGCCCTCAACCTGAACGACCACGGCTATCGCGTCGTTGTCAACAACCGCACCACGTCCAAGATCGACGACTTCCTCGACGGGCCGGCTGCCGGCACGTCGGTCACCGGGGCCCACTCGATGAGCGAACTCGTGGCCGCTCTGCAGCGTCCAAGGAGGGTCCTGGCAATGGTGAAGGCCGGCTCGCCGGTGGATGCCGTCATCGATGAACTCCTGCCGTTGCTCGAACCGGGCGACATCATCATCGACGGCGGCAACTCACACTTCACGGACACCATCCGGCGGACGGACCGCGTCGAGGCCGCCGGCCTCTGGTACGTCGGGATGGGCGTGTCGGGTGGCGAAGAGGGGGCTCGGAACGGACCTTCGCTCATGCCGGGCGGCTCACCGCAGGCCTGGCCCGCCATCCGCGAGATGTTCCAGGCCATCGCGGCCCGGACCGCGGACGGAACGCCGACGTGCGACTGGGTCGGAAGCGACGGCGCGGGACACTACGTCAAGATGGTGCACAACGGCATCGAGTACGGCGACATGCAGGTGATCGCCGAGGCCTACGACGTCCTGACGCGCATCGGCGGGCTCGACCACGACGAGTTGGCGACGGTGTTCGCCGATTGGGCGACGGGCAGGCTCGATTCGTACCTCATCGACATCACGGCAGACATCCTTGCGACCCGCGAGAACGGAGAGCCACTGCTCCACAAGATCCTCGATGCAGCTGGCCAGAAGGGCACCGGGAAGTGGACGGCCACGTCGGCACTCGACCTCGGGATGCCGGTCACGCTCGTCGCCGAAGCCGTGTTCGCCCGAATCGTGTCGGCACTGAAGGACGAGCGGCGCCGCGCCGCACAGCGGTTGACCGGACCGAAGCGACCCGTCGAAGCCTCCCCGCGTCTGGTGGCACAAGTCGAAGCGGCCCTGTATGCATCGAAGATCGTGTCCTACGCCCAGGGATTCATGCTGCTGCGCGCCGCGGCCGACGAATTCGGATGGGAACTCGACTACGGCCGTATCGCAGGACTGTGGCGCGAGGGCTGCATCATCCGAGCTGCATTTCTCGATGACATCACGGCCGCCTTCGCCGACGACCCAGCACTCGAGAACCTGCTGCTGGCCGAGTTCTTCCGGACCGCGGTGGATCTCGCCCAGGATGACTGGCGCGCGGTGATCGGCCTCGCCGTCGCCAACGGCGTACCGGTCCCGGCGTACGGGTCGGCTCTTGCTTTCTACGACGGCTACCGCACCGAACGCCTGCCGGCCAACCTGATCCAGGCACAACGCGACTACTTCGGCGCCCACACGTATGAGCGGGCCGATCGGCCGCGCGGTGAGTTCTTCCACACCAACTGGACCGGGCGCGGCGGCACGACGACGGCGGGCTCCTACGACGTCTGACGCATCGGTAACATGCTGCGATTATCTGGGAGTGACCGCTTGTCCGACAACCTTTACCGTCTGCCGCGTGCCGTCGTACCGTCTCGGTACCACCTCCGGCTCGAGCCCGACCTGGAGTCGGCGACGTTCTCGGGCATCGCCAACATCGAGATCGAGATCGCCGCACCGGTCGACGAGATCGTCCTCAACGCCGCAGAACTGACCATCGGGAGCGCCGCGCTCGTGGGGCCGGACGGTTCGACGCGCGACCTCTCCGCACGCCTCGACGACCCCACCGAGCGCCTGCACCTCACCGCGGACGGACCGTTCACTCCCGGCATGTTCGAGCTCCGCCTCACTTACGACGGCATCCTCAACGACCAGCTCCGCGGGTTCTACCGTTCGACCTTCACCGATGTCGATGGCAATGAGCAGACGATCGCCACGACCCAGTTCGAGGCCACCGACGCGCGCCGGGCCTTCCCCTGCTGGGACGAACCGGACTTCAAGGCGGTGTTCTCGGTGACGCTCGTCGTCCCGAACCACCTGTTCGCCGTGTCCAACGGGGCCGAGCTATCCCGAGAGCCAACGACAGGCGACAAGGTCGTCATCCGGTATGCCGACACGATGCGAATGTCCACCTACCTCGTAGCGTTCGTAGTCGGTCCGTTCGAAGCCACCCAGCCCGTCGACGTGGACGGCGTACCTCTCCGGATCGTGGCCCCGATCGGCAAGCAGCATCTCACGCCGTTCGCTCTGGAAGCTGGGGCCTTCTGCCTGAAGTGGCTGTCCGACTACTACGGCATTCCCTACCCGGGCGACAAGGTCGACTTCATCGCCGTACCCGACTTCGCGTTCGGCGCCATGGAGAACCTGGGGGCCATCATCTACCGCGAGACAGCACTGTTGGTCGACCCGGCCACCAGTGGACTCGCCGAACAGCGACGCGTCGTCGACGTGATCGCCCACGAGTTGGCCCACATGTGGTTCGGCGACCTCGTCACCATGCACTGGTGGGAAGGGATCTGGCTCAACGAGGCGTTCGCCTCGTTCATGGAGATGAAGGCCACCGAGGCGATGCACCCCGAGTGGGACCGCTGGATCGCGTTCGCCGTCGATCCCGGCGCCGAACGGTCGGGAGCGCTCACCGTGGATGCGCTCTCCTCGAGCCGCCCGGTGGAGTTCCCCGTCGAGTCGCCAGACGAAGCCAACGAGATGTTCGACGCCCTCACGTACGGCAAGGGGTCGGCCGTCTTGCGCATGATGGAGCAGTTCCTCGGCGAGGAGGTGTTCCGAACAGGCGTCGGCGACTACTTGCGGACGCACGCCTACGCCAACACGGTGACCCGGGATCTCTGGGCGGCACTCGACGCCGCCTCGGGCCGTCCGGTCGGCGAGATCATGGACACCTGGATCCTCCAAGCCGGCTACCCGCAGGTCGACATTGGGGTCCATGACACGACGATTCGGCTGTCGCAGAGCCGGTTCCTGTTCATCGACGACGAGACCGACACGACCACGTGGCGCATACCCATGCAGCTCAAAGTGGCGACGCCGAGCGGCGTCAAGGTGCACAAGATCGTCATGGAGCAGCCGACCGAGACCGTCGATATCGGCGAGCCGGTGCATTGGGTCATCGCCAACGCCGGCGGACATGGCTTCTACCGGACCCACTACACGCCCGACCTCCTCGAAGAACTCATCGACCATTTCGAGGTCCTCACTCCGCTCGAGCGTTTCACGCTCCTCGACGACACCTTCGCGTTCGTTCGCAATGGCCACATGGAGGCCGGCGCCTTCTTGCGCTTGGCGACCGCCTACGCCGACGAGCACCACCAGGCCATCTGGCAGATGCTGATCTCCCACCTCGGGTCCCTCCAACGCATCGTGCCCGACGAATTGCTCGACGCCTACCGGGCTCGAATCAGCGTCCTCATCGCGCACAAGGCAGCCGAGTTCGGCTGGGAGCCCCGCGACGACGAGACCGACCTGGACCGCCACCTGCGCGGGAACCTCCTCCGTGGGATGGGCATCCTGGCTGCGGACGCCGACACGATCGCCGAGGCCCGACCGCGTGCCGGCCAGCTCATCGAAGACCCTCAGTCGATCGATGCGGATGTCGGCCAGGCGGCCCTGTTCATCACCGCGTCGGCGGCCACCGAGGCCGATTTCGATCGCTTCGTCGAGGCCTACGAGACGGCTCATACGCCCCAACTGCGCCAGCGCTTCCTCCAAGCCGTCTGCTCGGTCGACGACCCAGAGCGCGCCGCGACCGTGTTCGACTGGACGCTGGCCGGCCGCGTGCGCACGCAGGACGCCGCCTGGGTCACCGCCCGCATGCTGACCAACCGCAAGAGTGGGCCGTCGGTGTGGCGTCTGCTTCGGACCCACTGGGCCGACGTCGTGAAGACCTATCCAAAGGTCACCCTCCGCAACGTGTTCGAAGGGCTGCCGGCGCTCTCGAAACCCGAGATCGCCGCCGACATCGAAGCCTTCTTCGCCGAGACGAGCGTCGACTCGCCCAAGACCCTGGCGCAGAAACTCGAACTCTTGCGAGCCAACGTCGCCCTGCGGACCAGGGAAGCCGAACGGCTCGGCCGGCATCTCTGAGCTACGGTGATGCGTCACCATCCGTAGGAGTTCCATTGCGCCCGATTCGCATCGCCGTCCAGATCCAGCCTCAACACGCTTCGTATGCCGACCTGCGCGCCGCGGTCGTACGGGCCGAAGAGCTCGGGGTCGACGTGGCCTACAACTGGGACCACTTCTACCCGCTGTCCGGGCCACCCGACGGTGAGCACTTCGAGTGCTGGACGATGCTGGCGTCGTGGGCCGAGGTGACATCCCGCATCGAGATCGGCGCCCTCGTCACGTGCAACTCGTACCGCAACCCCCAGCTGCTGGCGGACATGGCCCGCACGGTCGACCACGCCAGTGATGGTCGGCTCGTATTCGGTATCGGTTCGGGCTGGTTCCAGCGGGACTACGACGAGTACGGCTACGAGTTCGGCACGGCCGGGAGCCGCCTGCGTGATCTGGATCGCGATCTGCCGCTCGTGAAGGCGCGGTGGGAGAAGCTCAACCCGCGGCCCACACGACCGATCCCGATCCTCATCGGAGGAGGCGGCGAAAAGGTCACCTTGCGGATCGTCGCCGAGCACGCCGACGTCTGGCACGGATTCGGCGACGTCGAGACCATCCGTCACAAGAGCGCCGTTCTCGACGAATGGTGCGCCAGGGTCGGTCGCGATCCGGCGGACATCGCTAGGTCGGCCGGATGGGGGAAGATGCAGCCGGAGTATCTGGACGCCGCCGACGACTTCGTGGCGGTGGGCGTCACCGAGTTCACCCTCGGGTACGACGGCCGAGCCCTCGACATGGACGGCCTGGAGGACTGGCTGGCCTGGCGGGACGAGCGGAACGACGCACGCCGCTGACATGTCCGGCGCCGTCGTCCAGATCGTCGTAGGCCTCGCACTGCTCACCGTCGCGGCCGATCGGTTCGTAGCGGCCGCAGCCCGGCTGGCGCGCGCCTGGGGAGCATCGCCGATCCTGATCGGCGCCGTCATCATCGGCATGGGAACGTCGGCACCGGAGTTCATCGTGTCGGTGGTGTCGGGCGGTCAGAGCTTCGACCTGGCCCTCGGCAACATCGCAGGGTCGAACGTCGCCAACTTGACTCTCGTGCTCGGAACGAGCGTCATGGTGGCTTCGATCGCCGGCCAGCAGAGCGTCCTGCGGCGCGAAGGAGTACTGATGTTGCTGGCGGTGTCGCTGTTCGCCCTGCTGGTCTGGGATGGCGGACTGGACCGGACCGAAGGGGTGATCCTCGCGGCAGGTGCCGTGGCCGCAGGCGCCGCGCTCGTTCGGTGGTCGAAACAGGACGGCGCAGAAGAATTCGCCGAACAGTTGGACGAGTTCGCCGGCGACGAGGGGGTCTCCCAACCCAAGGAGATCTCGCTCGGCCTCTTGACCTTGGCGGTGATGTTGTTCGGGGCCGACCTTCTCGCCGGCGGAGCTCTGGACATTGCCGACCTGCTCGGCGTCTCCGCCGGTTTCATCGGCCTGACCGTCGTCGCCATCGGCACCAGCCTTCCGGAGCTCGCGACTGCCGTCGCCGCGGCCCGTCGGCGCGAGAACGACTTGATCGTCGGGAACCTGCTCGGCTCGAACCTCTTCAACTCGCTGGTCGTCGGCGGGGGCGTGGCGCTGCTCAGGCCAGGCACCGCGACCGGAGACTTCCGACCGACGCTGGCCATCATGATCGGCGTGGCAGCACTGTCGGGGCTGCTGACGGCCACGGGCAATCGCCTCGTGCGGGCCGAAGGCGTGCTCCTGCTGGCTGTGTTCGTCGGCTACCTCGTGCTGGCGGCCTGAGCCGCCACCGGCCACACGATCTCGGTACGCCAGGTCGCTGGATCCGGCTCGACCGAAGGATCGCTCAGGTAGTTCTCCCACATCGTCGTGTCGCCTTCGATACCTTGACCGGCCATCCAAAGTCCCATGGCCTCATAGGTCGCGTCCATCCGATCGAACGGCCCGACGTGCACCGTTACGACGGCATGCCCGCCGGGAAGACGATCCGGAATCACGTCCCCCGATGCCACGATCGGACCCGACACGGGGAAACCGGCTGCAACGTCGACGTCCGGATCTGGCATGCCGCGATAGAACCCGAACGGCGGCCCGACCGGATGGACGCCCTGTTCGGACATGACCGCCCCTACGGCGTGGAACGCGCGCTCGAAGAAGACGGGCAGGTCACCGATCGCCACGGTGGCGCGAACCACCGCAACCGGCCGTTCGACGAGATCGCGAAGCTCGAACGCGGACATGGATCCCTCCCTCGGTTTGGTGCCACCATCGAATCCGAACGACCGGACGCTTCGCCAGGGCCGAAAGGTCAGATGTCGCGCTGAGCCCGCTGCGCTCGCCGCGAATGATCGAGAATCGACTCGAAGATGCCTTGCGCGAACACTGGATCGAGGCCGTGCGCGTCGGCGTGGCGGCGCACCACTTCGAGGAGTTCGGCTTCGCGTTCGGGAGACCGGATCGGTTCGCCACGGCCCGCCTTGACCTCACCGATGGCGAGCGCGAGCCGCGCCCGTTCGGCGAGCAGTTCCACGATCTGACGGTCGATGGTGTCGATACCGGTTCGCAGCCGGTGCACGCCCAACGAGGCCATCAGATCCCGGAACTCGCCCAGGTCGATGTGCCCACCGGGATTCGAACGAGCGGCCGACGGTGAAGGATGTACCTCGACGACCAGGCCGTCGGCTCCCACACCCAGTGCGGCCAGCGCCAGATTGGCGACGTGTTTGCCGGACTCGACCGCATGCGACGGGAAGACGAGCACGGGAAGGTGGCTCCGCTCCTTGACCACCGTCACGGCGCCGAGATCCAGGGTGGCGGCGGCCCCGCCGAAGGTTCGGATGCCGCGCTCGCACAGGATCACCCGCTCATTGCCTTCGGCCAGCACGTACTCAGCAGCCCACAACCATTCGTCCACCGTCGCCGATGGAGCGCGTTTCACCAACACCGGTCGATCGGTCTGGCCCACTTCTCGCAACAACTCGAAGTTCTGCATGTTCGACGCGGCGATCTCGACGAGATCGACGTGGTGTGCCACCGCGGCGACATCGGCAGGCTCGTTCACCTGGGTGACCGTCGGGAGCCCCACCCGACGCCCCGCTTCCACGAGCATCGCCACGCCGGCCGATCCCAAGCCGGCGAATCCGTAGATGGATGAGCTGTCGGGCGTGGTTCCGCCCCGCAGGACACTGGCACCCTCGGCCGCCACCCCCTCGGCGACCGAGTCGATCTGATCGACCGATTCGATCGTGCACGGCCCCGCGATCACCGGAAACGGATCCTCGCCAAACAGCACGGATCCGACGGCGACCACGGTGTTCGCGTCGGTGTCGTTCCGTTCTGCCTTGCGGGTCACAGGAGCCTTCGGTGGGGTCGCGGCAACTTAGCCAGCACACCTCATCGCCGCAATCGTGGCGGTCGGTAGTGTCGAGGAATGACCGTGCACACCACCGACCTGGAGACCAGGGTCGCCGAGCTGGGCAGCGAGTTCTTGCGGCGGGCGGCCGATGTGCGTACGAGCTCGGTCACCTCCGACCGGCTCATGCAGTGGGCGATGCGAGACCCGGCGTTCAAAACCCAGCTGTTCCGATTCGTCGATGCCTTTCCGCGGCTCTCCACACCCGACGACGTCCACGACCACCTCGTCGACTATCTGACACAGCCCGGCGTCACGCTGCCGCCGATCCTGCAGACCGGCCTCAAGGCGGGACGCCTTGCGAAGGGCACGGTGACGAAGGTGGTCACCAAGCTCATCGAGACCATGGGCGAGACCTTCATCGCGGGCCGTGACGGACGGGAAGCCCTCGGCGCGCTGCGTCGACTTCGGTCGGAGGGTCTGGCGTTCACGATCGATGTGTTGGGTGAGGCCTGCGTCAGCGAGGCCGAAGCAATCGTCTATCGCGATCGCTACCTCGAGCTGATCACGACATTGCCTCAGCTGGTGGCCGGGTGGGACGACGTCGACCGCCTGGATACCGATCACCTCGGGCCGATTCCGCGCGTCAACCTCTCGATCAAGCTCAGCGCCCTCCATTCGGAGCTCGATCCGATCGATCACGATCGGTCGATCGACGCGCTGTTCGGCAACCTGCTTCCGATTCTGGAAGCGGCACACCAGCACGGCGTGTTCCTCAACTTCGACATGGAGTCCCACCAGCTCAAGGACTTGACGATCGCGGCCTTCCAGCGGGCCGTCGAGGCCGTGCCATTCGAAGCCGGCTTGGCCGTTCAGGCGTACCTTCGCAGCGGGGATGACGACGCCGCCGCGCTCGCCGACTGGGCCCGTGGCCTTGACCGGCCCGTGACCATCCGGCTGGTGAAAGGCGCGTACTGGGACTACGAGACGATCCACGCCGAAGAGATGGGATGGCCGGTTCCCGTCTGGAGCCGAAAGCAGGACACCGACGCCTGTTTCGAGCGGATGACAGCCACCTTCCTGGAGGCAGCTCCGGCGCGTCCGGGTGAGGGCGGAGTCAAACTCGCCCTCGGCAGCCACAACGCCCGATCGATCGCCTACGGCCTCGCCTTTGCCGAATCGAAGGGTTTGCCGCACTCCGCGGTCGAGCTGCAGATGCTGCACGGCATGGGCGGTCAGCTGAAGCAGGCCGGCCGCCAGATGGGACTGCGCGTGCGGGAGTACGTGCCGGTCGGTGAGCTCGTGCCCGGCATGGCGTATCTCGTGCGCCGGCTGTTGGAGAACACGTCGAACGAGTCATGGCTTCTCGCCAGCCAGGCGGGGACTGTGGACACCGCCACCTTGCTGAAGTCGCCGCATGGCGCTCCGCCTTCGACCGATCCCGGTCACGCCCACTTGGGAACCGCGCCCGAGCGTCACGGGCTCAGCCCTGCGTTCGACGGCGTCGGAGATGGGAGGCCATTCGACAACGAAGCCCTCCGCGATTTCTCGGACGCGGCGACCCGGGAGGCCTTCGCCAAGGCCGTCACACGGGCGGTGGTGCCCCAGGTGGCGAACGACGCCACCGAAGCGGACGCCGACGCCGCGCTGGCTCGCGCCTCGGCAGCCTTCGCGGGGTGGCGGGATCGCGCCGCCGAAGACCGAGCCAACCTCATCATCGAGGTGGCGGCGCGGCTCCGGGCCCGTCGCGACGAGCTGTCCGGCATCATCGTGAAGGAAGTCGGGAAGGACTGGCGGGGTGCGGACGCGGACGTGTGCGAAGCCATCGACTTCTGCGAGTACTACGCCCGGCAGGCGGCGGCGCTCCACCGTCCCGAGCGCCTGGGACGGTATCTCGGTGAACACAACGAAGCGCGCTACGAACCGCGCGGGGTGGCGGCGATCATCAGCCCGTGGAACTTCCCGCTGGCGATCCTGTGCGGTATGACCACGGCCGCGCTGTCCGTCGGAAACACAGCCATCATCAAACCGGCCGAACCTGCCTTGGGCATCGCCAAGGTCTTCCACGAGATCCTCCTCGAGGCGGGCATTCCTCCCGATGTCGCCATCCTGTTGACCGGGCCTGGTCGGGTGGTCGGCTCGCGACTCGTTCGCGACCCACGCGTTGCGCTCATCGCGTTCACGGGTTCAAAAGCCGTCGGATTGGACATCATCGCCGCCGCCGGCATCACCCCGGCCGATCAGCCTCACGTCAAGCACGTCGTGTGTGAGATGGGCGGCAAGAACGCCATCATCGTCGACGCCTCCGCGGACTTTGACGAGGCAGTGGCAGGTGTGCGGTCGTCAGCCTTCGGGTTCCAGGGTCAGAAATGCTCGGCTGCTTCCCGACTCATCGTTGTCGGCTCGGCGCACGACGAGTTCGTGGACCGCCTGGTGGCGTCGACGGCCGCCCTGACCATCGGCGACCCTACGGATCCCGGGACCGACATCGGCCCGGTCATCAACCGTGCCGCTGCCGAGACGATCCGACGGTACATCGACACCGGGCGCCAGGAAGCCACGCTCGCCTTGGCGATGGACGTGCCCGAAACGGGGCTCATGCCCGATCGCGACTACGTCGGCCCCCACATCTTCGTCGATGTTTCAGAAACGGCGACCATTGCCACCGAGGAGATCTTCGGCCCGGTTCTCTCGGTCTTCCGTGCCCGTGACTTCGACGACGCGCTCCGGTTGGCGAACGCTTCGCACTACAAGTTGACCGGCGGGGTGTACTCGCGTCGCCCCGCCCACCTCGAGCGAGCCCGCCGTGAGTTCCGGGTCGGCAACCTCTATCTCAACCGTGGCACGACCGGCGCCCTCGTCGGTCGCCAACCGTTCGGTGGGTTCGGCATGTCGGGCGTCGGGTCCAAGGCCGGAGGTCGGGACTACCTGCTGCACTTCACGCAGCCACGGGTGGTCACCGAGAACACGACCCGGCGCGGGTTCGCTCCCGATCTCGCCTGATCAGGACGCCGCCGCCGCCGCCTCTGCCAGCACGCGGTCTTTGCCGGCGCTCACGACCGGCTGCGACCGTCGGAGCCGCACCATCATGACGAGCCCGACGACGGCCAGGGCCAATCCGGCCCATTGACTCCAGGTGAACACCCCGAGGGTGGCGTCGGCGGCACCGGCCGCAGTGGCGCCCTGTTCTGAGGGAACGTGGCGGGTGAAGTCGATGAGAAACCGCTGGATCCCGTACCAGATGACCCACACAGAGAACATCTGGCCGTAGTGACGGCGTTCCCATCGGGCCGCCAGCCAATAGAGGAAACCCAACAGGATGGCGGCGCCGATCATGTCGTAGAGGCCGGTGTGGTGATACACGCCACAGATGCCGTTGACCGCTTCCGATAGGTCGCACTCGAGCACGTTGTGCTGGGGTGCGAGGTCGTAGCCGGGTTTGACGGCGAATCCCAAGATGAAGTCGGTGCTCGCTCCGAGGTGTTCGACGATGGCGAGGTCACCGACTCGGCCGACGACCGTCCCGAGAGCCATACCGAAGCTCGCCGAGTCGGCCAGCGCCCACCATGGTTGGCGCAGGCGGCGGACGCGGATGAAGGCACCGGCCACCCCTCCCACCATGCCACCGATGATCGAGAAGTTACCGCCCAGCGGGTTGATGACGTCGGCGAACGAAGCCCCTCCCGAGATCTGCGCTCCGACGGTGAGATAGCGGGCTCCCAACAACGCACCGACGAGGGCCCACGTGAGTACGGACTGAAAGGCCTCGACGTCGAACCCCCGCCGGCCGGCCAGCTTCACGGCCAGGCTCGCTCCCGCCAAAAAACCGATCGCCGCGAACAACCCATGGAGCGACAGCTGCAGTGGGCCGACGTCGAAGATCGGGATCGGCGGATACGAAATGGATCCGAGCACGGCATCAGGCTACCCACCGAGTGCCGCGTATCAGGAACCCGTCGGTACGATGCCTCCTCCATGACCATCGAGCTGGACGGCGTCACCAAACGGTACGGCGCGCACACCGCCGTCGACGAGATCAGCCTCATCGTCGAACCCGCCGAGACCTACGCCCTGCTGGGTCCCAACGGAGCTGGCAAGACGACGACGGTCGAGATGATGGAAGGCCTCCGTGTGCCCGACGCAGGATCGGTTCGGGTCCTGGGCCTCGATCCCATCGCAGACCGCCGCACCGTGCATTCCCGGATCGGCGTCATGCTGCAAGAAGGCGGGCTCTACCCGGGAGCCCGGCCCACGGAGATCCTGGAATTGTTCTCCTCCTTTCACTCCGACCCACGACCGAGCGACGAGTTGCTCGCTCTCGTCGACCTCCAGGATCGGGCCAGGACACTGCTCCGCCGGCTGTCGGGTGGCGAGAAGCAGCGGCTCAGCCTGGCCTTGGCGCTCGTCGGGCGACCGGAGGTCTTGTTCCTCGACGAGCCCACCGCCGGCATGGACCCCGTGGCGCGCCGCTCGACGTGGTCGATCATCGAACGACTGCAGGGAGAGGGTGTGACGATCCTGCTCACCACGCACTACATGGAGGAAGCCGAGCGACTCGCCGGTCGGGTCGGCATCCTGCATCGGGGGCGGCTGATCGCCGAAGGAACCCCACACGACCTGATCCACCGGCAGGGCTCGGTGACCGTGCGTACCTCGGCTCCCGTCGACGCCGCCGAACTGGGAGACGTGGTGGGCGCCACGACCCGGCTCCTGGCCGACGGCTCGTATCTGGTCGACGCCGATTCCCTGTCGCCGCAGGCGCTCGTGGCACTGGCGACATGGTTGGCGGAAGCCGGCGTCGAAGTGGAGGAGCTCCGCCAGGGCGCGGCGGGCCTCGAGGACGTGTTCCTCGGCCTCACGGGACAGGGCGATTCGTGATGCGGGCGTGGTGGCACCAGACCAAGCTCGAGCTCCGTCTCACCCTGCGCCGCGGAGAAGCGGTCCTGTTGACGCTCGTCGTGCCCGTCGGTCTCCTCGCCTTCTTCGGCTCCACCGGGTTGTTCGGGCTCACCGTCGACTTCCTCGTGCCCGGCCTCATGGCCCTGTCGATCATCTCGTCGGCGTTCGTGTCGCTGGCCGTGGCCACCGGCTTCGAGCGCAAATACCTCGTGCTGAAACGCCTGGGGGCCTCGCCGCTTTCGAGATCCGCCCTCATCGCCGCCAAGGCATCTGCGGTCCTGGTGCTCGAAGTTCTGCAGTTCGCCGCTCTGGTGGCCACCGCCCGCATCTTGTTCGACTGGCGACCTGCCGCCTTGAGCTGGGTCGCACTGGTGGCCGTCGTCTTGGCAGGAACCCTCGCGTTCGCGGGACTGGCCATGCTGGTGGCGGGCGTGTTTCGGGCCGAGGCGACCCTGGCGATCGCCAACGGCCTCTACGTGGTGTTCTTGGGTTTCGGCGACGTGTTCATTCCTGCGTCGTCGTTGCCCGGTCGGCTCGCCGGGGCCGTGGATCTCCTTCCGGCCGGTCCGCTCGCGGCCGGACTGCGGGCCGCCTTCGAAGGCGGCCGTCCGGACTGGGCGTGGCTCATCGCCTGGGCCATCGTCACGCCGCTGCTCGCCGCCCGCCTCTTCACGTGGCAAGAGCGGTGACGCGCGCCGTCGTCGCCACCGGAGCCGGCATCTGGCAGATGACCCTGTGGGGCAGCCGGATCGGACTCATGGACGACCGCACGGCCGTCTGGGGCTGGATTCGGATCGCGGCGGGCATCGGGCTCGGAATCTGGCTGCTGGCCGCCGCCGTTCGACCCGACTGGCACGACGATCGCCTCGTGGGGGCCTTCGCCGTCTTCTGTCTGGCCGTGTGGGTTCCGTCGGCGTGGCGCGTGCTGATTTCGGACGCCGCCGGTACGTTCAAGGCCGTACACGCGGTCCTGGCCCTCGGCAGCTTCGCGTGGGTGGTGGCGATCCGTCAGACGACGACGTCGACCCACACGGCTGCGAAGAGCAGCGCCAGATAGACGGTCGACGTCCGAAACACGATCATGGCGCGCTCGGGGTCACCGAGCAGGCGAACGGCGTCGACCATGAACCAGACGCCGAGCGCGAGGGCCGCTCCGGCGTAGAGCATTCCCACCGGTGCCACGAGCGGCAGCGCCAGCGAGATCGCCACGAGGACTGCCGTGTACCAGAGGATCTGGAGTGTCGTGTGACGTTCCGATGCCACCACCGGCAGCATCGGGATGGAGGCGCGTGCGTAGTCCTCTCGATACCGGAGTGCGAGCGCCCAGAAGTGCGGCGGCGTCCAGTAGAACACGACGGCGAACAAGATCCAGGCGGGCAAGGCCAGTGAGCCCGTCACGGCCGCCCATCCGACGAGGACGGGCGCCGCGCCGGCTGCGCCACCGATCACGATGTTGTGGCGGGTGGTCCGCTTCAGGTACAGGGTGTACGCGAACACGTAGAACAACAGGGCACCGGTCGAAATGGATGCGGCCAGCACATTCGCGAAAGCCCAGAGCCACAGGAACCCGGCGACACCCAACGCGATCCCGAACCGTGCCGCATTGTCGGCCGTGATGTGATGACTCGGCAACGGTCGTCGCGCCGTCCGGCGCATGAGCTGATCGATGTCTCGATCGACGACGTTGTTCAAGGCGTTGGCGCCGCCGGCCGACAGCGTCCCGCCGATCAGCGTCGCCACGACGAGCCACCACCCCGGCCAGCCCTCGGCTGCCAGCACCATCGAAGGAACCGTCGTGATGAGGAGGAGCTCGATGATGCGCGGCTTGGTGAGGGCCACGTAGGCCCGCACGACCGCCTGCCGGTTGGAAGGGGCGGCACGAGGATCGGTGATCTCGACGTGAGATGCCATGCGAATCTCCAGCCTACCGGCCGCGGCCTAGTGCCCCTCCACCGGTAAGGTGCGCGCCATGCGTCGTCTCGCCGTGTTGCTGCTTCTCATCGCTGCTTGCAGCGAACCCGCCCCCACCGCCCTCGCCATCGTCGCCAACGCCCCGGGCACCCTCACCCCGGGCCCCGAACGGCTCGTCATCGCCCTCGTCGCCGAAGACACCACGTCGTTGGCGAGTCCTGATCGGCCGGCGGTGGCGACGCTCACGGCCCCCGACGGCTCGACGACGCAGGTCGGAACCGAGTTCGTCTGGACGATCCCCGACGTCCGCGGCGTCTACACGGCCCTCGTCGAGTTCGATCAGGTTGGCGTCTGGCAGGTATCGCTGGTGGCGGACGACATCGAGAGCCTCTCCGTACCGGTGGCCGTCGACGCCATCTCGCTCGTTCCGGGCGTCGGCGATCCGGCCGTGCGGTCGGTCACCCCGACCGTGGCCGACGCGCCGCTGCCGGCGATCACCTCGGACCCGAATCCCGACCCGGAGCTCTATGAGGTGTCGCTGCACGAGGCGCTCGACGAAGGTCGGACGGTCGTGGTGGCCTTTGCCACCCCGGCGTTCTGCCAGACGGCCTCGTGCGGCCCGACCGTCGACGTCGTGAAAGCGGTGAAAGCCGCCCACACCGATGTGCGGTTCCTCCACGTGGAGGTCTACGCCAACCTGGACGCCGAGCGATTCGAGGATCTCGAACTGGTCCCCGCCATCTCCGAGTGGGCCCTCCCATCCGAACCGTGGGTGTTCGTGATCTCCGCCGACGGCATCATTCGTGCCGCGTTCGAGGGAGCGCTCTCCGAGGCCGAGCTCAACGCAGCCATAGAGGGCTGACGAGCCGGAGTTTGTCCGAATTCCCGCCTCCCCCGTAACATGGCGGCCCTCCGTCGGGGCGCTATTCTCGGCGGGCAGGTTCTGGACTCACGAAAGAGATTGACGCCGCCCATGCAACGCGGAGTGCAGCGGACGAAACGGTCCACGTGGTGGAGGCTTGCCTCGGTCGTGGTCCTTGCCCTCGCGCTGGCCGCCTGCAGCAACGGCGGAGCCCTCGATTCGCTCGATCCGCGCGGCCCGATCGCCGAGGACATCGACGGCCTCTTCAAGCTGACCCTCTACATAGCCATCGCCATCTTCGTGGTCGTCCAGGGCGCGCTCTTGGTGGCCGTGGTGGCCTTCCGCGACCGTGAAGGCCGGGCCGAACCCAAGCAAGTGCACGGCAACGCCAAGCTGGAGGTCGTGTGGACGGTCATCCCGGTGATCATCCTCGCTTCGATCGCCGTACCGACGATCGAGCGCGTGTTCAAGTACACGGATTGCTCTCCCGACGCCGTCACGATCGACGTGATCGGGCATCAGTGGTGGTTCGAGTATCACTACGCCGACGAAGGGATCGTGACGGCCAATACCTTGGTGATTCCCACCAACACCGAGATCTGCCTGAACATGACGTCAGAGGACGTCCTCCACAATTACTGGATCCCCAAGCTCAACGGCAAGCGCTATCTCGTTCCGGGCCAGGACACGACGCTGCTTCTCGAAGCGTCCGAACCCGGCGAATACTGGGGGCACTGTGCCGAGTTCTGTGGCCTCTCGCACGCCAAGATGCGAGCTCGCGCCGTCGCCATGGACGCCGCCGACTATCAGACCTGGCTCGATGAACAGCGCCTCGACGCCGTCGAACCCGAAGTCGGGACGCTCGAAGCCCAAGGCAAAGACCTGTTCCTGGCCGGCCAGTGCGTGGCGTGCCACAACATCAACGGCGTCAACGAACTCGACGTTGCGACCGGCGCCGGCGAATTGCTCGGCAACGGCATCGGTCCGGACCTCACACATTTCGCCAGCCGGAGCGCCTTCGCGGGAGCAGTCCTCGAACTCGACGAGCCAGGCGCCTTGGAGGCCTGGCTGGCCGACCCTCCTGAGATCAAGCCCGGATCGTTCATGCCGAACCTGGGCTTGACCGCCGGAGAGATCGATGCGCTCGCCGCCTACTTGAGGAGTCTGGACTGATGGCCACGACCACCGCAGCTCCCGCGCGGACCATCTTCCGCCGGCCGGCCTCGACGACGGGGTTCTGGAGCTGGATCACCACCGCCGATCACAAGAAGATCGGCATCATGTACGGCTACACGGCCTTCATCTTCTTCATCCTCGGCGGCCTGGAAGCGCTGATCCTGCGGATCCAGCTCGCCCAGCCCAACGGGACGTTCTTGTCGGCTGCCGAGTACAACGCCATGTTCACGATGCACGGCACCACGATGATCTTCTTGTTCGTCATGCCGGTCTCGGCCGCCTTCTTCAACTATCTGCTGCCGCTCATGATCGGCGCACGCGACGTCGCATTCCCGCGCATGAACGCCGTGTCGTTCTGGATCTTCTTGTTCGGTGGTGTGTTCTTGTACACGTCGTTCATCTTCGGCACGTCTGGGGCACCGGAGGGCGGCAACCTCGCCGAGGAGGTGTCGCGGCTCGGGGCGGCCCCCAACGGCGGCTGGTTCGGATACGCACCGAACTCCGGAACACGATTCTCGACCGGCACGGTCATGGACTACTGGGCGATCGGACTACAGATCCTCGGCCTGGCATCGCTCATCTCGTCGGTCAACTTCATCGTGACGGTGTTCAACATGCGCGCCAAGGGCATGACGCTGCTCCGGATGCCGGTGTTCGTGTGGATGACGACCGTGGTCGCCTTCCTGTTGTTGTTCTCGCTTCCGATCATCGCCGTCGCGCTGTTCATGATCACGTTCGACAGGACGCTCGGCACGCTGTTCTTCGACGCCGCCGCCGGCGGCGACCCCATCCTGTGGCAGCACTTCTTCTGGCTGTTCGGGCACCCCGAGGTGTACATCTTGATCCTGCCCGCCATGGGCATCGTGTCCGAGATCTTGCCGACGTTCTCGCGCAAACCGCTGTTCGGCTATCCGGCCGTCGTGTTCGCCGGGGCGGCCATCGGGTTCATGGGCTTCGGCGTCTGGGCACACCACATGTTCGCCTCCGGCGTCACGCCCATCACCCAGGCAGCGTTCGGCTTGTCCACGATGGCGATCGCCGTTCCGACGGGCATCAAGATCTTCAACTGGATCGGCACCATCTGGAAGGGCCGCATCACCCTCAACACACCGATGCTGTTTGCGATCGGTTTCGTCGCGATGTTCGTCATCGGCGGCCTGTCGGGCGTCACGCACTCCATCGTGCCGGCCGACTGGCAGCAGACCGACACCTACTACATCGTCGCCCACTTCCAGTACGTGTTGTTCGGCGGTTCCATCTTCGGCCTGTTCGCCGGCCTGTACTACTGGTTCCCGAAACTCACCGGCCGCATGTACAACGAGGCCACCGGCAAGCTCCATTTCTGGATCTGGATGCTCGGCTTCAACCTGACGTTCGCTCCCATGCACTGGCTCGGCCTCAACGGCATGGTTCGGCGCACGTGGGTCTACGACGAAGGCCTCGGACTCGATTCGTGGAACATGGCGGTGACCGTCGGCGCCTTCATCATCGCCATCGGCCTGCTCGTCTTCATGGGGAACTGGATCTGGTCGAAGCGACGAGGTCCGATCGCCCCGATGGACCCCTGGGACGCGCGGACCCTCGAGTGGACGATCCCGTCCCCGACGCCCGAGTACAACTTCGGCGTGGACCCGAAGGTTTCGGCGCTCGACGATTTCTGGCATCGGAAGTACTCCGAGGACGACGAAGGTCGGCCGGTCCGCCGCCCCGAGGCCGACCAGCTCGTCGCCGAACTCGAAGACGTCGGCCTCCACCCACCGGCTCCGATCCACCTTCCCAACCCCTCGTATTACCCGTTCCTGGTCGGCCTCGCCTTTCCGATCCTCGGCTACGGCGTGATCTACAACGACAAGGCGTTCGGCATCCCCCTCATGCTGCTCGGCGTCTTGGTGCTCGTCGGCTCCGCGATCGGCTGGGGCGTCGAACCGCTCGAAGAGGGCCACGACGACCACAGTGACCACGACGACGACGGGGAGGAGGGCTGATGGCCGACGTCGCCCACGTCGACGACCACCACGACGTCCACGAATCGACGGGCATCGAGAACCGCAAGCTCGGGATGTGGGCATTCCTCAGTTCCGAGTTCCTGTTCTTTGGCGCGCTGATCTCGAACTATCTGCTGTTCAAGGGACGCGATTTCGGCGCCGGTACGGTCTACCCGCGTGAGCTGTACGACATCCCGTTCACGAGCATCTCGTCGTTTGTGCTGCTCATGTCGTCGCTCACGATGGTGCTGGCCCACCACGCACTCGCCACCGGCGACCAGAACGGCACCCGGACGTGGCTGCTCGCCACCGGCATGCTGGGGTCGGTCTTCATCGGAGGGCAGGTGTTCGAGTTCACCGAGTTCGTCCTGGAAGGAATGACGATCTCGTCGAATCCGGCCGCCTCGGCATTCTTCATGCTGACCGGTTTCCACGGCGCCCACGTCTTCATCGGCATCCTGATGCTGCTCTCGCTCTACGGGATCTCGCGCCGACAAGGTGGCCTGACCGAAGCCCAGGGTCTGAACGTCGAATTGGTCGGCTTGTACTGGCACTTCGTCGACATCATCTGGATCGTCATCTTCACCATCGTCTATCTGATTCCCTGAGGACTGTCATGGCCGAAGACCACGCCGCCCATCACCCGACTCCCCGGCAGTACGTCAACATCGCCATCCTGCTGGCGGTGCTCACGGCCATCGAGGTGGCCCTCTTCTACGTCGAGCAGGGCGTCGAAGAGTTCACGACGAACATGGCTTCTCCGCTCCTGATCCTGCTGGCCGTCTTGAAGTTCGTGATCGTGGTCGGGTACTACATGCACCTGAAGTACGAAAAGTCGCTCGTGAAGAACTTCTTCGTCATCGGGTTTGTCGCGGCGCTCGTCCTGTACGCCGCCACGCTGTTTGCCTTGGGAATCGTCAGCGGCGTCTTCTGAGCCATGCTCGACGACGTGCTCGCCTGGCACCCCCATTGGGACGTATGGCTGGTCGTGGGGCTTCTGGCCTTCTCGTACGGTTATGCGCACCTGCGCATTCGTCCGCACATACCTGGTGCGTCGACATCTCGGCAGCAGATCTGGCAGTTCGTGGCCGGCCTCGTCGCACTGTGGGCGGTCAGCGATTGGCCGATCCACGACATCGGCGAGCGATCGCTGTTCGCCTTCCACATGGTCGAGCACCTCGTGATCTCGCTCGTGGCTGCACCACTGCTGCTCTTGGGAGTCCCGACCTGGATGGCGCGCCTCGTCGGTGAACGGTCCCGGCTGGTGGCGGTCGTCCGCCCGTTGAGCCGGCCGCTCCCGGCGTTTTTCTTGTTCAATGCCGTGTTGGCCGGACTGCACTGGCCAACCGTCATCAGAGCGATGGTCACCAACGAGTTCGCCCACCTCGGGGTGCACGTCGCGCTGTTTGCCACCGCGATCTTGATGTGGCTGCCCGTGTTGTCGCCCCTTCCGGAGGTACCTCGCGTTTCGCGGCCGGTCGGCATGATGTATCTCTTCGCCCAGTCGCTGATCCCGACGGTGCCGGCCTCGTTTCTCATCTTCGGGCAGACGCCGCTGTACGACGTCTATGTCGTGTCGCCGAAACTGTGGAACTGGGATCCAATGCTCGACCAGGCCGTGGCCGGCATCATCATGAAGCTCGGCGGCGGTCTGCTGCTGTGGACGACGATCACCGTCATGTTCTTCCGCTGGTACGGAGAGGAGCGGCGATGGGACGCGCTCGAGTCGGAGCTGCGTTCCTCCTCCTCGGTTTGATCTGGGCGGCCTGCGGCCCGTCTCAGGCAGCCACCGGCATCGTCACGCGCGTCGACGGCGACCTCGAGACGGTCGAGGCCTTCACGGTGCTCACGACCGATGGAGACAGGTTGACGCTCACCGTCGATGCTTCGACTCGGTGGGACTTCCCTCCGACCCATCTCCAGGAGCATCTGCGCAGTGGCGAGGCCATCTACGTCGAGTGGACCGACGACGACGTCGTGGTGTTCGTGAGCGACGGCTGAGCCGCGGCCGAGCCGCGTCAGCTCAGGTAGGTGACGACGAGGCCGAGTGCGTGGTCTCCGCCCTCATCGCCATGCGACCAAGCATTGGCGAGCAGCACGATGAAGAGCAGCACGACACCGATGCCGATGGCGGCCACGAAGAACTCGCCGACGGTGATGCGCATGCCAGGCCGTGACGCCGACAGACCCGCGAATCCGAGGATCCCGGCCGCCGCCACCATGGCGATCAGGGGAGCCATCGAGTGGTACGACACCAGCAGATAGGCGAAGGGCAACACGAGCACGAGGATCCCGACGATGACCATGAGGGGCATGAGGTAGGACGTCGCCAGCCGGTGCTTGATCACGTCCGACTCGGCTTCCTCTGCCTCTGTCAGTCCGGCCGGTAGCGCCAAGGCCTGGGTCAGGCCGGCCGTCACGGCTCCGAGAACGGCACCGCCTGCGACGACGGTGACGAGCGTCGACACCACCCCGAGGGCCACGAGAGCGGGGTCTTCGGGGGACAGCTGGTCGACCGGTTCGCCGAGGCCCAACAACACCCCGGCTGCTGCAACGCCGAGCACGGCGCCGAGGCCTCCGCCGGCGATCGTCGAGGTGCGCAGCGACGTGCGCACCGCGAGGCCGCGATCGAACCAGGCCGGGACAACGCTCGCCGTACGAGCCACGAGCGCTCCGAAGACCGCCGAGACGATGGCTGCGTACAGTAGGAGCTTGCTGGGCTCGGCGAGCAGCACCGCCTGCGGGGCGTCCTCGGTGCCGGCCAGCGTGGTGGCCGAAAGGCCGAAACGGGTGGATGCGACCACCGCCAGCACGCCGAACATCGCGCCGAGGATGGCGCCGATCCGGCCGGATCGCATGAGGCGGTCCCGCATGGAACCGGCCTCGATGGACTCTTCGGGTTCCTCGTCCTCGAGAACGGCGACCGCGATAGGCGCCAGGGCGGCGGGTTCGGCGACCGCTTCGGCGGCAGCCGGCGCCGGTTCCGGCTCGGCGGGAGCTGCCTCGGCGGGAGCCATCTCTGGCTCGGCGGGAGATGGTGCAGCCGAAGCCGCGACAGGCGCTCCGCCCGACCAGGACGCCAGGACGTCGTCGACGGACACGCCTTGCGCAGCGGCGCGCGCCGTGGCGGAACGGACGACGAGGTCTTCGGGTGTGCCCATCGCCTGGGCAACGCT
>JBFKPQ010000006.1:0-37894 GCA_041628225.1 Acidimicrobiia bacterium | reverse complement strand
CTCCTGTCGGCCGGTCAAGCCGGTGCGACATCTCCCGCCTCGCTCGCCGGTTCACTCGTCCAGGCCCTGGCCGAATGCCTGGGCGCCCTGACCTGCGTGAACCTCCTCAACCCGGGCCATCCGTGCCTCATGGGCATGTGGCCGTTCGTCTCCGACCTGCGGACCGGCGCCATGAGTGGCGGGAGCGGCGAAGAGGCCATCCTGAACGCAGCCGCCGCCCAGTTGCTCAACTGGATGGGCCTGCCGTCGTCGGTGGCCGCGGGCATGGCCGACTCGAAGGTGCCGGACGCACAAGCGGGCCACGAAAAGGGCGTCACGGTGACGCTCGCCGCCCAGGCGGGCGCCAACGTGATCTACGAGTCGGCGGGCATGCTCGCGTCCCTTCTCGCGTACTCCCACGAGATGCTCGTGATCGACAACGATCTGCTCGGGTCCGTGGGAAGGACCGTGAAGGGCATCGACGTGAACGAGGCGACGCTGTCGAAGGACGTGATCCGCGACACCGTCTTCGGAGAAGGGCACTTCCTGGGATCGGACCAGACCCTGTCGGTGATGCAGACGGAGTACATCTACCCGGAGGTCGGTGATCGGCTCAGCCCGGATGACTGGATCGACGCCGGACGACTCGAGGCGAAGGATCGGGCACATCAGGTCGTCCGGTCGACCTTGCGCGACCATTTCCCCGAGCATGTCCCGCCGGCGGTCGATGCGGTGATACGGGAACGCTTCGACATAGCCATCCCTATAGAAGACGTCGAAGGGCGATCTCTCCGGTGGTGATCAGCGGCGGTCGAACTGGCCGGCGACCTGCGCAGCCACTTCGATACAGCGCATCCCCACCTCGCCGACGCTGCGGGTTCCGGGGAACCGGTAGGCCGGTCCGTAGACCGTGATGGCGCCCAGCGATGCTCCGTCCGGACCCACGATGGCAGCTCCGACACCGTTGATGTCGACGTCGAACTCGCCGATCGTGGAGGCGTAGCCGGCGGCGCGGATCGTCCGAATCCGCCGGCGCAGGGCGCGTCGCGTGGTCAACGTCTTCGACGACAGAGCCGCGAGGCCACCATCCGCGTAGGCGTCGATCCGCTCGTCGGGCCACGTCGCCAGGATCGCCAAGCCTCCCGCGACCGTGTGATACGGGAAACTTTCTCCCGTCCAGTCCTCGGTCCGGACGGCGCCTCGCGACCCGACATGCAGGGCGTACAGACTCTCGTCCCCGTGCTCCACCGAGAGTCCGGCGCCCTCTCCGAACTCGGCGGCGAGGTCGAGTAGGTAGGGCTCCGCCACCCGCGTCAGGAGCGTGGTCTCGTCGAGTTCACCCGTGAGAGCCAGCAGCCCCCAGCCGATCGCATACACACCGTCACCGACGCGCTCGACTGCCCCTTCCGTCTCGAGGGCCGCAAGGATCCGCGACACCGTCGACTTCGGAAGGCCGGTGTCGACGGCGACCGTTCCCACCGATCCGTTGCCGCCGTGCGCGGCCAGAGCACGCAGAATGGCGAACACGCGTTCAACGGCTTGCATTGGCCGTTATCCTAACTGGCGCAACGTTCCACTCAGCGAAACGGACGAATGGCGAACCTACCGAGCCGAGCCCAGGTCGTGATCGTCGGTGGCGGCATCGTCGGTTGCTCCATCGCCTACCACCTCACCAAGCGTGGGGTGACCGATGTGCTCCTCCTCGAGCAGGGCCAGCTGACCGGCGGTACGACCTGGCATGCGGCGGGTTTGGTGAGCCAGCTCAAATCGAGCCACAGCCTCACCACCCTCGCCACGTATTCGGCTCGCCTCTTCGAACAGCTCGAGGCGGAAACGGGTCAGGCGACGGGGTACCGCCGCACGGGAAGCGTGTCCGTGGCAGCCGACGAAGAACGCTGGGAGGAGATCCTGCGCGGCATGTCGATGGCGAAGACCGTCGACGTCGACGTTCACGAGATCAGCTTGGCCGAGGCTCGCGACCTCTGGCCCACGTTGCACACGGCCGACCTCTTCGGGGCGGTGTACATCCCAGGTGATGGCCAAACGAGTCCGGTCGACACCACCTTGGCGCTCGCCAAAGGCGCTCGCATGGGCGGAGCCACGATTCACGAAGGCGTCGCCGTCACCTCGCTCGATGTCGTGGACGGCCGCATCGCGGGCGTCCAGACCGAGGCAGGTCCGATCGAGGCCGAGACGGTCGTCCTGGCGGCCGGCATGTGGACCAGGCACCTCGCCAAGACGGCCGGCATCAACGTGCCGTTGCAGGCGTGCGAGCACTTCTACATCGTCACCGAACCCGTTGCGGACGTCCCAACCGGGGCCCCCACCCTGCGCGATCCCGGCAACTACACCTACTTCAAAGAGGAGACCGGCAAGATCATGGCCGGCTTCTTCGAGCCGCGCGGCAAGGTCTGGCGCATGGACGCGATCCCCCGCGACTTCAGCTTTGGCACCCTCCCCGAGGACTGGGATCACGTCGGACCGATCTTCGAACGTGCGATCCATCGGATGCCGGTGTTGGGCGAGTCGGGCATCCAACTGTTCTTCAACGGACCGGAGGCCTTCACGCCCGATGGAGTCTTCTACCTAGGTGAGACGCCCGAGGTGGATGGCGTGTTCGTGGCCGCCGGGTTCAACAGCGTGGGCATCCAGTCGGCGGGCGGCGTCGGATGGGTTCTGGCCGACTGGATCGTCGACGGCGCCGCACCCATGGATCTCAACTCGGTCGACATCCGCCGGGCGTTTCCCTACCAGGCCGACGAGACATTCCTACGCGACCGGATCTCCGAGAGCCTGGGCCTCCTCTACGCGATGCACTGGCCATTCCGACAGTACGAGTCGGCACGTGGGATCCTCGCGTCGCCTCTGCACGATCGCCTCGACGCCGCCGGGGCGGTCTGGGGGGAGACAGCAGGCTGGGAGCGGCCCAACTGGTACGCGAATGCCGGACAGGATCGCGTCTACGAGTACTCGTACGGAAAGCAGAACTGGTTCGAGAACACCGGCCGCGAATGTCGAGCGGTCCGCGAGACCGTCGGCTTGTTCGATCAGACGTCCTTCGCCAAGTTCTCCGTCGAGGGACCCGACGCCCTGGCAGTCCTCGACGAGTTGTCCGCCAACCGGATCGACGTACCCACCGGCACCGTGGTCTATACGCAGTGGCTCAACCGCCGGGGCGGGATCGAAGCCGATCTCACCGTCACGAGGCTCGGCGAAACGAGCTTCAAGGTGGTGACCGCCGCCGCCTCGCGCACCCGTGACTGGGCGCGGCTGGCGCGCCAGTCCCGAGGACGCCAGGTCGACGTCGCGCGAGTGGACGAGGCGACCATCGGCATCATGGGTCCGGCCGCTCGGTCGCTGCTGCAAACGGTCACCGACCACGACCTCGGGAACGAGGCTTTCCCGTTCGGTACCGCGCAAACGATGTCGATCGCCGGTGCCGACATCCTGGCGATGCGGCTGAGCTACGTCGGTGCGCTCGGCTGGGAGCTGTACGTCTCTCGAGACGACGCGGTACGTGTCTACGACGCCATCGTGGCGACCGACCACGGCTTGATCCATGCCGGTTACCACGCCATGAACTCGCTCCGATTGGAATCCGGCTACCGACACTGGGGTCATGACATCACTGACGAAGACACTCCCCTCGAGTCCGGCCTCGCCTTCGCGGTCGACTGGGACACGCCGTTCATCGGCCGGGAGGCACTGGAGCGGCGGCGCAACGAGCCTCTCTCCAAGCGGCTGGTACAGCTTCGGCTGCACGCGTCCGACCGGCTCCTCTATCACGACGAGCCGATCTATCGGGACGGGGCGCTCGTCGGACGAACGTCGTCGGGTATGTGGTCGTACACGCTCGATGCCCCACTGGCGATGGGTTACCTCGACCATCCCGATGGCGTCACCGCCGAGTGGCTCGCGTCCGGAGCGTTCGAGATCGAAGTCGCCGGAGACCGGGTGCCGGCCACCGCCCAGCTGAACAGCTTCTACCGTCCGCAGCTGCGGATCTGAGCGGCACTGGTACCGTTTCCGGTCGCCATGCGGATCATGACCTCCAACCTGTGGAACATCCACGCTTCACCAGCCGCGTTTGCCGCCGCGCTCGACGAGCATCGACCCAACGTCGTGGCCGTCCAAGAGCTCGCGCCGGCGGCTGCCGACGTCCTGGAAAGCAGGTATCGATACGGGATCATCCGCCCGGGAGGGGTCGAAGGCCACGCCTTCGTCGCCGACCGGCCCGTGGACGTCACGTCCGACGACATTCCCTTTCGGCCATTCATCAGTGCCCCGATCGACATCGGGGGTCGATCCGTGACCGTGGCCGCCGTCCACATCGCCAACCCGGTGGCGGTCGGAGATCTACCCCACCGGGCGCGACAGGTGCAGGCCGTGCTCGAGCGTGTGCGCGGGTCCGAACCGATGGTGCTGGTCGGTGATCTCAACTCGTCGCCCGCCTGGCCGGCGTACCAGGCGTTGCGGCGACACCTCGACGACGGCGTCGCGGCGTGGGCGAGCACCCATGGCCTCAAGCCGAAGCGCACCTGGAACTACCGACCGGGTTTGCCGAAAGCCCTCCGGATCGACCACGTCCTGGTTCGAGAGGTCACCGTGAAGGACGTGGCATGGGTCGACATCGCGGGTTCGGATCACCGTTCGATCGTCGCCGACCTCATCTAGGTGGCGATCGCCTGAAGCCAGGTAAAGGCGTCGAGCGACCAGGCCGTGTTGGGCGGCGTGGCGGCCGCGAAGGTTGTGCGGCAGGGATACGATCATCCGCATGCTGTTCCCGAAAGCGACGTGGGTCGGCATCGCTGACGGCTCCATCACCCGCGCGTACCGATGGTGGGCGATCCCGCGGGTCGTCACCGGTCGGCCTTACCGAACTCCGGCAGGCCGGATCGAGGTCGAGGCCGTTACGACACGCGATCCCGGCACTCTCACGCGCGACGACGCCAAGCGTGCGGGCTACCCGACCGTCGACGCGCTGCTGGCCGCCATCGCGCGCGACGGCGACCGCCACCTATACGAAGTGCTGTTTCGTTTCCTGGACGAACCCGATCCGCGCTCCGAACTCGCCGCGACCGCCTCGCTCAGCCCGGAGGATGTTGCGGCGATCGATGCCAGGCTCGCACGGTACGACCGGGACGACCCGTGGACGGCGGCCACGCTCGACATCATCCGCCGGCGGCCAGGCGTTCGTGCCGGCGACCTCGCCGTCGAACTCGGCCGAGAGCTCCAGCCGTTCAAACTCGACGTGCGGAAGTTGAAGGCGCTCGGCCTCACCGAGAGCCTCCGGGTGGGCTACCGCCTCTCACCGCGCGGCTCCGCCTACCTCTCTGCCGCCGACTGATCCCGCCACAGGATCCAGATGTCGCCGACATTCGTGCCGGTCGGCCCGGTGCGCAGGAGCGCGCCGGCGCCCGCCAACCACGCGTACGAGTCGTGGCGGCGGAGATGGTCGGCGGCATCCAGGCCGGCCGCTCGAGCCTCGCCGACGGTCGCACCGTCGACCAGGCCGCCTGCGGCATCGGTCGGTCCATCGGCGCCGTCGGTGGCCAGCGCCGCAAAGAGCATGTCCGTGGCTCCGTCGAGCTCGATCGCGGCTGCGAGGGCGGCCTCTTGGTTCCGGCCGCCTCGTCCGGTTCCGTCGACCCGCACGGTGGTTTCGCCTGCCCTCACCGTCACGCCTGGCCGCCGGACGGCAACGCAGCGCCGGGCCTCGGTGGCCGCGTCGCCGGTGAGGGGCGTCGGCTCGACGACGGCTGGCAGGCCGTCGGCCCGCGCCGCGGCCGCCACCGCTTCGGCCGACCGGGGTCCGTCTCCGACCACGAGGAAGTCACGGGGCCCCACGGTTTGGGCGGCCGCGACGCTCAACACGTGCGGGTCGATGCCGTGGGCGCGCAGCACGCGTCGTGCATCTTCGACGTAGGTCGGGTCGGACACGGTCGGCCCTGACCCGATCACGTGGGGCGGCGACCCGACGACGTCGGACAGTGCCAGGGTGACGACCGTCGCCGCAGTGGCCGCGGCGAGTCCGCCGCCCTTGACGGCCGACAGGTGCCTGCGCACCAGGTTCAGTTCGTCGATCGCGGCCCCGCCGCGGAGCAACGTGTCGGTCACGGCGACGAGTTCGGTAAGCGTGATCCCGTCGATCGGGTACTCGAGCAGGGCCGACGCCCCGCCCGAAAGCAGCACGACGAGCGTGTCACCGGCACCGAGCGACCGCGCCAGCTCGAGCGCCGCGGCACCGGCTTCGAGGCTTCCGGCGTCAGGCAGGGGATGTCCGGCGACGATCGAGCGAAACCCCGGCGCCGGCGTCACGGGTGCCGGCGTCACGAGCAATCCCTCGTCGAGGCGGTCGCCAAGCTGGTCTCCGAGCCCGGCGGCCATGGCCTCGGCCGCCTTCCCGACCGCGAGCACCGCCACCTTGCCTGCGAGCGGAGTACTGGCCACCTGGCGAGATGTGACATGGCGGCGAACCGCTTCGGCAGGATCGGCCGCCGCCAGGCCGGACGCCAACCAGTCGAGCACCCGGCTGCGCCGTTGCTGGTCGGCTTCGAGGACCACCGGGTCGAACGGGCCTACGGTCATCCTCCGGCCTGCTCCACCTCTCCCGCGATTTCGTCGAGCCAAGCGCGAGCCCGCTCCGAATCGGCTTGCACGGTGTCGATCTTCTCGGATACCAGCGCGGTCAGATCCTCGGGCGAGCATCCGAGGTCGTCGGCCCGGTCGATGAGATCACGGACATCGATGTCGGGAAGGTCGGTGTCGGTCGAAGCATCCAACTCGACGACGGCGTCGGCCAGCTGGTCGACGAACCGATCGGCCAGCTGCTGGCAGGTCGAGGCGATGATGCCCTGCACGTCGACCTCGATCGACACGTTCTCTCGGATCGTGGCACAAGCGGTCGCGGACAAGAGGAGAGCGAGGAGAAGAGTGGCTCGTTTCACGACGCCAGCGTACCGACCCTCACCTGCCAGATCTTCTCCACCTCGTAGACCTGGAAGCCCATCGCCCGGTTGATGGCCAGCATCGGACCATTGCTGGAGGCGTTGCCCGTCCAGACCCGCTCGATCCCGGGCCGTTCTGCCATGACGCGTTCCAGCATGAGCCCCTTCAGGCACTTGCCCAGGCCGCGTCCGCGGTACTCGGGAAACACGCCGGTATCGCCTTGCTGACCGAGCGCTGGAAGATTGGGGTTGAAGGCGATCTCGGTGTACCCCGCCAGCCGGCCCGACGGTACGTGGCGCGCCGCCAGCATCCACCGCTCGATGCCCCGCCGCACGAGGTACTCCTCCCACTGCCGGACCGTCTCAGGGGTGAACTTCATGTCTTCGATGTCGAGATCGTCGGTGGGCGCATCGTTCATGACGTGGTGGAGTTCCGTCACCTCTTCGAGTGAGGAGTCGGGAACCGGCCCGTCCCACGCCTCGAACGAGAACTCGGGTTCCAGATCGTTGCGCCGACGGGCCCACGCCCGGATGAGATCGCCGTCCACATCGGCGATCGTGAGTTCGTTGGTGACGGTCTCCATGGCCATATCGGCTCCGAGTTGGCGCATGAAGGCTTCGCCGGCGGGAACCCGGGAACTGGTCACACCGATGAGCAATGGTCGATCCCTCCCAGCTCCCTCGGCGGCCAGCGCGTCGACGATCGCCGACCCGATGCCCTGCCGCCGATACGTTTCATCGACGCCGACATCTATGTCTGCGACGTGCCGATTCGAGTCGATGCCTTCGTCGGCCCGAAACAGGCCAAATCCGACGACGGCTGCGCCGTCCCGGGCCACCAACCACACCTGCTCCTGGAAGGCGGGAGGTCCGGTCAGCATGCCGATCAGCTCGTCGAGGGGCCGCGCCGGCAGATGCGGGTCCTTTTCGGCCCGCGCCCGATTCAGATGGTCGTTGAGCCCGGCAACGACCACCTCGTCGAGGTCGCCGGTGTCGAGCCGTTCGATGTGGTGACCCATGGGCCCCACGCTACCGGTGATGACGCATCGGAGGCTCCGGAATATCCGGAGCCTCCTAGCCGGCGATGCTGCAGCTACGGCGTCACGAGCGTGTTTCCGCCAGCCGTCTTGGCCGCGGTGTACGTCTTCTGCGCGTATGCGCCGAAGTACGGTCCGAACATGTAGCTCTTCATCGGCCCACCGCGGTACTTGAACGAGTTGACCGATGTGAGCATGCCCGCGCCGGTGGCCTCGTCGAAGCCGATGTACCAGCCTCCGCCCGACGACCCACCGGTCATATCGCACTTGAGGCCGAATGTCGAGCTGCCACCGAAGGTGTCGGCCCGGTCGGTGCCCGAGCAGTAGATCAGGTCCTGACCGTTGTACGGCGACGCGTGCGGATACCCGAACGAGTACACGAACGCCGGGTGCTGCTGGTTGAAGGCGATCGCTTGATCCCCCACGGTCGAATCGAGCTGTGCCGTCCCTGCGAGACCTCCCGCTCCCATCACCGCGAAGCCGTAGTCGTGGTCGAAGTCGCCGGCCGACCACGCCATCGTGGTGACGAGTGCCGTGGCGGTCCAACACCCGTACCTGGTCGAGCCGCAGTCGAACGTCGCGGCATGTTCGTAGTCGGGGTAGAACATCCAGTTCGTGGCGAAGCCGTCGGCGCTGTCGTAGACACAGTGGCCGGCCGTCAGGACGAGCGACGTGGAATTCGACGTGTCGTCGACGACCGTGCCCGAACACACGTAGTCCACACCACCCATGGTGAACAGGACCTTGCCCGTGGTCGCCTTGACGAGCCCGCCGAGCGTCCACGGTGCGCCGCCGACGGCGGTCTCGCCGCCACCACCTCCGCCGCCGCCACCGCCTGGCTTGCCGCCGCCGCCACCCGGCGTATGCCCCGGCTTGTGCCCGGTAGGCACGCCGTCGCGGAACATCTCCCTGGGGATCGCCTGAGCAACCCGGTCCGGCGTCCAGTACTCGACGATCCGCGCGTGCTCTGCAGCGCGGTCGTTCCCGGGGAACTCCGGCGGCTGCGCACCTGCGGCGGTCGTTCCGATGGTGGTGAGCGTGGTGGCGAGCGCCACCAGCAACAGAAGTGTCTTGCGACGCATCCCTCGACTCCCTCTCGCGTCCCACGGACGGTAGTTGATCGACCACTCCGGCGAAAGGGTTGCTGTCTGCACGACGCGGTAGGTTGGAGTGGCACCGAACAGGGGGGACCTGCCATGAGTCGCAACATCGTCCGTATCGCTTGTGCGTTGTTCGTGTTCGTCGCCGCCTGTGGCGGCGACGGTTCTGCGACCACCGAAGCCACCTCCGAGCCGCCGACCACTACCTCGGCGCCGACCACCACGGCCGCTTCGAACACCACGCCGCCCTCCACCACCTCGACGTCGACCGACTCGGCCGCGCCCAACCCCAGTCCGGACCGGGCCAGCCCCGACGTGCTGTTCGCACGCGACGACATCGACTCGTACCGCTACACCATGACCGTGCAGTTCGAGGGCACCGACATCGCCGGCGCAGCTACCAACCGCGTCTTCGTGCTGGCGACCGCCTTCCAGAAGGAGCCTCCGGCCAGCGACATCTCGATCCGTTTCGAAGGCATGGACCTCGGCGACGACGTGCCGGCTGGCGACATCCGATTCGTCGTGCTCGACGGGAGCACGTTCGCCTCGATTCCCGGCCTCGGGTGCGTCACGAATCCGCCGAACATGGACCCGGAGGACTTCCTGGCCGGAGCCTTCAGCCCGCCCGACGAGCTCTTCGAAGAACTCGCCGACGCCGAGCAGATCGGGACGACGACCTACGAAGGGTACGACGTCGAGATCTACGAGGTCGACGAGGAGGGTCTCGAACTCGCCGCCGACGAGTCGTTCGACGAAGCCACCGGCCAGTTCTATTACTCGCCCGACCTCGACGCGGTGCTGTTCTTCGAGATGAGCGGGACCGGCAGTCAGAACTTCTTCGAGGACGGCGATCAGGGCGACGTCCGCCTCGAGTTCGCCATCTCGGACATCAACGATCCCGTCGAGGTCGCCATACCCGACGACTGCTCCGAGTCGGCTGCCGGTCCGGAAGGCGTTCCGATCGCTGACGATGCGACCAACCTCTTCTCGGCCACCGGCCTGGCCAGCTACCAGAGCGCCCAGGACCCTGCAGACATCGTCGCCTTCTACCAAACCGAGCTGGCCGCCGAAGGCTGGACCGAAACCGAACCGCCCTTCTCGTCGGCGGGCACCACGCTCCTCCAGTACGAGATGGGAGACCGACTCCTCGTGGTGACGGTCGCTCCTGAGGGCACGGGCAGCCTGGTGACGATCATCATCGACGAGTAGGGCCAGGGAGCGCGGCTCCGTCGACCACCGCCATCCTGGTTCGATTGCCGGGGGAGGCGGCGACCGCGCCGTTACGACGCCCTAGCCTGGTTGCTTCGATGACCGACTACTCCCGCAAGTGGTTCGTCATGCTTGCGGTCGCCATGGGCATCTTCTTGTCCACCGTCGACGGCAGCATCATGAACGTCGCGCTCCCCACGCTCCGCGAGGAGTTCGGCGCCGGATTCTCGGCGGTCCAATGGGTGATCCTCGCCTACTCGCTCACGCAGGGAACCCTCACGTTGATGGTGGGACGCCTCGGGGACATCTACGGAAAAAAGCGCATCTACACGACCGGCTACCTCGTGTTCGTGGCCGCATCTGCGCTGGCGGGATTCTCGCCGACGGTCGGAGCGCTCATCGGCTTCCGAGTGTTGCAGGCCATAGGCGCTTCGATGATCCTCGCGCTCGGTATCGCCATCCTCACCGAGGCCTTCCCTGCTTCCGAACGCGGCAAGGCGCTCGGCCTGTCCGGCACGATCGTGTCGGTCGGCATCGCCATCGGACCGGGCTTGGGCGGCGTGATCCTCGACGTGGCCGACTGGCGCTGGATCTTCCTCGTCAACATCCCCATCGGATTGCTCGGCGCCTTCACAGCCGCTCGGTTCGTGCCCGACACCCAACCACGAGGCGGAGAACGGTTCGACTACCTCGGCGCCGGCATCCTGGCCGTGGGCCTCACGTCCCTCATGCTGGCCATCACGCTCATCCAGGACTTCGGGTTCGGATCTGCGTTGGTCCTCGGTCTGGGAGCCGTCGCGATCGCGGCACTGGTCGCCTTCGTGACCGTCGAACGGCGAGTGGCGTCACCGATGATCGAACTCTCCCTGTTCCGCAACCACCTGTTCACCGTCAACCTCGTGACGGGCTTCTTGACGTTCGTCGCCATCGCCGGCGTATTCATCCTGCTGCCGTTCTACCTGGAGGAAGCGCGCGGTTTCTCCAACCTCAAGGTCGGGCTCCTCATGGGCGCCTCACCGCTCGTTCTCGGGATCGTGGCTCCGGTCAGCGGCTGGCTCTCGGACAAGATCGGGTCACGGCCCATCACGATCGGCGGGCTGTTCATGCTGATCGTCGGCTACGGGATGGCGCGAATGCTCGACACGATGACCTCGGAGTGGATGTTCCTGCTGCTACTGGCACCGATCGGCATCGGCATGGGCATGTTCCAGTCCCCCAACAACTCGATCATCATGGGATCCGTTCGGCCAGAACGGCTCGGCATCGCCTCGGGTCTGCTCACCCTGACACGCATCCTCGGTCAGATCACGGGTATCGGCGTCCTCGCCACGATCTGGTCGATCCGAGCCACCCGGGCCGGCGGCCAGGACGTACCCGAGGCCATCGTGACGGGGATCCACGACGTGTTGTGGATCCCGGTGGGCATGATGGCGGTGGGATTGGCGTTGGCAGTGTGGGGCTACGTTTCGGAACGACAACAGGAGGTGCGAGATGAACATCGAACTCACCGATGAGGAATGGCGGGCGAAACTCACCCCGGAGCAGTATCGGATCACCCGCCAGGCCGGCACCGAGCGCCCGTTCACGGGGGCGTACTGGAACCTGAAAGACTCCGGCACCTACCGCTGCATCGGATGCGGCCAGGAGTTGTTCTCCTCGGACACGAAGTACGAGTCCGGTTCGGGATGGCCGTCGTACTGGGAACCCGTCGAAGGCGCCGACATCGTCGAAGAGACGGACCGATCGCACGGCATGGTGCGGACCGAGGCGAAGTGCGGACGGTGCGGAGCGCACCTCGGCCACATCTTTCCCGACGGACCGCGCCCGACG
This sequence comes from Acidimicrobiia bacterium, assembly GCA_041628225.1. Classification (GTDB taxonomy): domain Bacteria; phylum Actinomycetota; class Acidimicrobiia; order Spongiisociales; family JAENVV01; genus JBFKPQ01. The sequence goes on along the minus strand of JBFKPQ010000006.1, from coordinate 25,792 downwards.
GGTCTGCGCTATTGCATCAACTCCGCAGCCCTGGACTTCGACGCCAACGACGACTGATCAGATCCCGGGGTCGACGGTCGACCGGATCGACGCGGCATCGTCGTGCGTGGCGATGTCGCCCATCTCCCCTGGCTGCCGGTGGACCATCCGCACCGTGCGGTAGGCCAGTTCGACTGACGGCTCGTCGGCGAAGCCGGTCAGCACGTGCTTCCAGATCTTCGCATTCACCGACCTGCGCTCCCGCGCCTTGACGAGCACCCGGCCCGTCAGCAGGATGCCGTCACCCGTCACCGAGAGATAGACCGTCGGGGTCAAGGCCCCATATCGGATGAAGAAGTGTTTCGAGGCTTTGGCGAGTTCCGCCGACGCCTCCATCTCGGTCGCGTCGATGGCGTGGTAGTCCAACGCCTGTTGTACGAGTTCCTCGGCGCGTCGCCAGTCGCTCTCGAACGTAACGAGCACCGGAACCTCGTGCCAGATGTGATGAAAGCCCTGGGTGAAGTTGGCGAGCGCGTTGGTGAACAGCAGCCCGTTGGGAACATGCACGATCCGACCGGTCGACTGGTCGGCGTCGACCCAGTCGCGGATCTCCATGAGACTGAACCGCAGCACGCGCACGTCGATGACGTCGCCGGCTTGGCCGGCGACCTCGACCCGGTCGCCCACCCGGAACGGCGTCCGCAGCATGATGTAAGCCCAGCCGGCGAGGTTTCGCACCACCTCACCGAGCGCCACCACGAGACCGGCGCCGATGAGACCGAAGAAGGTGGCGAGGTCGCTGGTCTCGTCGACCCATTGGCGGGCCAAAAGCGCAATGGCGACCACGGTGATCGAATACGTGACCGTCTTGCGGGTTCGGAAGATCTGTTCCGAGTCGTGGATGCGGCGCTGAACGGCCCGCACGACGATCCAGCGCAACAGGAGCGCCACGACGACGATGACCACCGACCACACGATGTTGTTCGTCACCGGATCGAGTTCGTCGAACACCGCCGTTCCCTGCCTCGCTGTTGCCGCAACGCTACCGCGCGTTCGTCTTGCGCGAGACATACCGATGACCCCGCCTCCCGGCGGGGTCCCCGGCTACGTGATCACGCCCGTCAGGTGTGAACGAGAAACGTCTCGATCTTCTGCTGGGCCGCTTCCATCACCTGGCTCGTCAGATCCGAGAGTGCTCTCGCCACCGCCAATTCCTCACCGACCACCGGCATCGGCGGATCGATGGGATTGCGGCGGGCCTTCCCGAGCGCCTCGAAGTGATCACCACGCAGATCGAGCGTGGCGTGGACGATCGTGTCGACGTCATCCTCGGCCAGATGGAGGTTGAGCACGACGTCCTTTTCCATGCGCGCACCTCCTTGGGGGTCAGTCTGCCCCAATTCGCGACGCGATGGCAAGGGGTCCGAGGTCCTTATTGTCCGCCAACCTGTGACCGGCGGCCCTACCGAGGCGTGCGGCGCAACCGCGACAGTTGGTCAGGAGGTGCACCATGGCCGTGCTGACCAGCCGCCGCGAGGGCGACACGCTGATCGTCAAACACCACTACCCGATGGCCGACCGGTTCGCCGCGCTGGTACGTATCGCCATCGGCTGGACCTTTCTCTGGACGTTTCTCGACAAGACATTCGGACTCGGATTCACCACACCGCAATCGGCGGCCTGGGTGAATGGGGGTTCGCCGTCGGCGTCCTTCGTCGAGTTCGAGGCGGGCCAGGCCGTGGCGGACCTGCTGGGAGCGCTGGCCGGCTCGGCCTGGGTCGACTGGCTGTTCATGGTCGGAAGCGCCGTGATCGGCCTGGCCTTGATCCTGGGCATCGGCATGCGGATCGCGGCGGTGACCGGCATGGTGGTCTTGCTCACCATCTACGCAGCCATCTTCCAACCCGAGACCAACCCGATCACCGACGAGCGACTCATCTACGCGCTCATGCTGGGCGCGCTGGTCATGTCCGACGCCGGGGACGTTTGGGGCCTGGGTTCACATTGGAAGCGGACCCGACTCGTCCACCGCCTGCCGTTTCTGAAGTGACGCCCTAGACGTAGAACCGAGTGAGCGTCTCGGCCACGCAGGCGGGCTTCGTGGCGCCGTCCAGTTCGATGGTGATCTCGTTCTTCACTTGCACGCCGCCGGCCACGTCGGTGACCTCGAGGAGTTTCGAACGCGCCCGCACGCGTGAACCCGTCGGCACCGGCGATATGAATCGCACACGATCCAGTCCGTAGTTGATCGCCATGCGCACACCGTCGACGTCGATCCGTGGCGCCAGGGCCGGTATGAGGCTGAGGGTCAAGAAGCCATGCGCGATCGTGGTTCCGAACGGACCCTGTGCGGCCTTGTCGGTGTCCACGTGGATCCATTGGTGATCACCGGTGGCCTCGGCGAACTGATCGATCCGTGATTGGTCGACCTCGACCCATTCGCCCACGCCGATCTCGGACCCGACCTTCGCCTCGAGCTGTTCTCTCACCGACACCTGGACCTCCGGGATTCGATGACCCGAATGCTAGGCAGTCCGATCAGCTGGCCCGCCGGATCTCTTCCATCCAATCGCGCTTGACCCTGCGGCGTTCTCGCGCGGTCAGACCACCCCAGATACCGATCGACTGATTCGTCTCGATCGCATAGGTGAGGCACTCGTCGGCCACTGGACAGCCGGAGCAAATGGCTTTGGCAGCCCCGATCGCACCTAGGTCGGCATCATCCGGAAAGAACCGATCGTGATCCTCGTCCAGGCATGCCGCCAGCTCACGCCAATCTTCCATTTCGTGGGTTTCCATCATCGTCGTAGTGGTAAACGCCGCGACAGCCGCTCGCGTTCCCTGAATCTGTGACCTTCGGCCCTATCGCGAGGACTCCGATGAGTCCTTCCATGCACCCCTCGTGGGCGATGATTCCGGAACATGCGGGATCCAGGTCCCACAGCCATCCGAGAGGGAGAAACAAGTCATGGCAGAAGAAGTGCGCGATCCGTGGCCGGGGCTGATCCGGCTGGGCATCCTGGCCTTGGTCGGAGTGCTGGCCATCTGGGCCGTCTTCACGATCATCCGTGGCCCGGTCGCCGGCGCCGAAGGTGGGGCTGGCGGCGAGGCGGCCGGATCGACCGAGCCGTTCGAAGGAACGATCCATCTCACCGAATTCGCCATCGAGGGACAACTGGAGATTCCGGCCGGCGACTCGAGGATCACCGTCGTCAATGACGGCGCCGTCGCGCACAACCTCGTGTTCCGCGACGGCACGGGGACAACTCTGCTCAACCCGGGCGAGTCTGAGGTGCTCTCGCTGAATGGCATGGCGGCTGGCACCTTCGCGGTCATCTGCGACGTGCCGGGCCACGAAGCGGCCGGGATGGTTGCCTCGCTCGTCGTGAGCCAGGGCGATGTCGCAGCCTCCGAGCACTCCGACGAAGTCGACTACGAGGCCCTCGATCGAGCGATGGAGGAGTCGATTCTCGAGTTCCCGGCCGAAACGGCGGGTCTCGGCAACGCACTGCTCGAACCGACGGTTCTCTCCGACGGGACCAAGGAATTCCGCCTCACGACCGAGATCACCCCTTGGGAGGTCGAGCCCGGCAAGTTCGTCGACGCCTGGACGTACAACGGCATCGTGCCCGGTCCGATGATCAAGCTCGATCTGGGTGACAAGGTCCGCGTTGTCGTGCAGAACAACCTGCCGATGGGCACCGACGTGCACTGGCACGGCATCGACACTCCGAACTCGATGGACGGCGTCGCACCCATCACGCAACCGCTCATCCATGCCGGCGAGGAGTTCGTGTACGAGTTCACGGCCGACGCCCCCGCCATCGGCATGTACCACGCCCACCACCACGCGCAGATGCAGGTGCCGAACGGCATGTTCGGCGTCATGATCATCGGCGACAACGAGCTACCGGAAGGCGAGACGATCAGCGGCGTCGAGATTCCGAACGGCATCGAGATCGCCGGCGAGATCCCCATGGTGCTCAACGACGCCGGCGTGATCGGGTACTCGCTGAACGGCAAGTCATTCCCGGCGACGCAGCCGTACGTGTTCGACAAAGGCGATTGGATCGTCATCCACTACTACAACGAAGGCCTGCAAATCCATCCGATGCATCTGCATCAATTCGGACAGCTGATCTTCGCCAAGGACGGCTTCACCCTGGAGCACCCGTATTGGGCCGACACGATCAACGTGGCGCCCGGCGAGCGCTACTCCGTGCTCGTCCAGGTCGACGAGCCCGGCGTTTGGGTCTGGCACTGCCACATCCTCACGCACGTGGAGTCGCACGAAGGCATGTTCGGGATGGTCACGGCGATCATCGTCAACGACACCTGATCGAGAACGCTCTCGGATGCAGAAGGGGCCGCGCAGTGCGGCCCCTTCTCAGGTCCAGGGTTCGTATGGATACGGCTCCGGCACGAAGCCCGGCTCGTAGCGGGCCAGCTCTCGCCGGGCAACCGAGCGCTTGTGGACCTCGTCCGGACCATCGGCGATCATGAGCGTCCGCAGGTGCCCGTAGTAGCCGGCCAGCGGGTAGTCGCCCGACAAACCGCCGGCGCCGAACGCCTGCATCGCGCGGTCGACCACCCACACGGCCAGCCTCGGCACCGCCACCTTGATGGCCGAGATCTCGATCCGAGCACCCTTGACGCCCACCGTGTCGATGAGCCAGGCCGTCTTGAGCACCAACAGGCGGGCCTGCTCGAGCTGGATGCGCGCCTCGGCGATCCAGTCCTGCACGACTCCATGCTCGGCGATCGGACGTCCGAACGTCTCCTTGGCCTTGACGCGGCTGCACATCATGTCGAACGCCCGCTCCGCCATGCCGAGCGCCCGCATGCAGTGGTGAATGCGGCCGGGCCCGAGCCGGGCCTGGGCGATGGCAAAGCCCGACCCCTGCTCGCCGAGCAGGTTGCTCTTGGGCACGCGCACCTCGTCGAAGGTGATCTGAGGATGGCCGCCGCGGTCGTTGTATCCGAACACGGTCAGATCTCGATCGATGGTCACCCCGGGTGTGTCGAGCGGGACCAGAACCATCGACTGCTGTTGATAGGGGTGGGCGTTCGGGTCGGTCACCCCCATGACGATCGATACCTTGCACCGCGGCGACCAGGCGCCTGATGACCACCACTTGCGACCCGAGATCACGTAGTCGTCGCCGTCGGTCCTGATCTGAGTTCGGATGTTGCGAGCGTCGGACGACCCGACGTCGGGTTCGGTCATCGAGAACGCCGAGCGGATCTCTCCTTCGAGGAGTGGATGCAGCCACCGTTCCTGCTGTGATGGGGTGCCGAACATGTGCAGGATCTCCATGTTGCCCGTATCGGGAGCGGCGCAGTTCAGCGCTTCTGGAGCGAGGTGAGGGCTGCGGCCGGTGATCTCGGCGAGCGGCGCATACTCCACCACCGACAACCCTGCTCCATGCTCCTCGTCCGGCAAGAACAGGTTCCAGAGGCCACGACTCCGAGCTTCCGCTTTCAGCTCCTCGACGATCGGCGGATGGAACGAGGGGTCGCCCGAAGCTTCCATCTGTTCGTCGTATATGGGCTCGGCCGGATAGATGTGGCTGTCCATGAACTCGGTGAGCCTGTCCGACATCTCCTGAGCACGGGCGGACGGTGCGAAATCCATGGCGGGGCCCTTCTCGTATACGGCTCCGCTCAACCTAGCGATGGCCCCTCGGACCTTCCGGCTGCCGACGGGCCAATCTGCGGGATATCCGGAGGCGACCGGTACGCTGGCGCCGTGGACCTGATCTCCTCGATCCTCTCGGCATTCGGCCTGTCGGCATCCGCCGGTTTGAACGCCTACATCCCGATGCTCGTGCTGGGCATCTTGAACCGCTGGACGTCGTTCATCGACCTCGCCGAACCGTACGATCTCGTGTCCAACGGCTGGGTTCTCGGCACCCTGGGTGTCCTGGCGCTCATCGAGACGCTCGCCGACAACCTCCCCGTCGTCAATCACGTCAACGATGCCATCCAGACGTTCGTCCGGCCGGTCGCGGGGGCAATCGCCTTCGCAGCTTCGACGAACGCCGCCGACGTCCACCCGGCGCTCGCGGTCGTGGCCGGCCTGGTGGTGGCGGGTTCTGTCCACACCACCAAAGCAACCGTCGTGAGGCCCGCGGTCACGGCCACGACCGGCGGCCTCGGCAACACACCGGTGAGCATCACCGAAGACATCCTCTCCGCGTCCGTGTCGTTCGTCGCCATCGCCCTGCCGATCCTGATCGGCATCGGCATCGTCGTGTTTGGCTGGCCGATCGCGCGATGGATCGTTCGGCGTCGTGCCCGCACGAAGGCGACCGGCTGAGCGGTAGCCTCCGCCGCATGCACGAAAGACTCGCCTCCGCCATCGACCGGATCTTCCCTGCGATGGTCGACCATCTCGCCGACCTCATCCGCATCCCCTCGGTGTCGGCGCTCGACCCCGCCGCCGTACGCGAGAGTGCCGAAGCCACGGCAAATCTGCTGCACGAGGCAGGTTTCCAGGGCGCCCGGCTGCTCGAGGTCGAGGGATCCCACCCCGCCGTGTTCGGCGAGATCCCCGGCCCGCACGGAGCGCCGACCGTGCTGCTGTATGCCCATCACGACGTCCAGCCGCCGGGACCCGGCTGGACGCTTGAGCCGTTTGAGCCTCTCGAGCGAGATGGGCGACTGTTCGGACGGGGCTCGGCCGATGACAAAGCGGGCATCGTCGTCCACCTCGGCGCCATCGCCGCCCACGACGGTCGTCCGCCGGTGGGCATCAAGATCTTTATCGAAGGTGAGGAGGAGATCGGCTCGGCCCACCTCCCCGACTACCTGGAGCAGTACGCCGAGCTGCTCGCGTCCGACGTCATCGTCATCGCCGATGCCGGCAACTGGAAAGTGGGCGTTCCGGCACTCACCACGTCGCTGCGCGGCCTCGTGGACTGCGAGGTCGAGGTCCGCACCCTCTCCGACGCCGTCCATTCCGGTTTGTTCGGCGGCGTGTTCCCCGACGCCCTCATGAGTCTCGCCCGGTTGCTGGCGTCGCTGCATCACGACGATGGATCCGTCGCCATCGACGGCCTCGTTCACGGCGACGGCGACCACCTCGACCTGCCCGAACACGAAGTGCGGAGCCAGGCGGGAGCGGTCGACGGTGTGCACGTCATCGGCCGCGGATCGTTGACCGCCAAGACGTGGTCGCAGCCGGCGATCTCCGTCCTCGCCATCGACGCTCCCACGGTCGAGAACGCCGTCAATGCCCTCGTACCCGTCGCCCGGGCGAAGGTCAGCATGCGCCTCGCCCCCGGCGATGACCCTGCCCAGGCGATGGATGCGCTGGTCGGCCATCTCGAGTCGCACGCTCCGTGGGGAGCTCGAGTGACCGTCACGCGCGGTGCCTCAGGGCACGCCTTCGCGCTCGACACCTCCGGGTCGGCCTACGACGCCTTCCGGGCGGCATTCGAGGCGGCGTGGGAGACCCCCGCCGTGGAAATGGGTGTCGGCGGATCGATCCCGTTCGTGGCGGCGTTCTCGGAGACCTACCCCGATGCCGCCATCCTTCTGACCGGGGCTGCGGACCCGACGTCGGGCGTCCACGGACCGAACGAGAGCGTGTCGCTCGACGACTTGCGCAAGAGCATGCTCGCCGAAGCGATCGCCCTCCAGCTGCTCGCCGAGGACTCGGCGTCGGCTTGAACCGGCTCATCGCCCACCGCGTCGCCGTCCTGTACCGAGAAGGCGTGGCGGCCGTGGCGCGCACCGATCAGCCGTGGGACCGGCCGGCGTGTGGAACTTGGACCGCGGCCGAGACGGTCCGGCACGTGGCAGCCGTAGCTCGCTGGTACCACGACTGGCTGGACAGGGCACTGGCGGGCGACATCACGCGCCCGTTCGACGGGGCAACGATCGACGAACGCAACGCAACAGATGTGGACGCACTCAGCGATGTCGCACCGCACGAGGCAATGCGGCGGTTCGTCGACGACGCCGGCTCATATCTCGACCGCGCCCTCCCACATTGGGATCTCGCCTTTGCGTATCCGTTCGGCATCACAACGGTCGGCGACCACCTCGGCCTGGCCGCCACCGAATGGCACCTGCACGCGTGGGACCTCGATCAGACGTACCGGCCAAGCGATCCAGCCGGAGTGTTCATCGCCGCAGCTACTGGCGTGGCCGCGACCAAGCCGGCCGTCACGAGAATGGCACTTCGACTCTTGATCCCGATCGGCGCTCGTTCTTCGCCCTGGAAGAACCTCCTCAGGCGGTCGGGACGCCAGCCCTAGGAGAACGGAAACTCGAGCTGGCGCGACGCTTCGTAGAGGGCGATCGCCACGGCGTTCGACAGGTTGAGACTCCGGCTGCGCGACACCATGGGGATCTTCAGCGCCGCCGTGACCTCCGGCCGATCGAGAACGGCGTCGGGAAGACCGTCGGACTCCGGCCCGAACAACAGCGCATCGGTCGGCCGGTAGCGAACCTGCGTGTACAAGACCTCGGCGTTGCGCGTGAACGCGAACAAGCGCCCCGGCGACTCGGCAAGGAGGTAGCGATCGAACGAGTCGTGCTCGCGCACCTCCGCGTACTCGCGGTAGTCCATGCCCGCTCGGCGCAGCTTGGCCTCGTCGAGGGCGAAACCCAAGGGGCGGATCAGGTGCAGCGTCGTCGCCGTGTTGGCGCACAGCCGCATGATGTTGCCCGTGTTCGGCGGAATCTCGGGTCGGTAGAGAACGACGTCCACTCAGAACAGCCGTAGCGAATTCGGTTCGATGCCCCGCAGTTCGTCATAGTCGACCTCGACCCAACCGAGCCCGCGGGCTTCTGCCAGGACCTTGGCCTGGGGAGCGATGAGCTGGGCCACGAATACGCCCCGGACCGGCGCCAGCCGGGCGTCGTTGTCCAGGCGCTCGAGATAGCGGGAGAGCTGCTCGACACCGTCGATCTCGCCGCGCCGCTTGATCTCCACCGCCACCGTGCCGCCGTCGCCGTCCCGGCACAGCAGATCCACCGGGCCGATGTCCGTCGGATATTCGCGGCGGATCAACTCGAGGCCGTCTTCGATGACCTGGGGCCGCTCGGCGAGCAGGGCTTGGAGGTGCGCCTCCACTCCGTCCTTCTGCAGCCCCGGGTCGATGCCCATGTCGTGGTTGGTGTCGTGCAGTACCTCGGTGATCGTGATCGTCAACGTCTCCCCTTTCGGATTCGTGACGATCCATCGGTCGCCGAGGTCCTCGAGGTGGTTCGGCGCGTTCATCCAGTTGAGCGGCTTGTAGGCACCGCCATCGGCATGCACCGCGACACACCCATCCGCTTTCACCATGAGGAGTCGAACGGCCGGCGGAAGGTAGGCCGTGAGCCGCCCCTCGTAATCGACACTGCAGTTCGCAATCACCAGCCGCACGGGCCGAAAGGGTAGCCACTTGACGGGAACGTCGGTCAGGGCGAGTCTGCCTGGTCATGCGCGACGCCACCGCCAAACATCTCTCGACCCTGCACACCCTGGTGTACCGGACTACGGGCGGCCGACTCGGGACGCGGTTGGTCGACAACGACATGTTGCTTCTCACGACCACCGGGCGGCAGTCTGGCAAGCCGCACACCGTTCCCCTGCTCTACCTCCGCGACGGGGATCGATTCATCGTGTTCGCCTCATGGGGCGGTCGCGACTACCCGCCCCACTGGTACCTGAACCTGCGCGCCAACCCCAACGTGATGGTGCAGGTCGCCGGGCGCCGGCTGACCTGCACCGCGCGCGAAGCCGGACCGCCGGAGCGCGACCATTGGTGGGAGCGGGCGACCGAGGCGTACGACGGTTACGCCGTCTATCAGTCGCGCACCGACCGCGAGATCCCCGTCGTCGTGCTCACTCCGGCCTGATCAGAGCCGCCGTAGGCGGTGGTCGTCGAACAACCCATCCACCGCCACGCCGATCTGCGCAAAGGCGGCGGGAGGGATCGAGATGTCGGCCAGCCACAGGTCTCCAACGAGTTGGCTCGCCGCCAGTCCGGGCTTGGGGAGTCCGAGCGTGACGGTCGCAGCTGCCCGGATGGCTGCTCCTGAAGCCGCTCCCGTGTCGACGTCGACACCCGAAGGTACGTCGAGGGCCACGACCGGCACAGTCTGTTGGTTGGCCCAGCCGATGAGCTCAGCAGCTCGGCCTGCGGGTGCGCCGCCGAGGCTATATCCGATCAGGGCGTCGATCACGACGTCGGCGCCCCGCGGCTCGCCGATCTCGACGCCCATCCGTCGGAGGATCTGGAGCTGGTCCGCCGGCACACCGTCGAGGTCGTCCCGGGTCACCGCCACCGCCACGTCTACGCCCCGGTTGGCAAGGTGACGTCCCGCCACCATGCCTCCGCCACCGTTGCCGCCGGATCCCGCCAGCACGGTTACCGAGTCCGGCCGGTATGTCTCCCAGACCACCTCGGCCAGGCACGAGCCGGCGTTCTCCATCATCTGCACCAGAGAGATCCCGAGCTCTTCGACCATGATCCGATCGATCGCACGCATCTGCGCTCGAGTGACGGAGGGAACCACCCCGGCAGCCTATCGGTTGGATGAATGCGGGACAGCTCCCGGATCGCAATAGACTCGACGTTCTGTCGAAAAGAGGTTGCAGGTGAACGAGATCGCGGCGCGAGCCGTCAATGCCACAAAGATCTACGGGGAGGGCGACACGGCCGTCGTGGCGCTCGACGGCGTCAGCGTCGAGTTCGAACGCTCGAAGTTCACCGCCATCATGGGCCCCTCCGGGTCCGGCAAATCGACGCTCATGCACTGCATGGCGGCGCTGGACAACCTCACGTCAGGTTCGGTGTATCTCGGCGATGTCGAGCTGAATTCGCTGTCCGACAAAGAGCTGACACTGCTCCGGCGTGAGAAGGTGGGCTTCATCTTTCAGGCTTACAACCTCGTGCCGACCCTCACCGCTCTCGAGAACATCACGCTCCCACAGAACATCGCCGGCCGGAAGGTGGACCAGGAGTGGCTCGATCACGTCGTCGGCATCCTGGACATCGGCGACCGCCTCACGCACCGCCCCACGGAGCTCTCCGGTGGCCAGCAGCAGCGGGTGGCCGTCGCACGGGCATTGGGTGCCCGACCCGAGATCATCTTTGGGGACGAGCCGTCAGGCAACCTCGACTCCAAGTCAGGGGCCGAACTACTCGGGTTTCTCCGCACGGCCGTCGACGACTTCGGCCAGAGCATCGTGATGGTGACCCACGATCCCGTCGCGGCGGCCTACGCCGACCGGGTGGTCTTTCTGGGTGACGGTCGGGTCGTATCGGAGATGGCGAATCCCACGACCGACTCGGTATTCGACCGCATCAAAGAACTGGAGACCTGAGATGGTCCGGATCTCGCTCCGGAACCTCTGGGATCACAAGCTCCGCACCGTCCTGCTGGGTTTGGCGATCGTGGCAGGCGTCTCGTTCGTCGTCGGCTCGTTCGTGTTCACCGACTCGCTCGGACGTGGTTTCGACGATCTCTTCACCAATGCACAAGAGGGCACCGACATCGCCGTGACGCCGACGCTCGACGATGAGAACGTCGGCATCGGCCTCGACTTCCCACGCATTCCGGCCGACCTCGAAGACGATCTCGCCGCCGTCGACGGAGTAGCGGACGTCCGCCCCGTCCTGCAGAGCTTCGTCGTCCTCGTCACCGATGACGACGGCTCCCAGCAACCGGCCGGCGGATTCGGAGCGCCGACCTTCGGCATCTCTTGGATCGAGGGCCCCAGCCCGTTTTCGATCCGAGAGGGACGCGCACCGACCGCTTCTGGCGAGGTGATCATCGATGTCGGTACGGCCGAGTCACGCGGCATCGCGATCGGTGACACCGTCGGCGTCGCCGCCGACGGACCGAAGCAAGACTTCACCGTGGTCGGGCTGATGGGATTCGGCGAAGCCGACAACCTCCTCGGCGCCACGTTCATGGCGTTCTCGTTCGAACAGGCCGAGACGCTGTTCGAGGTCGATGGCGAAGTCAACAACTTCGACATCTCGATCGAACCCGGCGCCGATTTGGCCACCACGGTCGAAGCGGTGCAAGCCGTCCTGCCGGACACCGCGCAGGCCATCGACGCACGGGCCGCCGCCGAGGAGCAAGCCGCCGAACTCCAACAGGGGTTGGCGTTCTTCAACATCTTCCTGCTCGTCTTCGCCGGCATCGCTCTCGTCGTGGGAGCCTTCGTCGTCTACAACGCCTTCCGGGTGGTGGTCGCCCAGCGGACCCGTGAGCTGGCACTGTTGCGGGTCCTGGGAACCCAGCGCTCCCAGCTCGTTCGCATGGTCATCCTCGAATCGGTGATCGTCGGAGTCGCCGCCTCGGCGACCGGTGTGGTCTTCGGAGTGCTCCTCGCCATCGCACTGGAGGCGATCCTCGAAGCGACCGGCGGCACGTTGCCCACCGCCGGACTGGTGCTGCAGCCCCGCACCGTCGTCGTCGGGATCCTCGTTGGCACACTCACCGCGGTTGCGTCGGCGCTCATCCCGGCGGCGCGTAGCGCCCGGATTGCTCCGATGGCGGCGCTGCGCGACCAGCTCGAGACGAGACCGACGAAGCCATGGTGGACATGGGCGGGGCTGACCCTCGGCGCGATCGCCCTCGCGTTGGTCATCACCGGCGCTCGGCAAGCGTCCGACGCCGGCGCGCTGACCGGCGATACGGGTCCGGTGCAGCTCGTCGGAGCCGGCGCCGCGCTGCTGTTCCTCTCGTTCTTCCTTCTGGCGCGGTCCGTGGCGCGGCCCGCCCTCGCCTGGCTCGGTCGACCGCTGCGGTCGACCACCGGCACCCTGGCTCGCGAAAACGCGCGCCGGACGCCGCGACGAACGGCGACGACGGCCGCCGCGTTGATGATCGGGCTCGGGCTCGTCGCCACGGTGGCGATCATGACCACATCGGTCGAGGACACCATCATCGGCAGCGTCGAAGAGGCGTTCCGATCCGACTTGCTCGTCCAGCCCGCCGGGTTCAACCCGCTGGCCGGCATTCCCGACGAGATCGCTCCCACCGCCGAAGGCCTCGACTTCGTCGATTCCGTCGCGCGGCTGGCGACGGTCGAAGCCGAGCTGCCGGCGGATCAAACCAACTTCGTCGTCGCCATCGAACCGGAGACCGTCGACCTCGTCCTCGCGTTCGATGACGTGACCGGGAGTTTCGCCGACCTGGGACCCGGCAAGGTGGCGGTCCAGCAGGTCGAGGCCGACCTGCGAGGGTACGAGTTGGGCGATACGGTCGAGATCACCATCCTCGGCGAGCCCCGCACATACGAGATCGTGGCGTTCTTCACCTTCGCGGGCGGCGCGAATGACAGCCAGTCGTACTACCTCGACTACGCCGCCCTCAAAGAGACCGTTCCAGGACTGCGGGACAACTCGGTCTCCATTCGCCTCGTCGACGGCGTGGAGCTCGAGGATGGCAAGACCCGGCTCGCCGCGGCGCTCGAGGACTTCCCGTCGGTGGCCGTGACCAGTCTGTCGGACATCCTGGAGCAGACCCGGGCTGCGCTGCTCGGTCTGGTCGGCATGATCGCCGGCCTGCTGTTCATGTCGGTGATCGTGGCCGTCGTCGGCATCGTGCTGACGCTCTACCTCGCCGTCATCGAACGCACCCACGAGACCGGGCTTCTGCGTGCGATCGGGATGACGCGCGCCAACGTGCGGGAGATGATCCGTTGGGAATCGATCCTCATCGCGCTGTTCGGTGCCATTCTCGGCGTCATGCTCGGGTTGTTCTTGGGCTGGGGACTCTCGGTGTCCATCATCGGTCCGGGAGCCCAGTACGCCGTGCCGTGGCTGTGGATCGTGCTCGGGTTCGTCGGGGCGGCGATCGCGGGCGTCCTCGCCGCGATCATCCCGTCGTACCGGGCGACTCGGATGGACGTGCTGGAGGCGATCGCCTACGAGTGAGCGCCGTTGACCTTGGCCAGCAGCTTGATCAGCTCTTCGGACTCGTCATCGCTGAGGTGCGCTGCGAAGTAGTCGTCGATGCCGCGCAGGTGCACCGGAGCGGCCTCGCGGAGCGTGGCGCGCCCCTGATCGGTCAACACCACCCAGGTGCCACGCCGATCCTCCGCCACGGTCTCACGACTGATCAGGTTGTCTCTTTCGAGCCGATCGACGAACCGGGTTGTCGCAGAACGGCTCACGAGCAGATGCGAGGCGAGGTCGCCGATGCGCATACGACCGCCGTTTTCGTTGAGCTGGACGAGTACGTCGTACCATGACAGCGGCAGCTCGCGTTCGTCGACCAGATCCCTCTCGAGCCGTCGGATCACCAGCGAATATGTCTCGAGGAATGCCCGCCAGGCCCGCATGCGGGTGGGTGAAATGTCCATGGTGATAACCACGATAGACGGAACACCGACAGGCTTGTGCCTAGTTCGATCAAGTGTCCGAAAAATAGTGCCGCACGGCACGCCGCACCGCGGTGCGTCGCCCCCGACACCGCCGAGTAGGGTCAGCGAATGACCCTCGCCATCGGTACGGAGAAGGGGGCCTTCTTCCTCGACCTCGATGATCCCGGCTCGGCGGCTCCGACATTCCCCGGCTGGAAGGTCACCGCGTTCGGAGTGACCTCCTCCGGAGACCGCCTGGTGGCCGTCGGTTCGAACTGGTTTGGCGCGGCGCTCCATCGCAGCTCGGACGGCGTCGAGTGGGAGCAGATCGTGCCCGGTCCGACGTATGGGTCGGAGCGCCCGGTCAGCCAGATCTGGACCCTCACGACCGCAGGCGGCCGTGTCTACGCCGGCGTCGCCGAGGCGGGGCTGTTCACGTCCGGGGACGACGCCGCCACGTGGGAGTCCGCCGAGAGTCTCAACGAGCACCCAACCAGGCCGTCGTGGGAGCCAGGGCTGGGCGGGCTGGCCGCCCATCGCGTGCTCGTCGACGGCGACCGCATCTGGTGCGGCATCTCGGCTGTCGGCCTGTGGAGATCGGAGGATGCCGGACGAACCTGGGCCACCAAGAACGCCGGAGTCCGACGCGCCTTCGAGACCGACGAGCCCAACGACATCTCCTTTTGCATCCACGGCCTGACACAGGACCCCGCCAACCCCGACCACATGTGGCGGCAGGAGCACACCGGCGTCTTCCGGAGCATCGATGGCGGAGACAGCTGGGAGGCTTGCGAGACCGGACTTCCCGCGGTCTTCGGGTTTCCCATGGTCCGCGACCACGCATCAGGACGTCTGTTCATCGTGCCCCTGCATTCCGACGAGCAGCGTCTGCCGGTCGACGGACGCTTCGGTGTCTGGCAGTCCGACGACGACGGAGACACCTGGAAGCCGTCCGGGTCGGGCTGGCCCACCGAACCGAGCTACGACACGGTGCTGCGAGGCGCAATGGTCGGGGACGGAAACGGTCGGCTCGCCTTGGGTACGACCGGAGGCGCCGTCTGGCTGACCGAAGACGCCGGCGACTCGTGGAGACGATTGCCGGTTCGCACGCCGCGCATCCTGAGTGTTGCCTTCTTGCCCGACTGATGCCCGTCGTTTCGATCCCGCGGGTGCTGGCCGTCGTCACCGGCGATCGAAGGAATATCGAGGTCGACGGAACGACCGTCCGAGGTGCGCTCGACGATCTGGTGCGTCGGTATCCCCAACTCGCCGTCCACCTGTGGGACGAGGCGGGGGCGTGGCGGCCTCACGTCGTATGTCTGGTCGACGGCCGTGTGGTCCGGTGGAACGGCGACGAACAGCAGCCGGTCGGGAGCGATGCCGACATCACGGTCGTGCAGGCGGTCTCCGGCGGCTTTTCGACATGGCGTTGAAAACCTCACTCGATAAGGTGGAAATCGTGCAAACCACCGAGGCCGTCACCGAGTCGAAGGTCGTACGCAGTCCGATCGTCCGGGCGATCTACTTCATCCTGGGCCTGATCGCGCTGGCGGGTGCGTTCCTGTCGTGGCTCCCCGGTATCCCGACCGGTGACCTCTTCTTCCTGGCGGCCTTCTTCTTCGCTCGATCGTCCGATCGGTTTCACAACTGGCTGGTCAATCATCGCTGGTTTGGCAAGATCATCCGGAACTATCAGAGCTCGGGTCTCACGGCGCGCACCAAGGCCGTGGCGATCACCGGCATCGTGCTGTCGATCGGTGCGTCGGTCATCTTCCTGATCGATCCGATGCCGCTCAAGATCGTCGTGGGACTGGTCGGTGTCTACGCCGTCTGGTTCGTCGCCAGCCGTCCGACGATGCATCGAGAGAGCGCAACCGTCTAGAACTCAACCCGATCGCCGTCCATCGGGACGGTGACATCCCACCCGAACCGGGCTCGGATCGCCTCGGCGAGGGCCGCACTCGCGTCGGGCTCCCCATGGACCGGCAGGACCTTGCCGGGCTCCGGTCCGGCTCCGAGCCAATCGAGCAGCTCACTGCGGTCGGCATGCACCGAGAACGCCGGAACCGAGCGAATCTGGGCCCGGACCGGGATGTCTTCACCGTGGATTCGGACGTCGTCTGCGCCGGCGAGGAGCGTCGAACCTCGTGTGCCGGGAGCCTGGTAACCGACGAGCACCACCGTGTTGCGACGGTGGGGCAGTACGCGTTTGAGGTGGTGCAGGACCCGGCCACCGGTGGCCATGCCGGACGCCGAGATGACGACGTGCGGTCGGCGGACATGGTTGATGGCCTTGGAGTCGTCGACCGACTCGGTGATCGTCAGCTCACCGGGATCGA
The DNA here is from genome assembly GCA_041628225.1 of Acidimicrobiia bacterium. Lineage (GTDB taxonomy): Bacteria > Actinomycetota > Acidimicrobiia > Spongiisociales > JAENVV01 > JBFKPQ01. The sequence continues at coordinate 9,154 of JBFKPQ010000006.1, read as the reverse complement.
ACAAGAATGCATCGCCCACCACCTCGGGACGGACCTCCGGATGACCGTCGATGACCGCCTGCTGATAGAACGCGAGCGCGGCGCGCGCCATCGGTGAGTCGAGAAACACCGGGACTCGCGGGATCGTCCCCGCTTCCGTCAGCTCTCGCAACGCGGAGAGGATGACCTCGGTGCGATCGACGGCGAAGGCGGGTATGACCACCGAACCACCACGCTCCAACGTCTCCGCCACAGCCGTCCCCAATGCCGCAGTGCCGTCCTCTTCGACGTGCTCCTCATCGCCGTAGGTCGACTCGACCAGCAGAGCGTCGGCAGGCATGGGTGGGGCAGGAGGCACGAGCACCGGATGCCGTGGTCTGCCCAGATCGCCGGACATGCACACCGTGGCACCGCCATCCATCTCGAGCGCCACCGTCGCCGATCCGAGGATGTGGCCGGCATAGGACAGGGTCAGCCACACTCCATCGGCGATCAGCCGTCGCTCGCCGTAGGCGAGGGGACGGAACCGGCTCAGCGCCTCGACCGCGTCCTCCTCGGTGTACAACGGCAGTGCCGGGCTGTGTTTCGTGTAACCCTTCCGGTTGGCGCGCTCGGCGTCGGCCTCCTGGATGCGTGCCGAGTCGCGCAACACGACGTCCGCCAGCCCGGCGGTAGAGGTCGTGCAATGCACGCTGCCGGCGAAGCCACCTCGCACCACGACCGGTAGGAACCCGACGTGGTCGAGATGGGCGTGACTGATCACCACGGCGTCGATGCCGGCCGGGTCGACGGGAAACGGCTCCCAGTTGCGTCGCCGCAGCGCCCTGCGACCCTGGAACATGCCGCAATCCACGAGGACCCGCGCCGACCCGGTGTCGAGGAGAAAGCGGCTACCGGTCACCGTCTGTGCCGCTCCTAGGAAGTGCAGCGCCGGCATGTCATCAGACTATGCCGCGGGCGGGCCGGCGGGACGGGTCAGGGGACTAGCGTTCACCAGAGACATCCGAGGAGACACCTATGCCGATCGCCAGCCCCGAGACCTATCGCGCCATGTTGGATGCAGCCCGCCAGGGCGGTTTTGCCTTCCCGGCGATCAACGTCACGTCGTCGGAATCCTTCAACGCTGCCATCAAGGGATTCGCGGAGGCCGAGTCGGACGGCATCATCCAGGTGTCGACCGGTGCGGGCGAGTTCCTGTCCGGCCTCGGTGTGAAGGACATGGCGCTCGGGGCCCAAGCGCTCAGCGAGTTCGCGCACGTCATCGCCGAGCGCTACTCGGTGAACATCGCTCTCAACACCGACCATTGCCAGCCCGACAAGGTCGACCAATTCATCCGGCCGTTGCTGGCGGTGTCGCGCGAGCGGAAGGCCGCCGGGCTGGGGCCGATCTTCCAGTCACACATGCTCGACGCGTCGAACCTGCCTCTCGAAGAGAACCTGGCGCTGGCAGACCAACTGCTCGACGAGTGCGCCGAAGTCGATGTGATCCTCGAGCTGGAGATCGGCATCGTCGGCGGCGTCGAGGACGCCATGGACCACGAGGACGTCGACCGCGCCAAGCTGTACACCTCGCCTGAGGACATGGTGGCGGTCGCCGAGAAGCTGGGGACTGGCGAACGGGGTCGTTACATGCTGGCGGCCGTGTTCGGGAACGTCCACGGGGTCTACAAGCCCGGCGCGGTCGAGCTGCGTCCGTCGATCCTGCGCGACGGTCAGGCTGCGATGGAGGCGAGATTCGGAACGGACGGTCGTCACGACCTCGTATTCCACGGGGGTTCGGGTTCTTCGCTCGACGAGATCCACGAGACGCTCGGGTACGGCGTCATCAAGATGAACATCGACACCGACACGCAGTACGCCCTCACCCGCCCCATCGTCGACCACATGTTCACCAACTACGACGGTGTGCTGAAGGTCGACGGTGAGGTCGGCAACAAGAAGGTCTACGACCCGCGCTCCTACATGAAGAAGGCGGAGCAGTCGATGTCGGAGCGAGTCGTCCGCGCCTGCGAAGACCTCAAGAGCGTCGGGCGGTCACTCGGCTGAGCGGGGCATCAGGCAAGAGGGAACGCACATGTCGAGAACCGCCAAGATCATCATCGGAATCGTCGTCGCGCTCGTGCTGTTGGGCGCCGCCGCCGTGTTCGCCTTCGTCCGCTTCAGTGGCGCGATCACCACGAACGAAGCGGAGGTCAGCGAGATCGGCCAGCGGATCGTCGACCATCGCCTGCCGCCGGGCTTCACGCCGGAGTTCGGTACCGACATCTTCGGCCTGCGGTGGATGTTCGCCGTCCACGGATCCGAGTCGATGATCATGTTGTTCGAGGCTCCTGGCGAAGACGAGGAGAATGTCCGCCTCCAGGCACAGGGCGAGCTGAGCAACCAGCGAGGTGGCAACGTCAGCTTCGAATACATCGGTTCCCGTCCGGTGGTCATCAATGGTTCGGACACCGAACTCGAGACGTATCGGGCCACCGAAGACGGCCAAGAGCTCCTACAGGAGATAGCCATCTTCCCCGCCAAGTCGGGCAACGTCGCCGTCGTGATGATCATGGGTCCGTCGTCCGAGTTCGACGACCTGGGAACCGACGCCTTCGTCGAGTCGATGCGGTGATGCCCCCAGCGCTTGGTACCCTGTAGCGGCCATGGAGCACGAAGGCCTCCCCACCCCGTGGATCGACTCCGACCGTTTCATCCCGAGACGGTTCGTCCGTCCTGCGCTGGAGTTCACGCAGACCGAAGCGTCGTCGGGGATCTTCCTGCTGATCATGGCGGTCGCCGCGCTCGTGTGGGCCAACGCGCCCTTCGGTGAGACGTACGAGCAGTTCTGGGAGACCCATCTCGAGATCAACCTGGGCGCCTTCCACTTCGACGAGTCGCTCCGCCACGTCATCAATGACGGTTTCATGGCGATCTTCTTCTTCGTCGTGGGTCTCGAGATCAAGCGCGAACTCGTGCTCGGCGAGCTGCGCGATCCCCGCGCCGCGGCTCTGCCGGCCATCGCCGCCCTCGGCGGCATGGTGTTTCCGGCACTCATCTACGTGGCCTTCGTTCTGGGTGGGGAGGGCATCCAAGGATGGGGGATCCCGATGGCGACCGACATCGCCTTCTCGGTGGGCATCGTGGCGTTGCTCGGATCGCGAGTGCCCGTCGGCGCCAAGCTCTTCCTGCTCGCTCTCGCCATCGCCGACGACATCGGGGCGATCACGGTCATCGCGATCTTCTACACCGAGGACCTGTCCGGCTTCTGGCTCGGCCTGGCCATCATCGGCCTCGTCGTGATCTTCGGCGCCAACCGCGCCGGCATCCGGTCTCTGTCGTTCTACGTTCCCGTCGCCGTCGTCACCTGGTATTTCTTGCTTGAGTCCGGGGTCCACGCCACCCTCGCCGGCGTCGCGCTGGGACTCATGACGCCGGCTCGCCCACTGGTGGGCGCTCAACAATTCGACCGGCTAGCCCGCCGCGTCCTCGACCGCTACCCCGTGGAAGAGCGCACGTCGGTGGCTCGCGAGAAGGTCGACGAGGAGGCCCGCTTGCTCTCGAAGGTGGCCTGGGAGTCGATCGCGCCACTCAACCGCCTCGAGCATTCGCTGCACACGTGGAGCTCGTACGTGATCGTTCCCGTCTTCGCGCTCGCCAACGCCGGCGTCCGCTTCGATGGAGTGGGCATCGGCGAGACACTCGCCCAGCCGATTTCGTTGGGCATCGCCTTCGGCCTGCTGGTGGGCAAGGGGTTCGGGGTGACGCTCGCCACGTGGCTGGCCGTGAAGTTCGGGATCGGTCGGCTCCCCGCCAACACGACCTGGGACCACGTATTCGGGGTCTCGCTCCTGGCCGGTATCGGCTTCACCGTGGCGCTGTTCATCGCCGGCTTGGCCTTCCCCGGTCACCCCGAGCTGGCGGACATCGCCAAGGTCGGCATCTTCGCCGGATCGTTGGCGAGCGGGCTCTTCGGCTACGGCTGGTTGCGCCTTCGAGGTAGTCATCGGCCGGCACCGGTCGATGGTCCCGCCATCGAGGCGGCCGCATCATGATCGAGGGCCCGGCGACCGAGATCGTCTGCGTGGAGTGTGGGGGGACGGCTCACCTGATCTCTGTACCGCCTCCCGACGAGCCGTTCGTGCCCGGCGACGTGGTGGCGTACCGATGCAGTGACTGCATGGAGCGGCTCGACCTCGTATACGAGGTGGAAGAAACCGAGGATCCCGAAGGTTGGACCCGGTGATGTTCAAACGCAACAAACGCAAGAAGGCACGAGAGATATCGTCGATGGCGGATCTCGAGGAACTCGCCGAAGATGGCAAGCCCATCCTCATCGACTTCTTCCAGATCGGCTGCTCGCCCTGTCAGGTCATGGACGGCATCGTCAACGAGCTGGCCGACGAGTTCGGCGAGTCCGCCGAGGTGGTCAAGGTCAACGTGGCGAAGGCCCCTGACATGATCGTCCCGTTCAAGATCCAGTCGACGCCGACGTTCGTGATGGTCGCCCCGATCGCTCAAGCGAAGAAGACCCGCCTCCACCAGCGCTGGCGCGCGTCGGGCCTCGTCAAGAAAGACGCCCTCACCAAAGTCCTGGTCGAAGCCGGCGCCACTCCCCCAGCCGACTGACGCCCCGCAAGGAGCCGCGTCGCCACCCGACCTGTCGGATGGCGACCCCCTTATCCCAGCAGCGGGCATGACGGCCCTCCGCGGTACCTACCGCCCAAGCAAGCTGGGCTTCTTTGTGTGTCGACGGCTGCCGGCACATTCCACAGTTGCCTCGCCTGCCACGTCGGCCGGGATAGTGCGTACCGGCCTGACAACCGGCGGGTCCGCGATGTTCTTCCGCAAACCCGCCGACGTCCACGGTCGACGCGGCCGGGGCTCAGCTCATCGAACCTGGGTCAGTTGATGGCGCGGCGGTACATGCGCACGGCCAGCGGCACGAACACCACGAGGATGCCGACCACCCACACGAGGGCGAGGGTGACCATCTGCGCCGTCGTCTGTCCTGGTTGCAGCGCCCCGGGGCCGAGAATGAGACCGCGAATGGCATTCCCCAGGATCGTCACTGGCTGGACGTCGGCGAACGCCTGCAGCCAGTCGGGCATCGTGCTCGTCGGAACGAACACCGACGAGGCGAACACCAGCGGAAAGAGCGGCAAGAAGCTGGCGGTCTGCGCCGTTTCCGGATCCTTCACGGCCAGGCCGATGGCCGCCATGATCCACGAAAAGGCGAACGCGAACGACAGGGCGAGGGCGAGTCCTGCCAGCGTCTGCCAAAAGCTCGTGTTCCACCGGAACCCGATGAGGCCGCCGACCACCAACATGAGGCTGATCACGAAGGCGTTGCGGACCAGGTCGGCGATCGTCCGACCGGCCAGCACCGCGGACCGGGCCATGGGCAGCGACCGGAAGCGATCGATGACCCCTGCCTGCAGGTCGTCCGAGAGCCCGATGGCCGTCGATGACGCGCCGAACACGGCCACCTGGACGAGCAGTCCGGGGATGAGCCAGTTGATGTAATCCCCATTGGCTGCGGGGGGTAGCGACATGCCGATCGAGCCGCCAAACACGTAGTTGAACAGCAACAGAAACATGACCGGCTGAATGGTGGCGAACACGAGCAACTGCGGAAGCCGGCGGATCCGCAACAGGTTCCTCCGCGCCAGAACGCCGATGTGCGCCAGGGTCTGGCTCGCCGTCACCTTGTGGTGCAAGTCGTCGACGGTCGTCATGCGGTACTCCTCTGCCGGCCGCGACCCCGTTTGCGGGCGGTCCCGTTCCCGGCTGATCCGACTTCGGCCGCCCGGCCCGTGAGCGTCAAGAAGACGTCGTCGAGGGTGGGCTTGTGGAGGCCGATGTCGATCGCTTCGATGGACTGTGCATCAAGCCGGCGCACGGCGTCGGTGAGTGTCTGCACACCGCGGACGGCCGGGATGCTGAAGGTTCCGGCTCGCTCGTCGACGTGACATTCGGTTCCGGCGAGTTCGGCGAGCGTGGCCATGCCGAGCTCGCGATCCTCGGGCCGCAGCGCCACCTCCACCACCGATCCGCCGACTCGGTCCTTCAGTTCGTCCGCAGTGCCTTCCGAGATGAGCCGGCCGTGGTCGATGACACCTATCCGCTCGGCGAGACGATCCGCTTCTTCGAGATACTGCGTGGTCAGCAGGATCGTGGTGCCCTGATCGACGAGCTCGTCGATGAGATCCCATACATCGAACCGGCTCGCCGGGTCGATGCCGGTCGTGGGTTCGTCCAGGAACAGGACCTCCGGTCGTCCGACCATGGAGGCCGCCAAGTCGAGCCGGCGCCGCATGCCGCCCGAGTAGGTCCGAACAGGGCGGTCGGCGGCGTCGGAGAGCCTGATCCGTTCCAACACCTCATCGGCACGGTGTGCGGCTTCGGCCGGAGTGAGGTTGTAGAGGCGTCCCACCATTTCGACGTTCTCGCGTCCGGTGAGGAAGCCGTCGACAGCCGCGAACTGGCCGGCGAGACCGATGTAGGTCCGGGCGCGAGCTGCATCGGAGATCACGTCGACACCGGCGACCGTCGCCGATCCCGAGTCCGGTCGGAGCAGCGTCGTGAGGACGCGGATGAGAGTTGTTTTGCCGGCGCCGTTCGGGCCCAACAAGCCGTAAATGATGCCCCTGGGCACGTCCAAGGTGACGTCGTCGAGGGCGCGGAGCTCCCCAAACGTCTTGACGATGTTCTTCGCTCGGACAACGGCTTCAGCCACGAATCCCCCCTTGCAGGCGCCGCCGGAGGGTAGTGCGACTGTGTGCATAGGGTGTTACGACAGCAGTTGACTCGAGGGACGCCGCCGGCTCAGCTCTTGACGGCCGTGACCAAGCCAGGGTCGACATCGATCACGAACACTCCCCGCGCCTCGATCTCACGAGCTACAACCGAGACCACCCGAACGACCTCCGAATCGTCGATGGGTTGCGGGTGGCTGCGCAGGTAGGCGCCGACCGCGGCGGCATCGGTGACCTCCAGCCGCCTTTCCGGTCGCCGAATCGTCACCTCGGTGAACAGTCCTCGCAGGGCGGCGGGGGCGGCTTCGAGCGACAGCACGGTCCGTCCGGTCTGCCTCGCCTCACCGAAGGCCCTTTGACGCACCATGTCGTCAAGTTGACGCATGTGTCGAGCTCCATTCAATCCGGCGTGCAGTACGCCATCCGTGGTGAGCACCCGATGGATCTCGGTCAGTCCGCGCTCGAGATTCGGAAGGTGGTACAGCATCCAATTCGCCACCACCACGTCGAAGGACCCGTCGGCGAACGGGAGGGCTTGCGCGTCGGCCACGAGCGCGGGAGCACCAACGCTGCGTTGGGCCGCACTGATCATGCCCGCCGAGCGGTCGGCCAGCACGAGCCCGACCGGCCATCCGGATTCCCAGAGATCACCAGGCCCACATCCGATATCGAGTACCCGAACACCCGGCGCGAGGTCCATCACGCCGAGCAGCCATTCGTTCAGCGGAGGGCCGGTGCTGAACCGTTCGTGTAGCGACCGTCGCGCGTCAAGGTTGTCAGGGCGGGCGTACTGGTCGGCGACATAGCGAGGGTCGTTGATGTGCGAGTCGGCCAAATCGTTCAGTCTTGCCACAGGTGTGGACGGGACCTGAGACCGTCGAAGCCGAGTTCGTCGCACAGAGCCAGGTATTCGTCTTTGTGTACACCGCGCCAGCGCAGATCGTCGAACGATTCGGCCAAGGGCACGTCACGGCGCAACGTGGTCAGCGTCCTGAACAACATCGCATCATCGAGATGCTCCCGGAGGTTGGCGGCGAGGCGGGCGGCGCCGCGTACCTTGATGTCCCAGTCGTTCTCGTCGAGCGGAATGTCGTCGAGCCGGGTGTAGCGGGCGAGCAGCGTGGCGGCCGACTTGGCGCCCCATCCGGGGATGCCAGGGATACCGTCGGCGTTGTCGCCGACGAGGGCGAGCCAGTCCGGGATCGACACGGGACCCACCCCCCACTTCTCCCACACCCCCTGTTCGTCTCGGAGGATCTCCTGACGCCGATCGAACATGACCACGGTGCTGTCCTGAACGCACTGGGCAACGTCCTTGTCCGGAGTGCAGATGACGACCTGGTCGACCTGGTCGACGTATGCCAATGCCGCGGTGGCCAGGGCATCGTCGGCTTCGAACTCGGTCATGCCCCAGACCACGACGCCGGCGGCGCGCAGGGCGCGCTCGGCCAGCGGGAACTGTTGCCAAAGAGCGGGCTCGATGCCCTCGCCCGTCTTGTAGCCGTCATAGAGGTCGTTGCGGAACGACTCGATAACCGTGTCGGTGGCCGCACCCAGGTGGGTTACGTCCGGTTCTCGGAGTAGGCCCAACGTCGATTCCAGCAGGCCGGCCACGGCGCCAACTTCCCGGCCGTCGGGTGCCGATCGCTCCGGTCGGCCGAAGTACGCACGAAACAGCTCGTAGGTAGCATCGAGGAGGTGCAAGCGCATGACGAGATGTTAGGGGGCCACCGATGAGCCGTGACGATGCATGGAGCGACGTCCAGTCGAAGTTCTCGTCGTTGGGCAAGTCGTTCAAGAAGCACTACGACGAGACGGAGGAATCTCCGTCATCCGACGAGGTGAAGCAGGCTTGGGACACGGTCACCGACGGGCTCGAGCGGCTGTTCGGTTCGGTCGGCGACGCCATCCGCGACGATGAGGTGAAGGTGCAGGCCAAAGAAGCGGTCGGATCAGTGGTCGATGCCCTGTCGGCTACGTTCTCCGAATTGGGAGTCGAGCTGAAGAGGGCCGCCGGTAAGGTCCGCCCCGCCGACACGCCCGCTCCTGAAGAAGCGATGGAGGAAGTGGTCGAGGCCGCGGGCGAACCGGTGGAGGTGACGCCTACCGACCTCGACCAGGGAACCGAGGAGGCGCTCGGCGAGTTGCGCCGAGACATCGGCGAGGACACCTCAGACTTCGACTGACGCCCGCAAGACTCCAGCGGCGGCCATGGCGGTATCGAGGATGGCCTCTGCGTGAACGGATGGGTCGTGTTCCGGCAGGTTGCGGATGGGCCGCCACAGTGCCCCCAGCACCGAGGCGGCGGCCATCCGCGCCGAGACAGCTCTGCTCCCACCGGTCAACTTGGCGCGTATGCGACGGCTGTTCCGCGTGAGCCGGCCTCCGAGGTCTTCGTGGTTGAGCACCGACTTGTCGCCGTCGACCCACACCACGAT
>JBFKPQ010000005.1:0-38863 GCA_041628225.1 Acidimicrobiia bacterium | reverse complement strand
GGCCTTGCGGCCGGCGCCCACGCTAGTCGGAGCTCGACTCAGCCGCTTGGCCAGCTGTCGTCGATGATCTGCAGTGCTTCTTCGAGCGACTTCTCGCCGTTGACGACCGAGGTCGCCTCCGTCCAGAACGTACCTGAACCGACGTCGGCCGGCATCAGGTCGGAGCCGTCGAACCGCACGACCTCCGCGTTGAACAGGATGTCGAGGAACGACTGCTCGAGCGGCTGGTACAGGCTGAGGTCGGCATTGCTGTTCGGCGACAAGAAGCCGGACAGAACGCCTTCACCGCCACCCTGGGCCAGGTGCTGGAAGCGCTGCCGCTGGTCGGCGTACGCGGGCGAGGCGAAGTACTTCATGACTTCCCACACCTCGGGACGGTCGTCGAACGCCGCCACGAGCGTTCCGGCGCCGAGCACCGGACGATCGCCGGACACCGACGGGAAGTAGAACACGTCCACGCCTTCGGGACCGGTGACGGTGCCCTCCGGGAAGAACGCCGAGAAGAACGACGCCTGGCGGTGCATCATGCAGTTGCCGTCGACCAACGGGAACCCGTTGTCACCAAACGGCGTCAGAGCGATCGAACCACCGGCCGCATAGACGGCACCGGGCTTGTTCCACAGGTCGAGCACGGCCTGCCAGACCTCGGCGACCCGGTCGTCCGAGAACGGGATTTCGTGCGAGACCCACTGGTCATAGACCTCGGCACCGTGGATACGGAGCATGAGGTCTTCGACCCAGTCGGTGAACGGCCAACCCGTGGCCGGGCCGGACTGGATACCGACGCACCACGGCGTGTCGCCGTTGGCGATCATCGTGTCGGTCAGCGTGAGGAGCTCGTCCCAACTCTCGGGAACCGCGTAGCCCTTCTCGGCGAACACGGTCGGCTGATACCACACCAGCGACTTGAGATCGGCCTTCGTGGGGATGGCGTACTCGGTGCCGTCGACGGTACCGAACGCCGTCCAGGCCGAACCGACGTTGGCGTTCATGACCTCGGAGACTTCGGCCGGAAGCGGAAGGATGAACCCTTCGCGGGCGAAGTCGGCGATCTTGCCGGGCTGCGGGAAGACCGCAATGTCCGGCGGGTTGTTGCCGGCCGCCTGGGCGTTGATCTGGTCCGAGAAGTCACGGGCACCCGTGTACTGGATCTCGATCCCGGTCTGCGCGCCGAAGATGTCCAATGCTGCTTGCAGTGCACCGGCTTCGACCGCCGAGCTCTCGGGCCCGAAGACGGTGACGGTGGTACCGGTGAGGTCCATCGGCTCGTCGTCGGGCATGTCGTCTGCCATCGTGGTGTCAGGGGTTGGTGCCGCGGTGGTGGCGGGCGCCGGGGCGGCCGTCGTCGCAGGCGCCGGAGCTTCGGTCGTGGTTGCCGTGTCTCCAGCACAAGCCGCAACGACCATCGCCAGGGCGAGCAACACCCCGAACAATCGGAGGTTTCTCCGCATGTAGCCTCTCCTTCTTGTCATTGAGACCCGCATCTACCGATACGAATCAGTTGCACGGTAATCCGTGCCGTTCCATTCCGCAGATCGGTCATCACGACTTCACCGCGCTTGCTTGCTGCTCTCGCACGGCATCGGCCGCACGGGAGAACAGATCTGTTTGATCGAGGGGTCGGTCGAGGTGTCCGAACACCTCGACGGTGGCACCCGCGACCTCGACTGCCACGGCCAGGCACTGGGCTGCCGGGAGGTCGGCGAGCCGGCCGGCGATGATACCGGCGAGAAACGCGTCGCCCGCCCCGGTGACGTCGACGACGCGGCGGGCGGGAATCGCCATCTCGGCGACGCCGGCTGCGTCCACCAACTCGGCTCGCCGTGGACCATCGGTGACGAGAACCGACGCCGCCCCCCACTCCAACAACAGGGCGGCGGCATCGTGGCCGCTCAGGCCGAACAGGCGAGCCGCGTCGTCGGTGGACACCTTCACCACGGTCGCTCCTGCGACGGCGGTTCGAAGGATCCCTTCGGCCGGTTCGGTCCAGATGCGCGGGTGGTAGTTGCAGTCGATGCTGAAGTGCCGGCCGCCCACCCGGGCGTCGTCCAGCGCCGCGACGACGGTCGAGCGTTGGGGATCGGCGGACAGGGCGAAGGCAGACGTGTGCAGCCAGCGGGCGGGTTCGGCGGGGCCTTCGGTGAGGAGGCGATCGGCCCCACGCAAGGCCAGGAAGTCGGGCGTTTCATCGGTGCGGGTCACCACGATGACCGACGTCGGCGCCGGCACGATCCGCAGGTCGGCGGTCACACCGGCCTCGGAGAGCTCGGCGGCGACACGGCGCCCAAAACCATCGTCTCCGATCGCTCCGACGGCCACGGTGTCGAGTCCGAGGCGGCCGGCGGTCAGCGCCACATTCGTGGGGGCGCCTCCAGACACGGCCCGAAACTCGGAGGCCTCCGCCAGCGATTCGGCCCGCTCGACGGAGATGAGGTCGACGAGGCACTCCCCGATGGTGATCAGGTCACGCACGACCGGCCTCCGGGGGCGCAACCGTCGTCCGTTCTACGATCGAGGTGGGCAGCGTCACGGATTCGCCGACTCCGCCTCCGACCGCCGTGAGCAGGCGTTCGGCGCCGAGGCGGCCGGATTCGAACAGCGGCTGATGGACGGTGGTGAGGCCGACGTACGCCGCCACCTCGACATCGTCGAAGCCCAGCACCGACAAATCTCCAGGCACGTCCAGCCCGCGGGCGCGGGCGGCTTCGATGACTCCCAATGCCTGGGTGTCCGAGGCGGCGAAGATGGCGGTCGGCTGCTCGGACGAGTCGAGCAGTTCGGCGGTCAGCCGGTGGGCCGTTGCCCGGTCGGGGCTCCCCTGTTTCACGAAACCCGGCCGAATTGCGACTCCAGCCGCCTCGAGGGCTCGCTCGTAACCGCGCCTGCGCTGTGCCGACGATCGAAACCCGAGCGGATGGTCTTCGGCGTCGCCCACGAAGGCAATGCGCCGGTGGCCGGCGGCGAGGAGGTATTCCGCTCCCGAACGACCAGCGGCTTCGTCGTCGATGTCGATCGACACGCATCCGTCGACGGTCGTATCGACGGCCACGACGGGGAGGTCGACCGTGGCGAGACCATCGACGGGCAGCGAGATGACGACGAGGCCGGTCGGCAGCACCGGGCCGGTCAGATCCGCGACGGCGCGATCGAGTTGCTCGATCGACTCGACGTTCCGCAGCACGATGGCGCGATCAGCGTCATCGAGCACCGAAACGATGCCGCGCAGCCGTTCGACGACCGAAGGGGTGGTGAAATACGGAACGAGGATGGTGATGGCATCCGTGCGGCCGGTCGAGAGGCTGCGGGCGAGGGGGTTGGGCGAATAGCCCAGGCGCGCGATCGCTTCCTCGACACGCTCCCTCGTCCGAGGCGAAACCTGTGGGCTGTTGTTGAGGACGCGTGAGACGGTGCCGACACCGACACCTGCTTCACGTGCCACGTCGAGGATCGTGGCCATGGTCCTCCTCAGGGAATCCGGCTTTGGAACCGATTCCACCGAGAGCTTACAAACGGGCGGCCACTCGTGTCAACGAAGTTCGAGCCGCTCGTCGAGGTAGGACTCCAGCCGATCGATCGAGACCCGATCCTGGGCCATGCTGTCGCGATCTCGCACCGTCACCGCCCGGTCATCCAACGAGTCGAAGTCGAACGTGACGCAGAAGGGTGTACCGATCTCGTCCTGGCGCCGGTACCGGCGACCGATGGACTGGGTCACGTCGTGCTCGAGCTGGTACTTGCCTCGCAACGAGTCGGCCAGCACCCCGGAGTCGCCTTCGAGCTTCTTCGACAGCGGCAACACAGCCAGTTGATACGGCGCCAGCCGCGGATCGAGCCGGAGGACCACTCGCGTCTCGCCGTCGACCTCTTCCGAGTGGTAGGCGTCGATGAGGAAGGCAAACGTGGTGCGGGTGGCACCGGCGGCGGGCTCGATGACGTAGGGGAAGAATCGCTCGTCGGACTCCTGGTCGTAGTACCGGAGGTCCTGCCCGCTGTGTTCCGTGTGCTGTCGCAGGTCGAAGTCCGTCCGGTTCGCGATGCCCTCGAGTTCGTCCCAACCCCAGGGGAACCGGTACTCGACGTCGACGGTGCCGGCCGAGTAGTGCGAGAGCTCGTCGTCGGTGTGGGTGCGGATGCGGAGGTTGTCGGCGTTCATGCCCAGGTCCAGGTACCACTCGTTGCGCATGCGGATCCAATAGTCGAACCAGTCGGCCGCCTCGTCGGGACGACAGAAGTACTCCATCTCCATCTGCTCGAACTCTCGTGTCCGGAACACGAACTGGCCCGGGGTGATCTCGTTGCGGAACGACTTGCCGATCTGCGCGATGCCGAACGGCAGCTTGAGGCGTTGGGTCCGCCGGACATTCTCGTAGTTGATGAAGATGCCCTGCGCCGTTTCGGGCCGGAGATAGACGAGGTTGTCGTCGGAGTCGACCGGCCCCATGTGCGTGCGGAACATCAAGTTGAAGTGCTTGGCTTCCGTGAACTGGCCGCGCGACCCGCACACGGTGCACAGATCCGGGTCCTCGAGCTTGTCCAACCGGTGCCGGCTGTTGCAGTTCCGACATTCGACGAGCGGATCGGTGAAGACGTCCTCGTGTCCGGACGCCTGCCACACCTGGCGGGCCTGCAGGATCGCCGAGTCCAGACCCACCACGTCGCTGCGCCGTTGCACCATCGACTTCCACCACTGGTCCTTGACGTTGCGAAGCAGGGCCGCGCCGAGCGGACCGTAGTCGTATGCGGAACGCAGTCCGCCATAGATCTCCGACGACGGGAACACGATCCCGCGTCGCTTGGACAAGTTGACGATGGTGTCGAAATCAGCCGGCATACAGAAGCGGCGATGTTAGCGGTCGTCACGCAGAGCCGAATCGGCGCTTCCTGCGTTGGTACTCGACGACGGCGTCGCTCAGGTCCGTGCTCGTGAAGTCCGGCCACAGCGTGTCGGTGAAGACGTACTCCGCATAGGCGGCCTGCCACAACATGAAGTTCGAGATGCGGTACTCCCCCGACGTACGGACGACGAGATCGGCGCTCGGCATCCCCGGCACCCCGATCGACCGGGCAAACCGCTCCTCGTCGATGTCGTCCGGGTCCAGCCGACCAGCTGCCGCCTCGGCGGCCAGGTCACGCGCCGCCGCCACGATGTCGGCTCGACCGCCGTAGTTGAAGGCGAGCACGAGATGCAGACGGTCGTTGGCGGCGGTCATCTCGGCGGATTCGGCCATCCTGTGCCGGTTCCGCTCCGGGATGCGTGGGTCGTCGAGTACGCCGATGAAGTGCATGCGCACGCCTTTGTCGTGCAGCTCGTCCCGGCGCCTCAGCAGCAGGTCCTCGTTGAAGAACATGAGGAACTCGACCTCGGACGGCGAACGCGACCAGTTCTCCGTCGAGAACGTGAAAGCCGTCAACCACTCGATCCCGAGGGCGAGGGCAGCGTCGATCGTCTCGAAGAGTGCGGCTTCCCCCGCGGCGTGCCCTTGCGTGCGATGGAGGCCGCGTCGTTCGGCCCAGCGGCCGTTCCCATCCATGATGAGACCGACATGGCGCGGCACGTTGGTCGGATCGACGCCGCCGCCAAGGCGATCATTCATGCATGACCGCCAGCGATGCGATGCGGCGTTCGAGGTGATGCTCGAAGAACCGGCGCGCCACCCCCAGCGCTTCGGCTTCGAGCTCTGACATGGCGGGCGGCAACTGGGCCAGGTCCGATGCCGCCAGTTCGGCGAGTCGGGCCGTGACCCCTTCCCTCAGGCGATAGGCCCCGGTTGGTGCGCAATCGCCGCACACGGAGCCGCCCGCCGCCATGTTGAACCGCAGATCCGGGCGGCGAGAGCCGCACCCGGCGCATCGATCGAGCGCCGGCGCCAGGCCGAGCACGTCGGCGACCTTGAGCAGATAGGTCGTGATGAGGTCTCGTCCGGGATCACCGGCCTCGAGTGCACGCAGCCCCCGATGGAGTAGCAAGAACAACCCCACCGACGACTCGTCCTCCTGTGCGACGGCATCCGCGACCTCCACGAGCGTCGAGGCCGTCACGAACCGGTCGAGATCGTGGCGCAGTGAGGGGAAGGGCTCGATCACCTCGACCTGGGTCACCGTGTCGAGGTTGCGCCCCTCGTAGAGCACGAGGTCGACGTGGGTGAACGGCTCTAGTCGCCCGCCGAAGCGCGACTTCGTCTTGCGTACCCCCTTGGCGACCACCCGGAGCTTGCCCGACGTCGCGCTCAGCAGCACGACGATCCGGTCGGCTTCTCCGAACGCGTACGACCGCAAAACGATGCCTTGGTCGTGCTTCAGCGCCATGACGGCTCAGTGTATGCGGCGGTCGGGTTCCCGACGTGCCACTCGCGGCGGGTCGGTCAACCCGCCCCGAAACCGAACCGGTCGAGCAGATCTGGCCGCTGTTGCCAGTCCTTGGCCACCGTCACGCGCAGATCCAGATAGATGGGGGTGCTCATACGGGCTTCCAATTCGGCCCGGGCCTCGGCTCCCGCGGTCCGCAGGAGACCTCCGCCTTTGCCGATTACGATCCCCCGCTGGCTGTCGCGCTCGACGACCACCCGGGCCTCGACGTAGAGCGTCCCGTTCGGGCGCTCCGACATGTCCTCCACGATCACGACGAGGCTGTGCGGCAGTTCATCGTGCAGCCGGTCGAGGAACTTCTCACGAACGATCTCCGCCACGATCGCCCGTTCGGCCTGATCCGAGATCTCGCCTTCTGCGAAGTACAACGGACCCGCGGGCAGTCGCGCCGTGATCTCGTCGATGACGATCGTCACGCCGTCGGCCGTCAAGGCCGACACCGGGACATAGGCGTCGAAATCCCACTCGGATGCCTCGATCAGCCGCTCGGCGACGGTGTCGGGCGATGCCACGTCGCATTTGTTGACGACGCACACCACGGGCGGGCCGGCGCGACCTGCCCGGTCGGCCACCCGCCGATCGCCAGGACCGACCGGCTCGTCGGCCGCCAGAACGGCCACAACGACATCGGCCTCCGAAAGGCTGCGGTCGATCATGGCGTTCGTCCGCTGCCCCAGCGCCGTGCGTGGCTTGTGCAAGCCCGGTGTGTCGACGAGCACGGCTTGCGCCATCCCGTCGACGGTCGATCTGGTGAGCACCCCTCGAATCACCGACCGCGTGGTCTGCGGTCTCGTCGAGGTGATGGACACCTTCTCCCCCACCATCGCATTGACGAGTGTGGACTTACCGACATTCGGTCGCCCGACGATGACGACGAAACCCGACCTCGTGTCAGACATGGTCTCCGGCGAGCTCGCGGCCGAAGCGCTCGACGCGCACCTTCGCCACCCGCCGACCTTGCACGCGCAGGCAGGTGAGGGTCACGGGGCCCACCTCGAACGATTCTCCCTCGCGCGGCACCCGCCCGGCCAGGCCGAGTACGAGGCCGCCGACCGTGTCCCATTCGTCGTCCGGCAGCTCCGCGGACACGAGCGCGGCCAGCTCCTCGACGTCCAGGCGACCGTCGACCACGAAGGTTCCGCCGACCTCGGGCTTCACCATGGGTTCTTCGCGGTCGTACTCGTCGGCGATCTCCCCGACGAGCTCCTCGAGGAGATCCTCGATCGTGACGATTCCGGCGGTCCCGCCGAACTCGTCGACCACGACCGCCATGTGCACCTGGTTGGCCTGCATGTCGCGCAGGAGTTCGGGGATCCGTTTGGTCTCCGGCACGAAGTAGGCGCGCCGCATGAGATCGGTGAGACCGGTCGGCCCCGAGCCCTCGTCCATCAACCGCAGCAGGTCCTTGGCGTACACGATCCCCTGGATGTCGTCGATGCCATCACCGAACGTCGGGATCCGGGAGAACCCGTGCTCGATCACCATGTCGAGGGCTTCTTCGGAGGTGAGCGATCCGTTGATGGCGACCATGTCGGGACGGGGCACCATCACTTCGCGCACCAGTGTCTCCGAGAAGTCGAGCACCGACGAGATGAGTTCGATCTCGGAGTGGTCATCCTCGTCGTGGTCGTCTTCGGATGCGACCACTTCCTCCTCGTCGACGAGGTCGTTAGCCGCATCGCCGATCGACACGGCCCATCTGAGGAGGGGTGCGAAGCGGTAGGCAAGCCGACGGGGCTGCCGGCGGCCCACCGACCGAGGCAGCGCTTCGCCGACGAACACGACGAACACGCCCCAGGCGGCGAGCGCCGCCACCAGCACAGCGCCTGACGTGCGTAGGGCGATGACCCATGTCAGCGGGAGGCTGGCCGCCACCAACAGACCGGAATGCACGAGCGCGATGGCCGGCTGCAGACCGAAGCGATCCTCGAGGAGCAGCGCCACCGTCGCGGCGCGGTTGTCGTCGGCGGCATCGTGCAACGCGTCGGCTCTCGGGGTGCGGAGCAACGATGCGCCGGCCGCCCGCAGCAACGCGGCAACAGACAGTACGACGAGCGAGAATCCGGCTGCGACCAACATCATGCGCGCCGCAGCCCCACTCTGGACAGCAAGGTCCGCTCGCGACCCTCCATGTGCTCGGCCGTCTCATCGTCGCCGTGGTCGTATCCGAGGAGATGCAAGATGCCGTGGACGACCATCAGAGAGATTTCCTCGTCGAAGGAGACACCGCGGTCGTCGGCTTGTCGGCGCACGTAGGCGGGTGCGATGAACACGTCGCCGAGATTGGTCGGGGGACCGTTGACCTGTCGAACCGGAAGCGAACCCGGCTCGAGATGCTCCAGGGGAAAGGCCAGGACGTCGGTGGGGCCGGACCGGTGGAGAAACCGGCGGTTGTAATCGGCGATGACCTCATCGGTCACGAAGAAGATCGTCACCTCGGTGTCTGGTTCGAAACCCTCTTCTTCGAGCACGAGCTCGGCGAGTGACCGCAAGGCGTCGGTACTGAGCGGTTCTTCCTGCTCGTCCGCCACGAAGATGTTCAACGCGTCATCGCTCCTTCGGTCGGCGGATGGGGATGACTGCCGTGCCGTCCGCCGTTTCGGGGGAGTGTACCGAGTCTTCCTCGACCGATTCGACGTCGATGATCTCGTCGGTCGGGCCGCTCAGGGCCGTGGGAGCCTCGCCTTCGACGGCGCCCGGGAAGTTCGGATACGGGATGCGCTGGTGATAATGCCCCACGAGCGCATCGACGAACGCAGCCTTGACGCGAGTGAGATCGCCCAGGGTCAGGTCACTCTCGGAGAGCTGCCCGTCGTTGACCTTCTCGGCGACGACCCGATCGACGACCTGTGCGATGGCCTCGGGGGTCGGATCACGGTCGGTGAACACGGCGCGGGTGGCGCCTTCGAGCGCGTCCGCCATCATGAGGATCGCCATCTCTCGCGTCCGTGGCTTGTGGCCGGCGTGGCGATAGTCGGCGACGTTCAGGCCGTCCTCGCCGTACAGCTCTTTGGCGCGCTCGTAGAAGTACCGCATGATGCCGTCGCCGTGGTGGCAGAGGATGCCGTCCGCCACCTCCGACGGGATGCGGTATTGCTTGGCGAGATCGACACCGTCGAGCACGTGGTTCCGGATGATCTCGGCGGATTCCTCCGGCGGAAGGAGATCGTGGGGATTCGAGATGCCGAACTGGTTCTCGATGAAATAGCTCGGGTTCT
This sequence comes from Acidimicrobiia bacterium, assembly GCA_041628225.1. Classification (GTDB taxonomy): domain Bacteria; phylum Actinomycetota; class Acidimicrobiia; order Spongiisociales; family JAENVV01; genus JBFKPQ01. The sequence goes on along the minus strand of JBFKPQ010000005.1, from coordinate 29,279 downwards.
GGGTCTTGCCGAGGTCGTGGTAGTAGGCAGCCGCTCGCGCCAGCAGGTTGTTGGCGCCGATCGCCTTGGCCGCCTTGTCTGCCAGTGTTCCCACCATCAAGGAATGGTTGAAGGTCCCCCACGCTTCTTCCTGGAGCAACTGGAGAGCGGGGTGATTTCGATCGGTGACGTCGAGCAAACGAAGCGACGTCGTGATGTCGAACACCAGCTCGAAGAAACTCACGGCCATGCCGGCCGCCAGCGTGGTCAGCAGTGTCACCACCCCGGCGACCGCCGCGGCGGTGGCCACGAGCACGGCCGCCGACTCGCCTTCGGGAGGGGCGTGGAAGTAGAAGGCGGCTGCGGCGGCGATGAGCGCCGACCCGACCGCCGAGAAGAAGATGGCGCCACCGAAGTCGGCGCGCTTGGAGATCGATGACACGAACGGGATCGGCACGATGCCCGACAGGAGCGCGAAGCTGGCGTACCCGGGATCCCCGGTGGCCATCGCAGTGATGGCCCCCGCCGAGATGGCCATGAGCACCGCCATCCGTCCGTCGAACAAGATGGCCACCATGAATCCGAACGCGGCAGCGGGCACGGCGTAGCCACCGGCGACCTCGAGCCCGGAGACGAACGTGTCGGCGGCGCCCGCGGCGCGAATGGCCAACGCCAAGAGACCCAGCAGCAGTCCGAACAAGCCGACGCGACGAGTCGAATGCCAGAATCCGGGACGGAACCGGGCGATGTAAAACATCACCACGGCGACGAAGACCCCCGCCATGGCGAGGATGGCGGCGTACTGGGTCGAGGTTGGCTTCAGCAGGCCCAGCTGGTTGATGGCATCGAACTGGACCTGGGTGACGGGCTCGCCCGCATCGACGATGAGCTGATTGGTGTCGTAGCTCTTCGTGACGTCGGGTACCGCCGCCCGCGCCACCGCCCGGGCGGCGGCGGTCTGCGCTTCGTCGAGTTCTTCGTTGGGGACGAGAAACGCCGCCGCCACGTGCTGGGCGGCGAGTTCCGCGGCGATGGCATCTTCCCGCTCGAGATCCAACAAGAGGAAGAGACGCTCGCTGAGGACGCGCGATCTGACCTCGGCCAGCTCGTCGTTCTTGATCCCGGCCGTCATGACCTGCGTCGCCCGTGACACCGCACCTTCGCTCACTTTGGGCAGCTGGGCGTCCTGGTTGGTCGCCACGCGCCACACGTCCTCGGTGGCGATCGTCACCAGCGTCACCGTCGTGTCGTTCGAGTCGAATCCGAGGTCAGGCGCCAGCGCGATCTGCTCCTCGATCGGCACCGTGTGAGGAGTGAAACCGATCGCGGCCACCGTCACTCCACCCGGTGTGGCTTCGACCACCTGCGGGTTGTTGGACGTGGAGAGTCGAAAGGCGTCGGGGAACTGCGGGTCCCGGTCGTCGACCCGAAGGATGAAGGGGCCTTCGGCGGCGACCGAGACGGTGAAGGCGCCGGTGGCATCACTGCGGGCTCGAACGATCGCACCCGTCGGAGCGTCTTCCACGATCACGTCGACGTCTGCGAGGGGCAGATCGACCATCGAGGCGGTCGACTCGATGTCGGGGAGGTAGATCCCGTCGCCATCGGCGTCCAGGAACAGCGTGCCGGTCAGGGTCACGGTTTCGACCGGCACCGGAACCGTCGTGGAGGACGACGTCCCGTCGGCGGTCGACGATGTCGTGGTCGGCTCCGGTTCGGGTACGACCGGCGGTTCGATCTCAACCGTCAGGACCGGATCGGGCGCGACGGCGTTGGCTCGGATGGTGGCGATCAACGACTGGATCTGTGACCGCACCTCTTCGGTGACCGCCGAGTCGGCCGTGTAGACGTCGGCCACCTGGGCCTCGGCCGCGTTGCGCGCCGCGGCGGTGGCATCGGCGTCGAGGATGTCGGTGACCGGAGACGTGGCCTCGAACCGCTGAGGGGACGGCTGACCGACGACCACCTCGACGTCGCCTGTCTCCGCACGGAAGGACAAGGCGCCCCACACGGCGGCGATCGTCAAGGCGACGATCGCGAGGCGAGCGAACGTGCCACGCAGCGACGTCATCCGGACCTGTCCTCGTCACGCCGCTGCTCGTACCGTTCGTAGGCGTTGACGATGTCGGCAACGATACGGGCACGAACGACGTCCTTGGCGGTCAGATGGACGAACGCCACCCCACCGATGCCTTCGAGGATGGAGCGTGCCGTGCGCAGTCCAGATCCCCTCCCGGTGGGAAGGTCGACCTGCGTGACGTCGCCGGTGATGACCATCTTCGAGTTGAAGCCGAGCCTCGTCAGGAACATCTTCATCTGCTCCGGCGAGGTGTTCTGCGCCTCGTCGAGAATGACGAACGCGTCGTTGAGCGTGCGGCCGCGCATGTAGGCGAGCGGGGCGATCTCGATGACGCCTTTCTCCATGAGTGCGGCCGTCTGATCCGGTCCCAGCATGTCGTACAAGGCGTCGTAGAGGGGCCGTAGGTACGGGTCGATCTTGGCGGCCAGGTCACCCGGGAGGAACCCGAGCCGCTCACCGGCCTCGACGGCGGGCCGGCTGAGCAGGATGCGCCGAACACGGCCGGAACTCAATTCGGCGGCGGCCGCAGCCATGGCGAGGTAGGTCTTCCCCGTACCGGCGGGACCGATGCCAAAGACCAAGGTGTTGTCGGCGATGGCATCGAGGTACCGGCGCTGTCCGGCGGTCTTGGGGCGGATCATCCGACCGCGCGCCACGGTGATGCCGCCCGACAGGACCTCGGAAGGAGCCGCAACACCTTCGTCGACCATGTCGACCACCCGTCGCACCACGTCCTCGTCGATACGCTGTCCGGCCTCGGACAGGCGGATCAACTCCTCGAGGACATGACGAGCGGCCGGAACGGCATCGGCCGCACCGGCGAGATGGAACTCGTCTCCGCGTGCGACGACCCGCACCTCAGGAAAGGCGCGATCGACGATGCGCAGGTGCGCATCGTGAGGGCCGGACACGTTCGCCACGAGCTCGCGGTCGGGAACGCGCACATGCACTTCGGCTTCTGTCAACAAAGGGTCCTCGCGCAGGTTGGAGGGGATGGACACCAGTATACGGCCGCCGTTCCCATTCCGAAAGAACGCCGGTCGGCGCGTGAAAGGTTCCCTAGTGTCACGATCATGACGACGCTGTTCACGCGCATCATCGACGGGGAGCTGCCGGGACGGTTCGTCTGGAAGGATTCGGACGCCGTGGCGTTCCTGACGATCGCCCCGCTCCGCACCGGCCACACCTTGGTGGTGCCGCGCCTACCGGTCGACCACTGGCTCGATGCACCGGCGGTGCTACGCCATCATCTGATGGACGTCGCGGCACACGTGGGCGAAGCCCTGATGATGGTGTACCGACCGCAGAAGGTCGGTCTCATGCTGGCCGGCTTGGAGATCCCACATCTCCACCTGCACGTCGTCCCGATCGACGACGTGCACGACCTCGACTTCTCGAGAGCCGACTCGACGGTCAGCGCCGAGTCACTCGACACGGCACACACGGCGATCGTGGCGGCGCTGCGGACACTGGGGCACGCAGGCCCAGACTGATCAGGCCGAGTCCGGAGCCCCCAGGTCGGTGAGCAAGGTCCCGATCGATGCCTCGGTTTCCTGCAGCAGGCCACCCAGCAGTTGGAGGTCACTCCGACGAATGGTCAACACGCGACCGTTGAAATCCTGCCGCATGATCTGGATGGCGCGCAGGAATCGCTCGACGACTTCCGCCGAGGTTCCGTCGGCTTGTTCCACGGCGTTGAGATCGAGTGTCACGCCGCCACTGCTCCAGGCCGTCGTGCCGTTGCTCGGGCCGCGCCCTTCCGGTGGCAGCAGCTGATCGACGGGTACGCCATAGAACGACGCGAGGCGTTGCATGCGGGGAAGTGAGAGGCTGCGCTCGCCGCGCTCGTAGGCGCCGAGGACCGAGGCTTTGAACTCTTGTTCGGAGTTCGCCTCCACGTCTTGCAGCGATAGGCCCTTCTGCTTTCGGATCGAACGCAGACGGCGACCTACCGCCTCGTTGTAGCTGTCGGTCACGGCTTCCCCTCCTGTGCCAACCAGAGTGTACCAACCGGACCTCCCCGATGAAAGGGTCCCCGCCGATCATGCCCTGATACGCGCCCGGGCTGCGGCCGCGACCGCAGCCGTTTCGATGCGCAAGCACCCGGTACGACAGGTGAACGCGGGCCCATCGCCCATCGAGTTTGCCCTCGGCCCAGCCGCCTTCCGGACCGATCAGAACGGTGACCGGCGGGCGCAAGTTCTCCGGGCGCTCGCCGGTTTGGTCGCCCCGACGATGTGCGGGCCGTGGCGCAGTTACTTGGCTCGCCGCCACCGGCGGGGAGCGCGAACCTCTTCGCCAGTCGCCGACGCGTAGGCGCGTAACGCGTCTTCCGCCTGCTGGGACAGCGAGTCCGGGATGGCGACATTCACTTCGACGAGCATCCGGCCGCGACCGCGCCGACCGAGCCGCGCCATGCCGCGGTTGGGGAACGAGAACACCGAGCCGGGTTGCGTGCCCGGTTCGATCTCGACCTCCAATTCGTCACCGTCGATGGTCGGGACGGACACCTTGACCCCGAGGGCCGCTTGGGCCACTCCCACCGTGAGTCGGTGGACGAGATCGTCACCGGCGCGCTCGAAGCGATCATCGGACTCGACGCGGAGCTCGACATACAGGTCGCCGGCCGCTCCTCCGAGGCCCGAAGCCTCGCCCTGTCCGGATAATCTCAAACGGGTGCCATCGGCCACGCCGGCCGGCACCTCGACGAGGACCGTTCGATCGTCTGTCGTCGTACCGTCGCCGTGGCAGTCGAAACACGGGTTCTCGACGATCTGGCCGCGCCCCTGACAGCGCTCACATGGCACGACCGACATCATCGTGCCCAGCACCGTGCGCCGGGCGGCTCGCACCGACCCCATGCCTTCGCACTGGGGACAGGCGATCGGGCGCGTCCCGGCGGCTGCGCCGGTCCCGGCACACGACGGGCAGGTCACCGACCCCCGGTACTGCACTTCGCTGGTGGTTCCGAACGCCGCCTCCTCGAGCGAGATGGAGACCGGGACGAGCACGTCGTGACCACGCCCGCGCGATGCGGCGCGGGTCGCCGCACCGAACAGCCCGCCGTCGCCGAACACACTCCGCAGCAGATCTTCGATGCCAAACCCGCCGAGGAGGTCGCCGAAGTCGAACGTGTCGCCGCGATCGTAGGCACGACGCTTGTCGGCATCCGACAGCACCTCGTACGCCTCGGCGACCTCGCGGAACCGAGCCTCCGCGGTCGGGTCATCGGGATTGGCGTCCGGGTGGGTTTCGCGCGCCAGCTTCCGGAAGGCCTTCTTCAGCTCCTCGGGAGTGGCGTCTGCGGTGACGCCCAGCGCGGCGTAATAGTCCTTCCTCATGGCTGCGACAGCTTAGGGGCCGTCAAGACCCGAGCCGGTCCGCCAAGCCGTCACGGACTTCCTCGACGATCTTGACCGTTCGCCGGTAATCCATCCGCATCGGGCCGAGGACACCGATGGTGCCGGCCGGCTCGCCGCCGACGTCGTAGCTGGACGAGACCACGGCCAGGTCACCGCCCCAGCCGGGAGGCAGCTCCTCGCCGATCCGGATCAGGGTGCCCGGCTCCGCCGAGGCCAGCACCGACAGCAGCATCGCTTCGCGCTCGAGTACCTCGAGCACGCGGTGGACGGCGCCGAGGTCTTCCCAGACGCCGGCCATCTGCGACGTCCCGCCCACATACAACGACCGGGTCGACTCGGTGGTCCGGAGGGCCGCTTCGAACGCAGCCTCCAACACGGTTGCCACGGGCCCAGAGATCTCCTCGAGGACGGCCGGCAGTTTCCCGGCCGCCTCGGTCACCGAATGCTCGACGAGCAGGTCGACCAGCGCTCGCTCGGCGGCGGCCACGTCCTCGGGTCCGGCCACGTCGGGAAGCGCCACCAACTCCTGGGAGACATTGCCGCGGTCGGTGACGAGCACCACGAGCGCCGATCGCTCGCCCATCTGGACGACGTGACAGCCGCGAATCCTGTCGCCGGCGAGGCCAGGGCCGAGCACGACGGCCGGGTAGTGTGCGACGTCGGCGACCAGATCGGAGGTCGCTTTCAGCAGTCGCCCGAGTTCGACATGGACCGTCGAGAAGAAGTCCTGGATCCGGACGCGGGTGGCGGCACGCAGCCGAGCCGGCTCGACGTGATCGACGTAGTGGCGATAGCCCTTGGAGGTCGGTATCCGACCCGCCGAGGTGTGCGGTTGTGAGACGAATCCGTCGCGTTCGAGGGCGGCGAGATCGTTGCGGATCGTTGCCGACGAGACGCCGAGACCCGACCGTTCGAGCACGGCCGACGAGCTGACCGGCTCGCCGTGCCGGATGTACTCCTCGATGAGCACGCCGAGAACGATGGACTTTCGATCGTCCAACATGCCATCAGGTTAGCAGTCACCTCTCCTGACTGCTAAGACTCGGGCAGCCAGAGAACGGCCCGGACCGCCGCGTCGGTCAGCAGGGGTCGCTCGACGACGAGGCGGTCGCCCCGCCGGACCAGGACACCGGCGCCGGTGAGCCTCCTGCCCTCGTCGGAGGCGAGCAGCGCCGTTCCGGCCCGGCCGGCCCGCACCCCGGCGGCCCGGCGGAGGCCGAGCATGACGCGCTCGCACTCCGCCTGCCATCCCGCCACCGTCTCTCGACCGGCCTCCGGACGCCGGTTGGCTTCGATCGCCTCGAGGTAGGCGTCGAGGCGGCGGACGTTTCGCCGGCGGACGCCCGCTCGAAACCCGTGCGCACCCAGACCGAACGCGACGTATTCGGCCCGACCCCACGTCGCCAGATTGTGCCGGCTGACGTGACCGACCTTTGCCCGATTCGACACTTCGTATCGAATGAAGCCGGCCTGTGCGAGGCGCGCATCGGCGAGCGACCACCGGTCGGCCTGCGTGTCTTCATCGGGTGCCGGCGCCCCGTCGGCGATCTGCCGGCTCAGCTCGGTCCCCCGTTCGACCGTGAGCGCGTACGTGGAGACGTGGTCGACACCGGCGGCGACCGCCTCGTCGAGCGTCGCCGACCAGACGGCCGCGGTCTCGACCGGATGGCCGAAGATGAGGTCGATCGAGATCGACGCGATACCGGCCGAACGCAACGCATCGACCGCGCGAACGGTGTCAACGGCGCGGTGAACACGGCCCAACGCCGCGAGAACACCATCGTCGAACGACTGCGCTCCGAGCGACACGCGGGCGATCCCGGCCGCAGCCACCTGGCGGGCATAGGCCGCGTCGACGTCTTCCGGGTTGGCCTCGATCGTGACCTCGACGTCCGAGGCGAACCCGAAGCGGTTGCTGAGGGCGTCGCACACCCGCGCCAGCCGATCGGCGGGTACCCGGCTCGGCGTCCCACCTCCGAAGAAGACGGTGTCGAGCGGCGCCCACTCCGGTTCCATGCCGACTTCCCGGACGACCGCTTCGATATAGCGGTCCATCTGATCGAGTTGTCCGGGCACCACGGCGAAGTCGCAATAGGGGCACAGGCGCGCACAGAACGGGATGTGCACGTACGCCCCGCGCCACGTCGCCGCCGCCTCGGCGAGGGCGACGGCGTCGGGACGCGTCACCGGTCGTCGCCGTCGACGCGCAGCGCCGCGATGAACGCCTCCTGCGGCACCTCGACCGATCCGACCATCTTCATGCGGCGCTTGCCTTCCTTCTGGCGCTCGAGCAGTTTGCGTTTGCGGCTGATGTCGCCCCCGTAGCACTTGGCGAGCACGTCCTTCCGGCGGGCTTTCACCGTCTCGCGCGAGATGATCCTGGAACCGATGGCGGCCTGGATCGGAACGTCGAACAACTGCCTGGGGATGAGCTCCCGCAAGCGTTCGACCATCGCCTTGCCATACGTATAGGCCTTGTCTCGATGCGTGATCGTCGAGAAGGCATCGACCGACTGGCCGGCCAGCAGGATGTCGACCCTGACGAGATCGGAAACCCGGTAGTCCGATGGTTCGTAGTCGAGTGACGCATAGCCCCTCGTCCGAGACTTCAGCGTGTCGAAGAAGTCGAAGACGACCTCGGCGAGCGGAATCTGATAGATCAGCTCGACCCGCTCCGGGCTGAGGTACTGCATGTGCGCCATCTCGCCGCGCCGCGCCTGAGCGAGCTCCATGACGGCGCCCACATACTCGGAGGGCGTGATGATCATGGCCCGCACGTAAGGCTCTTCGAGTTGCTCGATGTTGGCAGGAGCGGGGAGGTCCTGAGGCGAGCGGATATCCGTCACCTCGCCGTCTGTGCTCGTCACCCGGTAGGCGACGGACGGCGCGGTGGCCACGAGGTCCAGGTCGTACTCCCGTTCGAGCCGCTCGCGGACGATCTCCATGTGCAGCAACCCCAGGAAGCCGACGCGAAACCCGAATCCGAGGGCGCGTGACGTCTCCGGCTCCCATACGAGCGACGCATCGTTCAGCTGGAGCTTGTCGAGAGCCTCCCGAAGGCGCTCGAAGTCGTCACCGTCCGAGGGGAACAGACCGGAGAAGACCATCGGCTTGGGTTCGGCATATCCGGGCAACGGGACGTCGGCCGGGTCGTGCGCGGTGGTCACGGTGTCACCGACGCGGATGCGATCGATCTCCTTGACGCCCGTGATGAGAAACCCGACCTCGCCGACGCCGAGCCGGTCGATGGACTTCGCCCGCGGTGTGATCACCCCGAGCTCGTTGGCGGGATGTCGTTCCCGCGTCGCCATGAACAGCAGCTGCTCGTCGGTGACGAGCGCACCATCGACGACCCGCACCGAACAGACCACCCCGCGATACGTGTCGAAGTACGAGTCGAAGACCAGCGCTCGCAGCGGAGCGTCGGCTCGGCCGGTGGGCGGCGGGATGTCGGCGACGATCCGATCGAGGAGCTCATCGATGCCTTCGCCGGTCTTGGCCGAGACCCGGATGACGGCGGCCGGATCGCCCCCCAGGATGCCGACGATCTCGTCGGCGACCCGCTCCGGCTCGGCGGCCGGCAGGTCGATCTTGTTGATGACCGGAATGATCTCCAGGCCGGCTTCGACGGCCAGATACGCGTTCGCCAGTGTCTGTGCCTGGACGCCCTGGGCGGCGTCGACGAGCAGGATGGCGCCTTCGCAGGCCGCCAGCGATCGCGACACCTCGTACGAGAAATCGACGTGCCCGGGCGTGTCGATGAGGTTGAGCGTGTAGTCGGAGCCATCCCCGGCCCGGTGCGTCAGCCGAACCGACTGCGCCTTGATGGTGATGCCCCGCTCGCGCTCGAGATCCATCGAGTCGAGCAGCTGGTCGCGCATCTCCCGTTCGGTGACGGCGCCGGTCCGCTCCATGAGACGGTCGGCGAGCGTCGACTTGCCATGGTCGATGTGGGCGATGATCGAGAAATTGCGAATGCGCGACATCGTCGTCGCCCCCGAACGGGAAGTCAGCCGAGCAGCTGTTCGACCTGCTTGGTGAGACGCGACTTGCGTCGTGCCGCGGTCTGCTTCTTGAGCACGCCCTTCGACACGGCCTTGTCGATGCGCTTCTGTGCGAGACGGAGTGCTTCCAACGCGGCCTCGCGATCGCCGGACTCTGCGGTCTCGACGGCGTTCTTGATCCGCGTCTTCATCTCCGAGCGGACCGCTCGGTTGGCCAACTTGCGCTTCTCGTTCTGGCGATTGCGCTTGATCTGTGACTTGATGTTCGCCATTGCAGCTTCAAATCCTGTCGAAAGAGGAAACGGCGCGAAACACGCCGCCCGGCACTCTAGCAACCGGTGGCGATACCGCTCAACTCAGCGACCGTACCAGCGGCTGAGGGCGATGGTCAGTCGTTCCATCGTGAGGCGGTGCGTCTCCTCGGGCGCGGACTTCAACAATCGGTCCGCCTTCGCGAGCGCCGCCACAGCCGATCGAAGCTGGGCCGCGCTCGTCTTGTTCCGGTTCCTCCAGGCCTTCTCCACCCGCCAATCGTCGACCTTCTGCCCAGACCAGGCTGCATAGGTGACGATGTCGGGTGCGGCGGCGACGAGGGAGCGCCGCTTGAGATCGCCCTCGAGATAACCGATGAGCTGGAGTGGGTGGCCGTGGGTCAAGAAATCCTCGAGTCGCCGCAACGCTCCCCCGGTATTGCCGGCGTCGAGCTCGTCGACGTAGTGCCACATGCCCTCGTCGGGTCGGTTCTTGAATCGGTCGAGGATGACCTGCCGGGTCACCGGCTCCGTCGAGAGCTCGAGCTGGTCGAGCGCCTGGCCCATCGACGCCACGTCCGTACCGAACCGCTGCAACAGGGCGTCGGAAGCGTCGCTCGGGAGCAGCATCCTGCGGGATCGCAGCTCCTGGGAAAGCCAGTCGCGCGCCGACTTCGGCGTGAAGCGCCGGATGGTGACCGTTTCGCCCAGGTCCTTCACCGTGGCCGCCAGCGCCGACGGCAGCGCACCGGCCGTGACGAAGACGACGAAGACCGCGACCGGGTCGGCGGAACGCAACAGCTCGGCCACGATCTCGGCTTCCGCCTTTTGGATCCACTGTGCGTCGACGACTTCGATGCCCTGGCGATCTCCGAACAGCGAACCCGATTGGAGCGCGGGGACCAGCACCTCCAATTCGGTTCTCAACGTACCCTCGCCGTCGGCTTCGCTACCGCGTTGGGGCACGTCGACCCGGATGGTCTGGGTGAGATCGGCCTGGCCGAGGTATCCGGCGGCCCGGTCCATCATGAGCTGGCGTTCTCCCGGGCCGGCTCCGGATGGACCCTTGATGTGAACGATGGCCGTCACGGTCCGATGAGCAGCGAGCCGCTGAACTCGTGCTGGCCGTCGCCGAGCGAGAATTCGACGGTCTCCATCTCCGTCGAACCGGCGGCCACCCGGCCGATCGAAATCGGTATGAGCCGCTCCCCCATCATGCCCCTTCCGAGCGACACATTGACGGTTCCGTGCCAGGGATGCTCGGATTCGTTGGCCACGACGAGCGTCAACGCGGCGCGCTGATCCTCGAGAGCGCGCGCCTGGACATCGACGTCGAGACCACCACACAATGTGTCGTGGGTCTGGTCGTTGGTGATCACGGTCGAAGACAGCACCAGCGCCTCGCCGTCCTCGAACACGACCGTGAACGGCTGGGCGACCTCTTCCCGGCACGTCAGGACGTGGGTGAGCCCGCGCAGCGAAGAGGTCACCATGGGGATGAGGAACACGGCCATGAGCGCGACGAGCGCCAGACGGTTCCAAAGGATGGATGGCATGCGCGGGTCTCTCGGGTCTGGTTCCCAACACGTTAGCGATGGAAGCGATCGCTACCATGCGGCGGCGATGCGGATGCTGGCAGGCCGAACGATCGACTACCAAAGGGCGCGCTCGCTGCTTCTCGTGGCGGGGTTGGCGATCCTGGCCGGCATCGCGCTCGTCATGTTCGTCAGGCGGGTCGATCCCGTCGAAGTCGCCGCCACGCTGTTCTTTTTGCCGGTGTTCGTGTCGTTCCTGTACTGGGGGTTCCGGGGCGGGCTCGTGGCGGCGCTCGCCGCGATCGCCGGCTATGTCACGCTGCGGCTTCCCCTCATCGATATCGTCGGTATGGAGCCGTTCACGGGCCTCATCGTCACCCGATCGCTCGGCTATCTGACGTTCGGGACTTTGGGTGGATGGGCGGTCGGCCAGCTCCGCGCCTCGCTCACCAAGCTCGACCTCTACGACCACATCGACTCGGAGACCGGGTTGTTCAACGCCCGGTACGCCATCGAGACCATCGACCTCGAACGATCGCGCGCGCAGCGCTACGAGAAGATCTTCTCGGTGGTAGCCCTCGAGCGGTCGTCCGGACGCCTCGACCGCCGGACGCGCGAAGCGCTGATGAAGCGCTTGGGAACCCTGCTGGAATCGAGCGTACGGACCGTCGACCGGGTCGCCCACGTCGCCGACGATGGGGGTGACCTGTTCGTGTTCATCCTGCCGGAGACGGCCGCCGAAGGCGCCGAGATCTTCGCCCGCAAGGTCGCCGCGGAACTGGCAGAGGTGACCGGAGAGCCGTGGGCGGCGTCGACGTCGACCATCCCCGGCGACGACGTCTCGCTAGGGGGACTGATGGAACGTCTGCGATCCGATGTCGCCCGGGACTTCCCCGAGGCCACCGGCTAACGAAGCGGAACCACGACGTCCCCGTCCCGGTCGGTGCGCCGGACGACGATGCCCTCCCGCTGCAAGCCCTCCACGACGTCCGGATGGGGGTGGCCGAAGTCGTTGACGCCGACGCTGATGACCGCCACGTCCGGCGTTCCGGCCACGAGCCATTCCAGGTCGGATGTGTCCGAGCCGTGATGTGGCACCTTGAGGATGTCGATGTCCGTCGCCGGGATCTCGCGCTGGGCCAACTCCTCGACGTCGCCGGCGAACAGGATCTCCGTGGAGCCGGCCGACACGATCACAACGAGACTCTCGTCGTTCGGGCCGGCGTACCTGCGCACCGGACCGACCACCGACAACCCGATCGCCCCAACGGACGCCCGCAATGGGGAACGAACGACGCTCACGGGAGTCCCTCGGGCCGCGGCCACGGTTAGCAGCCTCGTGAAGGTGGTGCTGCCCGAGTCGTGGCCGGGATGCCAGACGTGCCCTACGTCGAAACGCTCGACGACTTCGGGCAACCCGCCGATGTGGTCCTCGTGCGGATGGGACACGACCACGAGGTCGATGCGGTCGACTCCGTAGCGTCGCAGGGCGGAGACCATCGCAACGGGATCGGGACCACCATCGATGAGCACCACCTCGTCGCCCGGTCCGAAGACGATCGCCGCATCGCCCTGACCGACGTCGACGAACACGACGGCGGGCACGTCGACAGGGGGAACCAGCCGGCCGCTCCACACCAGCACCACCGCACAGGCGGAAACGGCGACCACGCCCCGCCACTGCCGGCTGCGCAGGCCCCACAGAAAGAGCGCCACGATCGGGACACCGAGCACACCGACCGACGGCCACCCCGCCGCGGCATGAGCGACCGCCAGCACGAACCGAGCGGCGCCGACCGCGACCTCGACGGCGGGATGGAAGCCGAGACCGATGCCGACCGCACCGGCGAGCGTGGAGATGGCGACGGCCGGCGTCGCCACGAGATTCGCCAGCGGCGACACGACCGGAATTTGACCGAAGTGCCACAGGAGGATCGGGGTCACCGCGGCCTGCGCCCCGAGCGTCGCCGACCACGCCATCCCCAGCGGCGGCCAGCGGGGTGTCTGGAAGAGCTCCGCGCCGGCCATGACGCCGAGCGTGGCTGCCACCGAAAGTTGAAACCCCACCGAATCGCCCAGCTGCGGCGCCACGAGCAGGAGACCCCCCGACGCCGCACCCAGGGCAGACCAACCCGACAGTGGCACGCCCGCCGCTCGACCGACCAGGACGAGTCCCGCCATCACCGAGGCGCGCAACACGGACGGTTCCCCCCGGGTGATGAGAACAAAGAGCACGAGACCGACGACGCCGAACACGGCGCGGCGGCGAGGTCCGAATGCGAAGGGTCCCGCCAGAATCCACCAGATCCCCAAGAACAGCGCGACGTTCGACCCCGACACGGCCACAAAATGCGACAGGCCGGTCTCGGTCAGAGCAGCCCGGTCCGGGCCAGGAACCTGCCGGACGTCTCCGATGAGGAACCCGGCCACCAGACCGGCGGCCGGATCGTCCGACCAGGGCGCCAGGCGTTCGGTGACCCGGGATCGCACCCGATTGGCGGCAGCCGGCAGCAAACCGCGCTCGGCGCCCACCGCCCCGAGGGTCCGCACCCGCATCCGCGCCGAGTATTCGACGGCGCCATGCCGTCCGCGCTCGGCCGTGACGAGCCCGTGCACGGTCACGGTCGCCCCCCGGGCCACGCCGGCGGCCGCGTCGAGTACGACAAGCGTCGGCGGCCCTCGCCACGCGTGTTGGTTCAGATCGGTCGGACGCACCACGAATCGAGCGCCATACCGGTCGATCCGCTCATCCGTGACGGCCACGCCCGTGACGGCGGCGGGCCCGTCCGGGAGGCTCGGCGTGCTGTCGACATCGGCGCGTTGGTGGGACGCCAACCCGGCCGCCATGCCGACCGCGGCGAGCGCCACCAGCAGGGTATGACGTCGACGCCCCGCGACTGCCGCGAGACCGACGGCGGCGTATCCGGCGGCGACCCAGCCCGTTCGCCCGACGGCGGTGCCGATCCAGATGCAGGCCGCCGCCGCCAGTGCAGCCCCTCCGACGGCGTCTGGTCGCCGGAGCCGGTTCAAGGAACGACGATCTGATCCCGGAGCGCCGAAAGCTTCCCCTCTCCGATCCCGGGAACGTCCAACAGATCCTCGATGGTGCTGAAGGGCCCGAACTGCTCGCGATGTGCCACGATCCGTTCGGCGAGAACGGGACCCACTCCCTGGAGCGCCACGAGCTCATCGACCGACGCACGATTGAGGACCAGACGGCCATCGGCTACCGAACCGACCCCCGTCGTGTCGGAGACCGACGGGACGACGATCTGCTGGCCGTCGGTGAGTCGTGCCGCGAGATTGATGCCCGCCAAGGCGGCCGCGCGGCTTGCCCCCCCTGCCGCCGCCACGGCGTCGGCCGCCCGGGCACCCGGCTGAAGATGGACGACGCCCGGCCGATTGACCGCACCCGACACGTGCACGGCGATCAGGTCGGCCTGGCGTTCCTCCGTCACGACCGCGGCGGCTGGTACCGGCTGCGGTGCGCGACCGGCGTACCACGCCAGTGACACGCCCATGATCGCCACAGCCGCGACAACGGCCATCACCTGGGACTTGTCCATGACACCTCCGGCGAGCAGCCACACCCGTGGCCCCTCCATCCGCTTGTATCACGGGAACGACTCAGGGGGTAGGGTGTCGCCGTCGACCCGGGAGTGAGCGAACAGTGGACCTATATCGAGTGGAACCAGGCGCGACCGTCGATCTGAGCTCGTGGGATCCCGACGGCTCCACAACGTTCGCGGGGGGCAAGAAGGAGGGAAAGCGCGCGCTGCCTGCGCTCAACGAGCGACTCGAGCAGCTCCAGGAACTCCTCTACGCCGAGGGCAAGCACAAGGTCCTCATCGTTCTCCAGGCCACCGACACCGGGGGCAAGGACGGCACGATTCGCCACGTGTTCGAGGGCGTGAACCCTCAGGGTGTCGACGTGGCCTCGTTCAAGAAGCCGACTCCCGAAGAGCTCGCCCACGACTACCTCTGGCGGGTGCACCAGCAGACGCCGGGCAACGGCGAGATGGTCATCTTCAACCGAAGCCACTACGAAGACGTGCTCGTGGTTCGGGTCCACGACCTGGTGCCCCCCGAGCGGTGGAGCCGGCGGTACGAACACATCAACGCCTTTGAGAAGCTCCTGGCCGACGAAGGCACCACCATCATCAAGTTCTTCCTGCACATCTCGAAGGACGAACAACGCGAGCGCCTCCAGGAACGACTCGACCGGCCGGAGAAGAACTGGAAGTTCGCCAAGGGCGATCTGGCCGAACGGGAACGGTGGGACGACTACCAGGCGGCGTTTGCGGACATGCTGTCGAAGACATCGACGGAATGGGCGCCGTGGTACGTGATCCCGGCGAACAAGAAGTGGTACCGGAACCTCGTGATCAGCAACATCATCATCGAGGCGCTCGAAGCGCTCGACATGGAGTATCCAGAGGCCGAGGAAGGGCTCGACGACATCACGATCGTCTGAGGCCGGCCAGCACCGACTCTGCTCGAACCCGGGCGTCCCGTTCGAGATCGATGGCGAGATAGGCGTCGCGGCGTCCGATGCCTCGAGAGAGGTTCTTCAGGTAGTCACCGAGATATCGGAGCAGGAACTCCACGGAACCGTGGCGGCGCCATTGCTCGACGTGGACGAGTTCGTGGAGTACCAAGCGAGCGGCCGCCTCGCCCGGAGCGGGCCATTGGCGCACGAAGATCGTGGCAGGTCCGGCGATGGCCGCAAAGGCCGGGCGCAGGACCACTCGGAGCCACCATGGAGCGCGCTGCACTCGCACCGCGGCCGGGTCCACCTCCAACAGGTCGGCCGGCACCAGCACCCCGGAGGCGCGGAGAATGTCGGCTGCAGTCGTCACCCCACCACGATGTTGACGAGTCGGGGTGGACGCGCGATGACCTTGCGAACCGTGCCGCCCTCCAGCCACGGCTGGATCTTCTCGGCGGCCAGGGCGGCCGCTTCGGCATCGGAGTCAGAGATCGAAGCCGGAACGTCGACGCGATCCCGAACCTTGCCGTTCACCTGGATGACCATCGTGATCGTGTCCTCACGGGCGACCTCGGGATCGGCTTCCGGCCACGCCTGCACATGTACCGATTCGGCTCGGTTCCGGCGCCACAGCTCCTCGGTCACGTGCGGCGCGATCGGCGCCAGCAGCTTCACGAGCGTCTCGACTCCCTCTGTCCACACCGCGGCCGAGACGTTGGCCTGCCGGCGCGCCTCGTTCAGGTCGTTGCGCAGGCTCATGAGGGCTGCAACGGCCGTGTTCCACTTGAAGGCCTGCATGTCTTCGTCGACCTTGGCGATCGTTTGATGGACCGTTCTCCGAAGATCGTCGTCGCCATCGGAACCCTGCGAGACGTACTCGTGAGTACCAAGCTTCCACACGTCTTCGATGAACCGGTGTGCGCCCATGATGCCGCGACTGTCCCATGGGCCACCCTTTTGCCACTCGAACGCGAACATCAGGTACGTCCGCACGGTATCGGCGCCGTAGGCGGCTACGAGATCGTCGGGATTGACGACGTTGCCTTTCGACTTCGACATGCGTTGCACGTCGAGGTGATGACGCAGCTGGGTGATGTCGTTGGTGCCAGGGATGGCGGGGATGTCGACGGTGGCGGACTCGGCGACCTCGACGGCCACGAGCCGATCTCCGGTCGCCACCTGCAGGACGTTCTCGGTTCTTCGTACCAGCTCACCGCTGATCGAGCCGCCGGTCGTGCCGGGCTCGGCAACCGTGACCGACGCGGCGATCAACCGCTCGCCGTCCCAGACGCCGTCGATGACGAGGTGGTCGCCCACCCGCTCCTCGCCCAGGATCTGGCCCTGATTGCGCAGCAGCATGAACGGCTCGTCGAACAGACCCGTCGGGTCTTTGCCGTGGGCTTCCATGATCTTCGCCACCTCGTCGAAGTGACCCATGTCGCGCATCGCCTTGACGAAGAAACGGGCGTACAACAGATGCATGACGGCGTGCTCGGCCCCACCGGTGTACACGTCCACCGGCAGCCAGTACGCGGCTTCTTCAGGATCGAACGGACCGGACGGGTAGTCGGGCGAGAGGTACCGGAACCAGTACCACGACGAGCACATGAACGTGTCCATCGTGTCGGATTCGCGTCGGGCCTCCATGCCCTCCGAGTCGGTCACGGCCAAGAACGCCTCGTTGTCGATGAGGGGGCTGCGGCCCTCGAATTCCACGTCCTCCGGCAGGATGACGGGCAGGTCCTCTTCGGGCACCGGTTCCACGACACCGTCCGATCGGTGGATCATCGGGATCGGTGAACCCCAGTAACGCTGGCGCGAGATCAGCCAGTCCCGCAACCGGTAGTTGATCGCCTCCTCGCCGAGACCCTCGGCCTCCAGCCAGTCGATGGTGGCAGCGATCGACGGGTTGGCACGGCCCTTGGCGTCCGTCGTGACCACCCCGGTGACCGGACCCGAATCGACCATCACACCCGGCCCGACGTAGGCCTCCTCCATGTCGTCCGACACCATGGGCGGAGCACCATCGGGCTGGATGACCGGAAGGATGTCCAGATCGAATGCCCGGGCGAATTCGAAGTCGCGCTGATCGTGCGCCGGTACGGCCATGATCGCACCCGTGCCGTACGACAGCAGCACGTAGTCGGCGATCCAGACCGGGATCTGCGCTCCGTTGACCGGATTGGTGGCGTAACCGCCCGTGAACACACCACTCTTCTCGCGATCGGCGTCCATGCGCTCCAGTTCTGATCGGCCGGCCGCCGCCGTGCGGTACGCGTCGACCGTCTCGCGACGATCGGGCGTCGTCAGGCGGTCGACGAGCGGATGCTCCGGAGCCAGCACCATGAACGTCGCCCCCCACAACGTGTCCGGGCGAGTGGTGAAGATCTCGATGGACGCGCCCCGCGCGGTGGGGAACGACACCTTCGCGCCTTCCGACCGCCCGATCCAGTTGGTCTGCATCGCCCGGATCGGATCCGGCCAATCGATGCCCTCGAACGACAGCAGCTCCTCGGCGTACCGGGTGATGGCGAAGAACCACTGTTCCATGAGCTTCTGCACCACCGGTTGACCCGTGCGTTCGTCGCGACCGTCGATGACCTGTTCATTGGCGAGCACCGTCTGCAGGGTGGGCGACCAATTGACCATGGCCTCACCGCGGTAGGCGATGCCGTGCTCGAACATCTCGCGGAAGAACCACTCGGTCCAGGTGTAGTACGACGGATCGCTGCTGACCGCTTCGCGTTGCCAGTCGAACATCGCGCCCATCGTCCGCAACTGGCCGCGCATCCGCTCGATGTTGGCTGCCGTCCACTTGGCGGGATGGATGTTGCGCTGCACGGCGGCGTTCTCGGCCGGCAGACCGAACGCGTCGAATCCCATCGGGAACAACACGTTGTAACCCTTCATGCGCATCATGCGCGCCCGTGCGTCCGATGGTGTCATGGCGTACCAGTGGCCCATGTGCAGGTCGCCGGATGGATACGGCAGCATGGTCAAGGCGTAGTGCTTGGGCTTCGACCAGTCGACGACCGAACGGTAGAGCCCGTCGGTCTCCCACTGCGCCTGCCAGCGGCGCTCGATCTCCCGGAAGTCGTAGTCAGCCATTCCGAGGGAGGGTACCAGCGGCGCCTGCCGGGACATCCGGTGATTAACGAGGCATCAGCCGTCCAGGACCGCCAGGACGTCGGCCAGCGCCTCGACGGACGCTTCGGTGATGGGATCGACGACCAGTTGCACGTGTGCGATGCCAACGTCGGCGAAGGCCGCCAGGGCTTCGGCGATCTCCCGGGGCGATCCTCCGATCGGATCGACTCGCTCGTGCCGGGCCCCCATCTTGCGACCCTCCCCGCCGGGGAGTTGCACCAGGAGCGCGACGGTACGGTCGATGTCGCCCGGGTCACGCCCCACCGACTCTGCGATGCGATCGACCCGGTCCAGCAGCGGCCTGACACCCCGTGGGGTGTTCCCGAACGACGCCCACCAGGCGTTCCAGGCCGACACGTACGGAAGGGTCATCGCCAGCATCCGTTCGCCGGTCGATCCGATCATGAGCGGCGGTCCGAGCGGCCGCGGTCCGGAAGGGAGGATCTCGGCTCCCCGCACCGAGTGGAACTCCCCCGCCGCATCGACACGTTCGCCCCGCAAGAGTCGCCGGATGATCCCGAACGCCTCCTCGAAGCGGTCGATCCGTCGATCGTACGGAAAGCCGTAGGCTTCGAACTCGACCCGGTTCCAGCCCGCCCCGAGGCCGAGCCACAGCCGGCCGGCGGAGATCTCGTCGACGGTGATCGCCTTCTTGGCGAACATGACGGGCGTGTGGAAGGCCGGGACGGCCACGAGGGGTCCGATCAGAACCCGTTGCGTCGCGGCGGCGAGCGCAGCCAATTGTGACCACGCCTCCCACGGTCCGGTCCGTCCGTCGGGGAATTCGTAGAGGAGGTGATCGCCCACCCACAGGCTGTCGAATCCGACGGATTCGGCCAGCTGCGCGATGGCGAGTTGCTCGCGCCACCGAACCGGACGTTCGACCTCGGGGAGCTGGAGACCGACACCGAGGGGTCGGGTCACCGGGTGGGCGTCCGCGGCTCGTCAACCCTCATCGGCGGCATCCCGGAGAAAGCGTTCGATCTCGGAGCCGATCTCGTCGGCGGTCGGCAGATCCCCGGCGAGGGTCTCGAGACGTTCGACATGTGCCGCGACCTCCGGTTGGGACGCCACCATGGCATCGAGGTGGCTCTGCTGGTCGTCGACCCGTTCCAGCAGATCGTTCGTGGGCAGCGCCACCGCAAGGTGTCGCGCGAGGCGCTCGGCGAGCGCCAGGACGGCCTGGTGAAACGTTTGCGTCAGGTAGTGCGGCACCTGCGCCCAGAACCCGTACGTCGGCACGCCGGCCTCCGCCAAGAACCATTCGACAGCCGTCACGGCCGCACCCGGCACCTGGAGGAGCCCGCCCGGCGTGTGCGCCGATGGCTCGAACTCGTCGGCGGTCCCGGTGTGGAGAATCGGGGTCGGTCGAGTGTGGGGCACCGGGCCGGGCACCGATCCGATGCACACCAGTTCGGCGACACCGAACTCGGCCGCCAGTTTCTGCATTGCCGCGCCGAAGGCGTGCCATCGGAATTCGGGCTCGGTCCCGGCGACGATCAGCAGGTCCGTGTCGGCGATGGTGCGAGCGGTGATCGTGATCTGCGGAAAGTCGATTCGCGTCAGCCGTCCATCCATGAAATCTACGGTCGGACGGTTCACTCGGTAGTCGAACACCTCGTCCGGGTCGAAACGTCCGATCTCCGTGCCGTCTGATGCCAGCAGTCCCGCAACGGCCGACCCGACGCCGCCGGCGTCCACCCATCCCTCGAACGACACCACGAGCGTCGGGGCGCGCAGGTCGGGACGTGTCGAAAGCTCGTACATCTCCGCCAGCTTACGCACTTGGCCGATTTCGACCGGACGCCCGCTCGGCCAATACCCTCGGTTCGGCTCGGTCGCATGGCCGATCGGTCGCTAGCGTCGGCGGCGTGATCATCCACCATGTCCAGCTCGCGATGCCCGAGGGCCACGAGTCCGAGGCACGGCGCTTCTGGATCGACGGTCTCGGGTTCTCGGAGGTCGACAAGCCCGCTCCCCTGGCCGTACGTGGTGGGGCTTGGTTCCGCTCCGGCACCGCCGAGATCCATGTCGGCGTCGAACCCGACTTCCGCCCTGCGCGCAAAGCACACCCGGCCCTGGCGGTCGACGACCTGGACGCAACCGCGGACCGGCTTCGCTCAGCAGGATTCCCGGTCGAGCACGATGAGCTGTTCCCGGGCCGCGCGCGGTTCTATACGTTCGATCCGTTCGGCAACCGCGTCGAGATCCTCGGGCCGGAGCGTTAGGGATTCGGAGAGATCGGTTCGTCGGACGGATGGATGCGTTCGAGATCTCCGACCTCGACGTGCGTCGGGAACGCCCGGTCGACGTTCGCTCCCGCTCGAAAGAACACGAGCCCCGCAACGACCAGGAACCACCCGGTGGCGAGCATCACCGGTCGGACATCGAACGTGGCGACGAGAACGGGTACCGCCAGCAACGGGAGCAAATGGGCCACCTCGGCGTGCATCTGGTTGATGCTCGAGATGCGCCCGATGAGCGGATCGGGCGAGTGCAGGTGCAGCAGTGTGCGAACGATCGGAGCGAACAGGCCGATGAGGAACCCCCACACGATGCCGCCGATGGCGACGATCACGATCGAGTCGGTGGCCGCATACAGGAACGCGCCGAGACCGTTGACAGCCAGCACCGCGGCCATGCCGCGCGCCGAGACCAGGGTCGCGGGCAGGCGCGGCAGCACGTACGATCCGGCGAACAGCCCGACGCCGAACAGTGACGCCACCCACCCGAGCGTCTCGAGCGACGCTCCGAGCACATCCCGGAAGAAGAACGGTTCGAGTACGGAGAACGCTCCGAAGACCAGCCAGATGGCTGTCGTCCCCAGGACGAAATAGCGGAGCGCCGGGTGGCCGTACGTGAAGGCGAGACCCGCCCGGGCTTCGGCCACGAAGGAGGTCGACTCGGTCCTTTCGACGTCGCGCATGACCACGGTGAGCACGAGGATGACGGCGATCACCGACGTCACGGCGTCGAGCACGAAGACGGCATCGACGGACCACCAACCGACGACCAGCGCCCCGGCTGCCGGCCCGAGGAACACCGCAGCCATGCCGGCCGACTCGATGGCAGAGTTGATCGAGGCGAGGCGCTGCTCGTCGTCGGTCAGATAGGGGGCGAACGAGGAGATGGCGGTGAAGGTCGGAGCGGACACCACGCCGAACAGCGCCGCCAGAGGAATGAGCTGAGCCATCGAGTCGGCTGTGATGAGGGCGAGCGTCGCCGGCACGAACAACACCTCGGCGCCGATGAGGACGCGCCGCGGGTCGAACCGGTCGACGAACACGCCTGCGATGGCGGAGCCGACGAGGGAAGCGACCGCCAGGGCAGCCATGAGGCCCGTCATCTGCCACGTCGTGGCATCGAGTTCGTAGGCGGCCTTGCCCCACAACCCCACGAAGAAGGCCGCCTCACCGCCGACGCGTGAGACGAGACGCGCCGCGACCACCAGTCGGATGCTCCGTTGCATCCGGCGAGTCTCGCAGATCGATTCGATCGGTCGGATGGAATTCAACGGGCGCGGAAGCGGTAGCCTGACCGGTCATGGACCACGTCCCGACCAGACCGCTCGCCCGACTGTGGGCCTATGCCAGGTCGCACCGGCGCGCCGTGGCGGTGGCATCGAGCTTTTCGGTCCTGAACAAGATCTTCGACCTGGCGCCTCCGATTCTCATCGGCTTGGCCGTCGACATCGTCGTGCAACGCGAGGACTCTTTCCTGGCTCGCTGGGTAGTCGATGCTCGAGACCAACTGCTGCTGCTCGCCGTCCTCACGTTCGTGATCTGGGTGGCAGAGTCGCTCTTCGAGTACCTGTGGCGGGTGTGGTGGCGCAATCTCGCACAGACCATCGAACACGAGTTGCGGATCGACGCCTACACCAACGTTCAGGACCTCGACCTCCGCTGGTTCGAGGATCGGGCCACGGGCGACGTCATGGCCGCCCTCAACGACGACGTCAACCAACTCGAGCGGTTCCTCGACCACGGCGCCAACGACATCCTGCAGGTGCTGACCACCGTCATCGGCATCGGCATCATGTTCTTTGCCTTGGCTCCCGAGGTGGCCTGGATGTCGTTCCTGCCCATTCCGCTCATCATCTGGGGTTCTGTGAAGTTCCAGCGACTGCTGGAGCCCCGCTACACGGCCGTCCGCGACGAGGCGGCGATGGTGAACGCGGTGCTCGCCAACAATCTGGGCGGCATGGCCACCATCAAGTCGTTCACCGCCGAACCTCGGGAAGTCGAGCGGGTCTCGGAGGCCAGCGACGCCTACCGGCAGGTCAACCGAGGCGCCATCCGACTGAGTTCGGCGTTCGCTCCGCTCATCCGCATCGTGATCCTGGCAGGGTTCACCGCGACGCTCATCTACGGCGGGTTCCTCGCGCTGGATGGCACGCTGGCGGTCGGCGCGTACTCCGTGATGGTCTTCCTGACGCAACGTCTGCTGTGGCCACTCACCCGCCTCGGCGAGACGTTCGATCTCTATCAACGCGCCATGGCGTCGACCAAACGCGTCCTCGATCTGCTCGATACCAGACCCCAGATCGTGTCCGGCCCCATGGCACCGGACGCACTGGTGGGCGACATCACCTTCGATGCGGTCTCGTTCGCGTACGATCCGGAATCGCCGGTGCTGGACACGCTGTCGTTGACCATTCCGGCCGGCTCCACCACCGCCATCGTCGGACCCACCGGGTCGGGAAAGTCCACCCTCGTGAAACTGCTGTTGCGGTTTTATGAACCGACCGACGGAACGATCACGATCGACGGTCACGAATTGGCCGAACTCGATCTCTCGGCGCTGCGAAGCCAGATCGGACTCGTCAGCCAGGACGTCTTCCTGTTCCACGGAACCGTTCGTGAGAACATCGTCTACGGCCGACCGGGCGCCTCCCAGGAAGAGATCGAGGCAGCGGCCGCGATCGCCGAGGCGCACGACTTCATCACGCACGACCTACCGAACGGATACGACACGATCGTCGGCGAGCGCGGACAGAAGCTTTCCGGTGGCCAGCGCCAACGCATCTCGATCGCCCGCGCCGTGTTGAAGGACCCTCCGATCCTGGTCCTCGACGAAGCCACCTCGTCCGTCGACAACGAAACCGAGGCAGCCATCCAGCGATCCCTCGACCGGCTGATCATCGACCGCACGACGCTCGTCATTGCCCACCGGCTGTCGACCATCCGCTACGCCGACGCCATCCACGTCTTGGCCGACGGTCGCCTCGTGGAATCGGGAACGCACGAGGAGCTCGTCGAACGCGATGCGCTCTACAACGCGCTGTGGAAGGTGCAGACCGGCGAGGCACATCACCTCGCTTGACGCGCCTCCGCGATGAGGGCACGACATCGGCGGCTCGTTTCCATTCGGGAGCGAGAGCGCCCGGCGTGTTGGCGTGATCCCCCGCTACGATCGGGCGTCGTGACCCCACTCTCGATCGTTGCCGGCGAGGCCGCCACCTGCACCGCCTGCCGGCTCGCCGATACGCGGACGACCGTCGTGTTCGGGTCGGGTTCGGCGGCCGCACGGCTGATGTTCGTGGGCGAAGCTCCCGGCGCCAACGAGGACCGGGAGGGGCTGCCGTTCGTGGGACGGGCGGGCCAACTCCTCGAACAACTGGTGGGCGAGATCGGCCTTGCTCGAGAGGACGTGTACATCGCCAATGTGTTGAAGTGCCGGCCACCGGGGAACCGTGATCCGCAACCTGACGAGATCGAGGCCTGCAAGGGGTATCTGTTGCGCCAGCTCGAGCTGGTCGGGCCGGAGGTCGTGATGACGCTGGGAAACTTCGCCACGAAGCTGTTGCTCCGCACCACGGTGGGGATCACGAAGATGCGCGGCCAGGTGTACCGCTGGTGGCGCGGCATCCACGTCGTTCCGACCTTCCATCCGGCCGCGGCGTTGCGCGGCGGTTCGAGCGTCACCGACGCCATGCGCGCCGACCTGGCGCTCGCCCGCCGCACCCTCGATGAGCCGGCCGCCGGAGAGCCCGTCGAGGACCCCAATCCCGCCGAGGCGCGGCAGGATCCCCTCTTCGACTGACCTCAAGGACCGGCACCATCTGCCGATACCCGATGGGTCGAGCTGGGAGCAGACGTGCCCGCGTCTACGGAGGAACCCATGCTCACTCACACCACCCGCCTCAGATCGTTCGGTGCCGTCGCCGTCGCCGTCGCCCTGCTCGTGCTCATGGTCGCACCGGTCGACGCCGGCGGCCGCGGCAAGGGCAAACGACTCATCGGCGAAGCCGCCTGCACCGTCGACGGCGCCACGGTACGCGCGGTCGGCTTGCCCGACGATCAGGTCATCAACTTCATGCTCACCGACGCGTCCGGGACGACCGGCTGGGTGCTCGGCACGAGTTCCTGGTGGAACGTGCCCGTCCCCGACCGCACCGGTCCGACGACCTACGAGTTCGTCAGTCGAACCTGGGGCAAGAACGGCTCGAAGTACACCGTCTTCGCCTCCTGTTCGGCATGACGCGAGCGTGGAGCGCCCTAGGGGGTTTGGGCGCTCCACATCTCGCCTCGGTGAACTCAGTTGATTTCGAACAACGGGGTGAAGTCGATCACCTGCTGCTCCGCATCACACGCAGAAAGCGCCGATGTGTTGTTGGCATCACCTGAATAGGTCACGAGCCACGAGTACGTTCCGTCTTCCGTGATGAAGACCGTCGTATTGGTGGTCGAGTACGTACCGTTGCCGTTCACGTTCTGCGTTTCGCTGTAGATAAACTCACCCGAGCAGTCAGCCGTGGCGTGCAGCTCGAACGTGATCGTGCCACTCGGCGTACCGAAAAGCCCTGACAGCGTGGCGTCGTCATTCGGCAGCAGCTTCGGCGTGGTGTCGAGACTCGGGACGGCCGGATTCACCACCGACGTCTCGCCGGCATCGCCACACGACCCCGAGACGGGATCGTTGTTGGTGTCACCCGAATACGAGGCGATCCAGTAGTACGAGCCAGCCGCAGCCGTCGTGTACTTCGCCGAGTCATAGTCGCCGTTCCCGTTCACCGGCACCGACGAGGAGTACCCGGCCACTGCCGTCGTGCAATCGCTGTCGCTATACAACGTGAACGTGATCGTCCCCGTCGGCGCGAACCCGCCCGACAACGTCGCCGTATCCCAAATGTCGGCACCCACCGTCACCGGCGTAACCGCCACAGTCACGATCGTCGGATCCTCTTTGTCGACCACCGACGTCTCGCCGGCGTCCTTGCAGGATCCGGAGACGGCCGCGTTGGAGGCATCGCCCGAGTAGGCGGCGATCCAGTAGTAGGTCCCGGCAGCATTCGTCGTGTACTTGCCGGAGTCGTAAGCGCTGTTGCCCGCGTCGACGGTCACCGTATCCGAGAACACCGCCGTGCCCGAGCACTGGTCGTTCTCGTACAACGTGAACGTGATCGTCCCCGTCGGGTTGAACCCGCCCGACAGCGTCGCCGTGTCCCAAATGTCCGCACCCACCGTCACCGGCGTCTGCGCCGAAGTCACGATCTGCGGCTGGGCCGTGTTCTCGAACGTGAGATCTGGCGTGGTGCTGCGATTCGAGCAGTCGCTCTTGCTGTCGACCGTGAACGCCTGGGTCTCCGTGTCGGCCAGGTAGCCGCTCGGAGCCTGCGTCTCGACGACCGTGTAGTCGCCGTACAGGAGTCCGTCGATGCAGAACACCCCGGTCTCGCCGGACACGGCTGGGATGGCCGTCTGGTCGCCCGTCGTGTCCGGATTGCCGTCGGCGTCGAGCGCGAACGACGCTCCGTCGAGACGGGTCGTCGTGGCGGCCACCACCTTCTCGACGAGGATCGAGCCGCGCTGCCGGTCGTTCGTATACGGTCCGAGCTCGACCAGGGTTGTTCCAGCCACCGCGAACTGCGCCGGCAGGCCGGTTGGTTTGTCGTGGTTGGCCGGGACGACCGTCTCGTCGACCCAGTAGTCACCGAACAGGACGTTGGCGATCGAGCAGAACCCCGTCGCGTCCGTCGTGCAGGTGAGCGTGGCACCATCGGGATCCGTGGCCACCACGTCGCCGGCGTCGAACACAGCGTCACCGTTGTCGATGTACAGCACGAAGGTCGCTTCCGCCAGCGGGTCGCCCAGGTCATCGACCTTCTCGATCTGCACGGACCCGCAGTTCGAGATGTTCACCGGAATCGGAGCGATGAAGTCTTTCAACGCGGCCGTGAACGAGTCCGACGATCGCGACTTCAGGTAGGCCGATCCGAACGAGTCGCACTGGCCCTCGTCGAAGATCACGTCGAGGTTGATGCTCGCCTCGCCGAAGGTGCGGGCCGACAGAGACCCGAGACCGTCCGAGTTCCCCGCCGCGATCGCGGTCGTGTTGATCGAGCCGGTGGCGTTGCCCGAGCCAGAGAGATTCTCCGGTGGACCCCACGCCGTCCCAGTCCACTCGCGCAGCGACAGGATCGGCACGGTACCGCCCTTGGACAAGTCGTAGGTGATCAAGAGGTCGCCTGCCGTGCGCACGGGCGTGACCCCGTTGCTGCTCAATACCGTCGACTGGTTGAACTCGAAGTCCATGTTCGTCGTGCCGCTCGGGTCCTGCACCCGCGTCCAATACAAGTGAAGGAACTTGCCCGAGGCGTTCTCCTCCTGATAGACGCCGAAGGTCTTCAGGTCGCTCTTGTTCGGCGGAATGCTGCCCGACACGACGGCCGGTACCGCCGTGTCCTCCTTCGATCCCTGCCCGAACGAATCGTCGCCGCTCCCCGACGGCAGGTCACCCCTGCGTTCCTCGGTGACGGTGGCCCAGTCGAGACCGGACGAGTCGTCGAGGACGAGATTGGCGTTCGTGTCGATTTCGAAATCGCTTCCGGTCAGCGACACCTCCTTGTGGTCGGCCAACACCGGTGCCACAGCCAGGGCGACGACGGCCAATGCCACCACCGCCAACAGGAGAAACTGACCCCGGGCGTCGCGCTGGCGCGCCCCTGGTATCCATCGCATATGAGCCTCCCACAGCCCCTCAGGACGGTGGGCCACGACGAGGCGGTCGGCAACGACCGGCCCCCTTCAGCTCCACCGTCGTTCTGACGTTCACACCATCGCCACTTTCCGTGGTCAGAGGGGTGGTCCAGCGAGGTCGCGAAGTGACTAGTCGATGAGGTGTCGCACGATGTCGGCGATGCGGTACACCTCGCCCGTCGTCAGTTCCTGGTGGACCGACAGGGCCAGCACGCGGCGGCGCAATCGGGTGGCCACCGGGAAGTCGTCGACGGCGAGCGATGGATGCGGGTTTTTCCAGAGCAGCAACGCCTTCACCCCCTCGTCGAAGAGATCGTCGGCGAGTGCTTCGCCCAGATCCGACTCGAACGGGAACGCGAAGGGACTCGCCCCCGTCGGCATGTCCGAAAACCCCGTCGGGACGAACTCGCGGAGCGCGTCCTGCAGGATGAGGAAGTGGCGGCGGCGGATCTCTGGAATCGCCGGGTCGGCCAGCCGCGGCAGCAGCCATTCGGAAGCCGCCGACGGCGGCGAGTCGGGATCGCCGAGTTCAAACTCGCGATGCACGAGGTCGACGCCCCGCTCCCCCCGTGTCTTGACGAACTCCGACAGGGGCGTGAGGACCGCAGCACCGAGGGCCGACCGTTCCGACGCCCACGCTCCATGTCTCTTGAGCACCTCGAACACGCCCCGGTCGCCGGTCGCGGACGGCGGTTCGGGGGGTGTGGCACAAATCAGGGCGGCGCCGTCCGGGATCCCGACCGTCTTGTACATGCAGAAGATGGCGAGATCGCCCACGGTGCCGAGGGGTGTGTCGCCGTCGCGGGCCAGCCACGCCTGTGCGGCATCCTCGAGCAGCAGCAGGCCGCGTTCGTCGCACCACCGGCGCCAGCGCCGGGTGTCCTGCGGGAACCCGAGCACGTGAATGAGGTACAGCGCTTTGGTCCTCGGCCCGATCGCTCGCTCGAGAGCCGCCTCGTCGGGTTCGATCTGTTCGGTGACATCGACGAACCGCACGTCGAGCCCGGCCTGCAAGAGCGCTTCGACTTCCGAACCGTGGTGGTAGGCGGGCACGAGCACCTGGTCGCCCGGGCCGAGCCCGAGGGCCCGGCATCCGTGCCACAGCGCGTGGCGGGCTCGTTCGTACCGCCGGTGATTCGGCTGATCGAGCGGATAGGGAAGCGTCTCGAACGCGGGACGCAAGTAGGCGCCGGGCGGCAGTGAGGGCCAAACCCCGAGTCGGCGGCGCCTCATGATGGGATCAACCGGCGAAGCCGGTGGTTCAGGCGCTTCACACGGTCGCGCCCGGCCGGCGTGAGCGCGGCAGCCGCGGCTGTCCGAGCCCGCTGTGACAACGGGATCACCTGGCGGTAGGCGGTCCACGCCATCCGGCCGGCCAGCGATCCGGCGAAGGCGTCGAGGCGAATGCGTTCATGATCGGTTGCTGCCCACCTTCGTTTCCAGGTGTTGTTGGC
>JBFKPQ010000004.1:0-42931 GCA_041628225.1 Acidimicrobiia bacterium | reverse complement strand
CCCGCTCGGTCCGTTCGGAGCGCGCGGCATGGCCGAGATGCCGTTCATCCCGTACGCGGCGGCGGTGACCGCCGCCCTCCACGACGCCACCGGTGTGTGGTTCGATCGGTTCCCCCTCACCCCCGACCACGTGCTGGCCACGCTGCGGGCCCACCGGTGAGCACCCTCCTCGTCCGCAATGCCGCCGTGGTGGCGACGATGGACGACGCCGGGACGGAGATCGTCGACGGTGGTGTGTACGCGGAAGACGGGTGGATCACCCAGGTCGGGGCCACCACCGACCTGCCCGGCACGGCCGACGACGTCATCGACGCCACCGGTGCCGTCGTCGTGCCGGGGCTCGTCAACACGCACCACCATCTGTATCAGACGCTGACGCGGGCCGTGCCCGGCGCCCAGGACGCCGGCCTGTTCGACTGGCTCCGCACCCTCTATCCGATCTGGTCTCGACTCACTCCCGAACACGTCTCCACCGCCACCATCACCGGCCTGGCCGAGCTGGCGCTGTCGGGTTGCACGACCGCGTTCGACCACCAGTACCTGTGGCCCAACGGCTCGCGACTCGACGACCAGTTCGAGGCCGCCGCCCGGGTCGGTCTGCGTTTCCATGGCTCACGCGGTTCGATGTCGGTTGGCGAGTCGGCCGGCGGACTCCCGCCCGACTCCGTGGTCGAGGACGAGGAAGCCATCCTCGCCGACACCGAGCGGGTGATCGACGCGTTCCATGATCCGGAGCGGGGCTCGATGCGGCAGGTGGTCGTTGCTCCGTGCTCACCGTTCTCCGTGTCCCCGCAACTCATGGCCGCCGCCGCCGAACTGGCTCGGGATCGTGGCGTGCGTCTGCACACACATCTCGCCGAGACCGCGGATGAGGACGACTACTGCCGATCCACGTTCGGTCGGCCACCGGTGGCGTTCGCCGAGTCGGTGGGATGGGTGGGCGACGATGTGTGGTGGGCGCACGCCGTGCACGTCGTCGCCGCCGAGATCGGAAGGATGGCCCACGCGGGGACGGGTGTGGCGCATTGCCCGACCTCCAACATGCGCCTGGCGTCGGGGATCGCACCGTTGCGCGCCTACTTGGACCATGGGGTGCCTGTGGGGCTGGGCGTCGACGGGTCGGCCTCCAACGACGGCTCGCACCTGCTCGCCGAAGCCCGTCAGGCGATGCTGCTGGCGCGTCTTGCCACCGCACCCGGGTTGGGCGACGGCGGACCCCAGCTCGAGGCGCGCACCGCGCTGCGACTCGCCACCCGCGGTGGTGCGGCCGTTCTGGGTCGCGTCGACGTGGGCTCCATCGAAGTCGGCAAGGCGGCCGACGTCGGCGTGTTCGACATCTCCGGCCTCGAGCATGCCGGCGCCGCCGATCCCGTCGCGGCGCTTCTCCTCTGTGCTCCCCAGCGAGCGGTGCATGTGGTCGTCGGCGGTCGGCGCGTCGTCGCCGACGGACGCCTCGTCCATATCGACGAGGAACGCCACGCCGCCACGCACCGAGCTCTGGCGCGTAGCTTGATCTCGTGACGTCCCACTCGAATGGGCCGTTCGGCCGCTGGTTGCTGCCGAACCCATTTGATCTGCTGGAGGTCGACCGGCGGACCGCTGACCACTGCCCGCGGAGTTCGCCGCACGACGACGTAGGAGTACGACATGCGCAGCTTCGTTGGCCGAGACATCCTGTCTCTCAAGGACTTTGAACGGTCGGAGTTCTTCCACGTGTTCGATGTGGCGGCCGAGTTCGAACCGGTGGCTCGCCGCCGCCGGACGATCGAACTGCTGGCCGAGAAGATCCTGGTCACGGCGTTCTACCAGCCTTCGACCCGGACCCGGCTGGCCCACGAATCCGCCATGCTGCGGCTCGGGGGCCGGGTGACCGGCTTCTCCGACGCCAAGATGACCCGGGCCGGGGACTTCTACCAGGAGTCGTTGAAAGACACCGCCCGCATGCTCGAGTACTACGGCGATGTGGCGGTCATGCGCCACTTCGAGCAGGGAGCGCCCCACGAGGTGGCGAAGTGGGCGTCGATTCCCATCATCAACGGCGGGGACGGCTGGGGGGAGCATCCGACGCAGATCCTCACCGACTTCTTCACGGTGCTCCGCGAGCGCGGCACGCTCGACGGCACCACCTGGCTGGCGGTGGGCGACCTGCGGATGCGCACCATGCACTCGCTCGGCTACGCCCTCAGTCAGTTCGACGCCGAGGTCATCTACGTGGCACCCGAATCGATGGGCATGACCGACGAGTTCCGGGCGGAGCTCGTGGCCAAAGACACCCGCTTCCGAGTCGCCGACCACGTCATGGACGTCATCGCCGAGGCCGACGTCATCTACATGGAGCCGGTCGTGCAAGCCGACTACACGATGTCGCGCGACGAACGTGGTGAGACGGTGGGCACGACGCCCGACAACTACCGGGTGACCCGCGAGGTGCTCCACAAGGCCAAGCGCGACGCCATCGTGCTCCACTCGTTGCCCCGCATGGACGAACTGCCTCTCGAGGTCGACGACACACGCCATGCCCGGTATTGGGACGAGGCGTTCTACGGCGTCGTCATGCGGATGGCACTGCTGGCCCTCGTGCTCGGGGCGGTGGAGTGATGCAGACGCATCTGCGCGGCAGGGACATGATCACCACTCAGGAGTGGACCAAGCAAGAACTCGACACGGTCATCGACGTCGCCCTCGACCTGAAGCGGCGACGCGCCCTCGGCGAGTCGCATGCGCTGTTGCGCGACAAGGTGCTGGCGATGCTGTTCTTCTTCTCCAGCACCCGGACCCGAGCGAGCTTCGAGGCCGGGATGGCACAGCTCGGCGGCCATGCCCAGTTCATCGAGAGCTCGACGACGCAGATCTCCCACGGCGACACGGCCAAGGAGATCGGCGACATCCTGGGCCGCTACAACGACGGCATCGCCATCCGGCAGGTCGACTGGGGGATCGGCAACGAGTACATCCGGGCGGTGGCCGAGGCGTCCCGGACGCCGGTTCTGAACATGCAGTGCGACTGGTATCACCCGTTCCAGGCGCTCGCCGACCTGTTGACGGTCATCGAATACAAGGGCGATCCGCGTGGGCTGACCATCGATGTGAGCTACGCGTACGCGGCCAGCTACCAGAAGCCGCTGTCGGTGCCCCAGAGCGAGATCCTGTTGATGACTCGGTACGGCGCCAACGTGCGCCTGACGCATCCGCCCGAGTTTCGGCTTCACCCCGATGTGGTGGCCCAAGCGGAGGAGAACGCCACCGCGGCCGGCGGGTCGTTCGAGATCCTCGACGACTTCGACGCCGGCTTTCGCGACGCCGATGTCGTGTACGCCAAGAGCTGGGGCTGCATGATGACCACGAGCGACCTGGAAGAGTCGGCTGAGATCGGGGCTCGCTACCAGGATTGGATCACGGATCGGGCGAGGATGGACCTCGCCAAGAACGACGCCATCTACATGCATCCTCTGCCGGCGGACCGGAACATCGAAGTCACCGACGAGGTCGTGGACGGTCCACAGAGTGCCGTGTTCGATCAGGCCGAGAACCGCCTCCACGTCCAGAAGGCCGTGATGGCGCTGACGATGTGAGGAGCTGATGGCGAGACGAGCCGTCGTGGCGATCGGGGGGAATTCGCTGATCAAAGACGCCGATCATCAGTCGGTCGAAGATCAGTACCTGGCTGCCGCCGAGACCGATCACCACATCGCCAACCTGATCGCCGGTGGGTGGGAAATCGCCATCACGCACGGCAACGGTCCCCAGGTCGGCTTCATCATGCGGCGATCCGAACTGGCCGCTCATGAACTGCACGAAGTTCCGCTCGATGTCTGTGTCGCCGACACCCAAGGATCGATCGGCTACGCCCTGCAGCAGAACCTGGGGCACGACTTCGCCCGGCTCGGCATCGACAAGTCCGTGGTGACGGTCGTCACGCAAGTCGAAGTCGACCCGGCCGACCCGGCGTTCGCGCACCCTGCGAAGCCAGTGGGATCGTTCCTCGACGAGGAGACGGCGCAACGCCGAGCCGCCGAGAATGGCTGGGACGTGGTCGAGGACGCCGGCCGGGGGTGGCGTCGAGTCGTTGCTTCGCCCCTCCCCAAACGCATCGTGGAATCACCGATCATCCTCGCGCTCATGAACGACGGGGTCACGGTGATCGCGGCGGGCGGAGGGGGCATTCCGGTGGTGGCCGACTCCAACGGTGACCTCGTCGGCGTTCCCGCGGTCATCGACAAGGACTTCGCGTCGGCGATGCTGGCGATCGACGTCTCGGCCGACACGTTCCTGATCTCGACGGCCGTGGAGAAGGTGGCGCTCGACTGGCGCAAACCGACCCAGCGATGGGTCGATCGGCTGACGCTCGCCGAGGCGAAGCACTACCTCGCAGAAGGTGGCCACTTCGCCGAAGGCAGCATGGCGCCGAAGATGCGGGCGGTCGTGCAGTTCCTGGAATCGGGTGGGGAGGTCGCGGTGATCACGTCGCCCGACCGGATGGAGGACGCGCTCGCCGGCGAGACGGGCACGACGATCACCCACTGAGCGGGTGCCGTAAGCCCCTGGTCGGTGCCGTCAGGAGGCGCGACGGTGAGGCGACGTCGACCCAGGAGACGACCATGGCGAGGATCCTCGTAGCCTACGCCTCGAAGATGGGCGGCACGCGCGAACTGGCCGGTCGGTTTGCCGCCACCCTCGAACGGCGCGGCCACCATATCGACCTGCGTGCCGCCGACGAGGTGGATGATCGTATGGCCTACGAGGCCGCGGTGATCGGCAGCGCCATCTACAACGGTCGGTGGCGCCCCGAAGCCGTGGCGCTGTTGCGGCGCATGGTCCGAAGCAATGTGGCCCTCCCGGTCTGGATCTTCCATTCAGGACCGCTCGGCGCCGACGCCAAGGATCCGCAGCCGCTACCGAGCAAGGTCGAGGCACTCGCCGACATGCTCGACACGCGTGCCGTCTACACGTTCGGGGGTCGACTCCCGTCCGATCCGCCCGGATTCGTCGCCAAGCTCCTGGCACGTGCCCAGGCCGGCGATTGGCGCGACTTCGACGCGGTGATCGATCGGGCTCACCACATCGCCGACACGCTGGAGCGGCTCGAAGCGGCCCACCAACTCTAGGGCTGCGCCTCGATCGAGATTTCGGTCGCTTTGATCGAGATCCACACCTTCACGTCGGCCTCCAGTCCGAGTTCCGCCGCCGACGCAGGAGTGATCTCGGCGGTGATGGGCAACGGTGTGCCGAGCTGGACCCGGACTCGTTCGCCCAGGGGTTCGAGGTGGCGCACGGATGTCTCCCAGGCGTTGCGGGGGCTGCCCTCGGGTGGGCGTCGGTGCAGCGAGATGGCCCGCGGGTGCACGGTAGCGATCGCCGGACCGGACACGGTGTGATCGGCGACCGAGAGTCGGTGACCGCCGACGTCGAGGTGACCCCCCGCCGCCGTGCCGACGAAGAGATTGGTGCCGCCGAGGTCGGCGGCGTAGGGCGAACGCGGCCGGAGTCGGATGTCGTCGGCAGTTCCGGTCTGCGTGATCGCTCCGTGTTCGATGACATAGATGCGATCCGCCAGGACGAACGCCTCGAGCGGGTCGTGGGTGATGAGCAGGCGCGGACCCTCGAAACCTTCCAGGTGTTCGGCCAGCACGGCTCGCAGTGCGGGTCGTGTGGTGGCGTCCAGGGCGGCGAGCGGTTCGTCGAGCAGCAGGAGGTCGGGCCCGAAAGCGAGCGCGCGAGCCAGGGCGACGCGTTGGGCCTGACCGCCGGAGAGCTCACCAGGACGTATTCGCTCCGCCTCCCCGAGGCCGACCTTGTCGAGCCACGTCGACGCCTCCCGACGCGCTCCGGAGCGAGACCGGCCGTGCGCCTCCAGACCGAACGCGACATTGTCCAGTGCCGTCAGGTGCGGAAAGAGCGCGTAATCCTGGAAGACGACACCGATCCGGCGTCGCTCGGCCGGAACGAATGTGCCGGTCGATGGGCGGTCGAGGGTCTCGTCTCCGAGCGTGATCACGCCACCGTCGACGGGTAGCAGTCCGGCCAGGGCCAACACGACGGTCGACTTCCCGGCTCCATTCGGGCCGAGCAGCGCCACGGTCTCGCCACGATCGATGTGAAGGCCGGCGGCCAGACGAAAGCCACCGGGACGGACGACGCGGAGGTCGGCGACCAGGCCGTTCATGTGACCCTCCACCATCGATCCCGCAACAGCACGAGCACCGTGATCGATACGGCAACCATGAGCAAGCTGATGACGATGGCGGCCTCACGGTCGGACTCGAGAGCGACGAACACCGCCAGCGGGAGGGTCTGGGTGCGGCCGCCGAGGTTCCCGGCGAAGGTGATCGTGGCCCCGAATTCACCGAACGCTCTGGCCCACGAGAGGACGAGCCCGGACATGATGCCGGGCGCCACCATGGGCAGCGTCACGCGCCGCATCGTCGTCCACCGGCCCGCACCGAGCGTGGCGGCGGCGTGTTCGTATCGCTGATCGAGTGCCCGGATGGCTCCCTCGACCGTGATGATGAGGAAGGGCATCGCCACGAAGGCATTGGCGACCACGACGCCCCAGATCGAAAACGGCAGCACGAAGCCGGTTGCCTCGGCGAGGGGACCTCCGAGCGAGCCGCGCCGACCGAGCGCGAACAGCAGGGCGGCGCCGCCGACGACCGGAGGCAGGACGAGCGGCAGTGTCACGATCGCCCGCACGATTCCCAGCCCACGCTGCTCGGAACGAGCCAGGAACCAGGCGAGGGGAATCCCAACGATGGCCCCGGCGACCGTGGCGAGCGCGGACGTCAGGAGCGATAGCCCCAGGGCGTCCAGCACGAGCCCGCTCGACGCGACCTCGACCAGTCGGCTCCACGGAGCTTGGGCAAGCAGACCCGCGAGTGGAACGACGAAGAAGGCCAGACCGATCAGGGCCAGCGTGGCGATCGGCCACGGCGTGCGACGGCGGATCCTCCTCATGGCAACTCAAACCCGTGGTCGGACAGGATGCGCCGGCCCTCGGCGGACAGGACGAAGGCAACGAATGCCTCGGAGAGCGGGTGGTCGGAAGTGGTCACGATGGGATAGACCGTCGTCGCCGAGACACCGGCCGGCATTGGCACCTCTTCGAGGATCCCGATGTCGGACGCGTAGACCAGCCCGGCGTCGAGCTCGGCTGCCTCGAGCTTGGTCACGAGCGATCTGACATCGGGCTCTTCGGTGTCGACGGAGATCGCGGCGGCGGACGCCGCCAGGACGGCGCGGGCGAGGGTTCCGCACGGCACCTGCGGAGCGCAGACGCCGACGAGCAGCCCTGGGTCGGCGAGGTCGGCGAGGCCGGTGATGGCGGCCGGGTTTCCAGGAGGCACGGCGAGCACGATCCGGTTGGTCGCGAACGGGATGGCGGCACCGGTGGCGATACCCGCCGAGGTCACGGCATTGACGATCTGCGGGTCGGCGGCCGCGAATACGTCGGCCGGTGCGCCTTCGAGCAACTGCTCACGCAGTGTCGTGCTGCCGGCGAAGTTCAACTGCACATCGACGCCGGGATGCTCGCCTTCGAAGGCGGTGGCGATCTCACCGAACGGTCCGGCGAGCGACGAGGCGGCGAAGACGATCAGATCGTCGGACGTCGACCCGCCGCACGAGGCGAGCGCCAGGCACAACCCGATCGTCAACCGTCGCATGGGGACCTCTGCCGGTATAGTCGCAGTGAGACTACTCGGGAGTTCGGACTGCCGTCACTGTCCAACACGGACTTCGCGGTACTCGGTGTGCTGGCCGAGGGGCCTGCCCACGGATTTGCAGTGGCCAAGCAACTCGCCCCCCACACCGACCTCGGGCGCATCCTCACAGTGCGGCGGCCGTCCGTCTACCGTTCGATCAGCCGCCTCGAACATGCCGGTCTCGTGGAAGCGACGGGTGTCGAGCCAGGAGAGGCCGGACCAGACCGAACGCTCTACCGACCGACGCCGGCGGGCCGCGCCGAGCTTCGGGTGTGGCTCGCGGAGCCGGTGAGGCACGTCCGGGACCTGCGTATCGCATTCCTGCTCAAGCTGATGTTGCTGTCCAGGGCGGGTCGTCCGGTCGACGCGCTGGTCGAGCACCAGCGGGCCGAACTGGCCGGCACGTTCGGTGCGCTCGGGGACTCCGATCCCGCCGATGTCGTCGATCTCTGGCGGCGCCACACCGCGGCAGCCGCGGCGGCTTTCCTTTCCGACCTGGTGCGTCAGGCCCCTGACAGGCCCTGAGGGAGGTCGGGGGACGTTCCCGATGGTGCGATCGGGCCACGGGGCCGACGATGGTGACAGAAAGGAGTCACCATGACGTACCAAGCATCTTCGACTGCCACCCCGCCGCCGCTGCCGCCGGATTCACGTCCGGCGCGAGATCCCCTCTTCGATGACATCCTCACCGGGAAGAACTTCTTCCGGGTCGGTCTCGGCCTCGTGCTGCTGGCGATCGTGTTTCTGTTCCGATATGCCATCCAGGCCGGCTGGATCGGACCCGAGGTCCGTGTTGGCGCGGGTGCCGTCGCTTCGGTCGGCATGATCGCCTACGGCTCGGTGCTGGCCCGTCGGCGTCCGTCGTACGGCCAGCTCCTCGCCGGTGGCGGGGTAGCAGGCTTGTACGTCACCGCCTTCGCGGCTCACCACGCCTACGACATGACCGGGCTGGCGATGGCGTTCACCCAGTTGGTCGCGGTGGCGATCCTCGGCGTCGGGCTCGCGCTGCGCTGGAGGTCGGAACCGCTGGCCGTCGCCGGCTTCGGTGGTGCGCTTCTCGCCCCGCTGCTCATCGATGGACGGATGCTTCCGGCCTTCGGGGGAGATGCCGTGTACTTCGCGGCGGTGCTCGGCGGCGTCATGGCGCTCGTGTTCCGCCATGACTGGCAGCGCCTCTACTGGGCGACCAGCGTCGGAGCGACGCTCGTGATCGCTTCCGAGTGGCTGCGCCTCTCCTTCGGTGAGACCTACCCGGATCTGGCCGTGTCGGCTCCGGGCCGCGCCGAATTGCAGATCATGATCGGCACGTTCTGGGTCGCCTTCTTCGCGGTCCCGGTGGTCGCACGCCTGCTGGACCGGGGGAGTGGTCGATTCCAGGCGCTCTACGGTACGCTCGTCGTCTCGCCGGCCGCCTTTCTCGCCTCCTCGGTCGTCTGGGACTCGCTCTCCGACAACCGGGTGATGGCGGGCGCAGCCCTCGGGCTCGCCGTCGTGCACGCCGTCGTCGCCCGGTTCGCCGAAGATCGGGAGCTGCAGTTGGCGCAATTTCTGCCGGCCAGCACGTTCATCGGTCTGGCAGCCGTCCTGGCCTTCGATGGTCCCATCGTGTCGGTCGTGCTCCTGGCCGAGGCGGCCGGGTTGGTCGTGATCGGTCGGCGGACGGCGTTCGAATGGTCGGAAGCGGTCGGACACGTGGCCTTCGCCGCTACGTCGCTGTGGCTCATGCGGCTCCTGCCGGATCTCGGACAGGCCGAACAGGCGGTCCTGAATGGTGACTTCCTGGCTGTTCTGTCGGTTCCCGCGCTGGCGATACCCCTCGGCTGGTTCATCGGCCGAGACGGCACGGATGGCGCCCGTGCCCTCGGGTGGGGCTATGCCGGACTCGGAACGTTCGTCCTGGCCGTGGCGCTGTGGATGGAGCTGGCACCGGTCTCGCAGGCGCTCGTCACGGTGACGTATGCGGCCATCGCGCTCGCCGTGCTGGCGGCCGGCATGGCACGAGATCAGCGGGTGCTCACCAGGGCGGGGCTCGTCGGCCTGGCCGGCGTCGTGGCCAAGTTGTTCATCGTCGACCTGGCATCGGCGGAACCGATCTGGAAGATCGCCGCCTTCTCCGGGATCGGTCTCCTGCTGCTCGTGGTCGGGTTGTGGATCTCGAACGATGACTGAGCGCTGGCCGGCGTGGATCGGCACCGGTTTGGGTCTGGGGGTCCGCTGGGCCATCGGGATCGGGGCGGTGCTCGTGGGCGGCTTCGGGATCCTGGTCGCCTATGGGCTCGCCGCCCTATCTGGCACCGGCTTCGAACCAACGTCCAAGACCTGGCTCGTCATGGGGTTGGGTGCCGCGGTGGTGGGGGCCGGGATCGGATTCGCGGTGCGACCGTCGCGGCTCACGTTGGCAACGCTCGTCGGGGTAGCGGCGACGGTAGTGGCTGGACTGGCGAGCATCTGAAGGTCGTCGAGTGGGCCGGCCCGGACGGGTCGGCCCACTCGACGCGAGAAAGAAATGGACTTTCGGCCCTGGTCGGTGTACGCTTGTGAAACAATTCACAATGTGGCTGGTGGTGCGTGGAACGAGAGTCCGTCGGTAAGCAGATGGCCCGTGCGGTCGACGAAGGATGGGTCGTCGGTGGTTCATTCTTCAGTTCGATCCTCGCCGGTTTCCTCATCGGCTTCGGACTCGACTGGTGGCTCGACACTCGACCGTGGTTCATCGTTATCTTCACGTTGCTCGGCGCATTTTCAGGATTCATGCGACTCTGGCACTATGCACGGGTCGAAGGCGAACGACAGGACGAGGAACGACGACGTGGCCGCTGACAGCCCAACCGATGTCGAGGTGCGCCTCGCCCAGAACACGGTCAAGCGGGCGGTGTGGGTGGCGCCGGTCCTCCTCGCCGTCTTCGGTCTGACGAGGGGCCTCGACGGTCTGATCGGTTCCTCGATCGGCGTGGCCATCGTCGTGCTGAATTTCTGGGCGTCGGGCTGGGTGCTCTCGATTGGGGCGCGGCTGGGTGTGTCTGCCTATCATGCGGCCGCCTTGTTCGGATTTTTCCTGCGGTTGGCGCTGCTCACCCTCACGGTGGTGATCATCACCAGGGTCATGGAACTCGACGAGCTGGCCTTCGGAATCACAACGGTTGTGGCCTACCTGGCGCTGCTCACCTGGGAGACGGTGGCTGTGTCCAGAGGAGCGGAAAGGGAACTCGAGTGGATCAACTGATCTTGGCAGCCGAGGAGTGCGATACCGTCAACGAGGTCGTCTGCGCCCCCGCCAATGTGCTCGATCTCTTCGAGCTCCCCACCATTTCTGCACTCGGGGTCAACCGAACCGTCCTCTTGATCTTCCTGGCGGCCGCCATCGCGGTCGGTCTCATGTTTTTTGCCTTCCGCAAGCCGAGCCTCGTTCCCGGCCGCTTCCAAGCCGCCATGGAAGGGCTCGTCGGGCTGGTCAGGGACGGCATCGCCCGCGACGTCATCGGACCGGAGGGCACGAAGTACGTGCCGTACCTCCTGTCGATCTTCCTGTTCATCTTGATCGGCAACCTCTTCGAGATCACGCCGCTCATCAACTTCCCCATCACCTCCCGCATGGCCATCCCCATGTTCCTGGCTCTCGTGACATGGGTGATCTTCGTGGTCGTCGGCATTCGCAAACAGGGCTTGGGGTACTTCGGTCACCTGATATGGCCTCCAGGCGTTCCCACGGCCATGAAGCCACTGGTCGGGCTCATCGAATTCGTGTCGACCATCATCGTGCGGCCTTTCTCGCTGGCTGTCCGGCTGTTCGCCAACCTCGTCGCCGGTCACGTGATGCTCAGCCTCCTGCTGGCCTCGGCGTACTTCTTCATCGTGCATGCGGCCACCGGAGAGATCGCGGTCTGGAGGGGGGCGATCGGGATCGCCTGGTTTGCGATGGGCCTCGCCATCTTCCTCTTTGAGTTGCTCGTGGCCGTCTTGCAGGCGTACATCTTCACGCTGCTGTCCGCCGTGTACATCGAAACGTCCCTCCACGCAGAACACTGAGGTTCACGACAAGGTTTTGCCCTGAGCGGCAAGAGCGAGAAAGGAAACAGCAATGAATGGACTGCTCGCCGTAGCGCAGGCTACGACGGAGATCCTGGCCCAGGAAGCCGAGGTCGGCGGCCTGACGGGTGACATCAGCGGCGCCTTGGCCGTCATCGGCTACGGCCTCGCCGCCATCGGACCGGGCGTTGGCATCGGTATCTTGGCCGGCAACGCCGTTCAGGCGATGGCCCGTCAGCCGGAAGCGGCCGGCATGGTGCGGACCACGATGTTCTTGGGTATCGCCTTCACCGAGGCGCTCGCCCTTATCGGCTTCGTGCTCTTCTTCCTGGCAGGTTGAGATCGTGCGAGACGTGTTGATCCTGGCAGCCGAAGAGGAAGGAGGCGGGGGCATCGACCTGCTGCTGCCGGCTCCCGCCGAGCTGTACTCGGGCATCATCGCCTTCGCCATCGTCTTCTTCGTGATCTGGAAGTTCGCCTGGCCGGCCATCCAGAAGCTGGCCGACGACCGCCAAGCGGCCATCGCCGGTCAGATCAAGGAAGCCGAAGGCATCAAGGCCGAGGCCCAGAGCCTGCTGGAGGACTACCGCCAGCAGCTCGCGGGCGCCAAATCCGAAGCCAATGAGATCGTCGAAGAGGCGCGCAGCCAGGCCGAAACCGTGAGGGCCGACCTGGTCGCCAAAGCCCAGGCCGAAGCCGATCAGATCGTCGCCAAAGCTCGCGAAGATGCCTCCAACGAGAAGGCTCGGGCGCTGCAGTCCGCCCGCCAAGAGGTGGCGAATCTGTCGATCGACCTCGCCGAGAAAGTGGTCGGGCAGAACCTCGATCGGAGTGCCCAGCAAGGGCTCGTCGAGCGGTACCTGGCCGACTTGGAAGGGGCGTAGGCGCACATGTCCGCTGACGACCGCATCCGGGGTTATGCGCAGGGCATCTTCGAGATCGCCCGCGCCGAGGGAGAACTCGACCGGGTACGTG
Organism: Acidimicrobiia bacterium; assembly: GCA_041628225.1. GTDB lineage: Bacteria > Actinomycetota > Acidimicrobiia > Spongiisociales > JAENVV01 > JBFKPQ01. Next base: position 30,233 of record JBFKPQ010000004.1, on the reverse strand, counting down.
CCGAACTCCTCGAGGTCGGCCGGGCGGTCGAATCGTCCACCGAGTTGCGCGACGCGCTGGGCAACCCGCAGTTGTCCTCCGACCGCAAATTGGCCATCGTCGAGGATCTGCTGAGTGCGAAAGCCTCCGATCTGACGCGCTCGTTCGTGTCGTTCATCGTCGGGATGGGCAGGGGAACGTCCCTGCCCGGCATCGTCGACGCGGTCGCCGAGACGGTCGCCGCGGCCGGCAGCCGCCACGTTGCCGAGATCCGCACGGCGATCGATCTGGACGAAGCGACCGTGGCTCGCCTGGTCGAGGCGCTCGAGCGCAAGACCGGCAAGTCCTTGGAACCCAAGGTGGTCGTCGATCCGACCGTCTTGGGCGGCATCGTCGCCCGCGTCGGCGACACCGTCATCGATGGCTCGGTGCAGAAACGGCTTTCCGGCCTGCGCCAAGCCCTGAAAGCGTGAGAACACAGGAGAACCGATGTCAGAGATGACGATCCAGCCCGAGGACATCACCGCCGTCCTCAAGCGGAACCTCGAGGGGTGGGAACCGCGCGTCCAGAGCGAAACGGTCGGCTATGTGACGTCGATCGCCGACGGTGTGGCCCGCGTGAAGGGTCTCCCGAGCGCCATGGCGTCCGAGCTGCTCGAGTTCCCGGGAGGCCTCATGGGGGTGGCCCTCAACATCGACGAGGACGACCTCGGTGTCGTGCTCATGGGTGAAGCCAGCCACATCGAAGAGGGTGCCGCCGTGCGACAGACCGGCACCGTGTTGTCGGTACCGGTGGGCGATGCCCTCCTGGGTCGGGTCGTCGACCCGCTCGGCAATCCCGTCGACGGCAAGGGACCACTGGGTGCCACCGAGAGCCGTCTGCTCGAAACGCAGGCGCCGTCCGTCGTGCAGCGCCAGCCCGTAGTCGAACCGCTCCAGACGGGCCTCAAGGCCATCGACGCCATGACGCCGATCGGTCGTGGTCAGCGTCAGCTGATCATCGGCGACCGCCAGACGGGTAAGACGGCCGTGGCGGTCGACACGATCATCAATCAAAAAGGCCAAGGCGTGAAGTGCATCTACGTCGCCATCGGTCAGAAGGCGTCGACGGTCGCCGAAGTGGTCGCCGCCCTCGAGGAGCGCGGCGCCATGGAATACACCGTGGTCGTCAACGCCTCCGCCGCGGCGCCCGCCGCTCTCCAGATGTATGCCCCGTATTCGGGTTCGGCCATGGGTCAGCACTGGATGTACAACGGCGAACACGCCCTCATCATCTTCGACGACCTGTCCAAGCAGGCGGTCGCCTACCGGGAGATCTCGCTCCTCCTGCGGCGCCCGCCGGGTCGTGAGGCCTATCCGGGTGACGTGTTCTACCTGCACTCCCGACTGCTCGAGCGCTGCGCCAAGCTCTCCGACGAACTGGGTGGCGGCTCGCTGACCGGTCTGCCGATCATCGAGACGAAGGCCGGCGACGTGTCGGCGTACATCCCGACGAACGTGATCTCGATCACCGACGGCCAGATCTTCTTGGAGACCGACCTGTTCTACTCGGGCATCCGACCGGCCATCAACGCCGGTATCTCCGTGTCCCGCGTGGGCGGCAACGCCCAGATCAAAGCCATGAAGAAGGTGGCGGGGCCGCTGCGTCTCAACTTGGCACAGTTCCGCGAGCTGGAAGCGTTCGCCGAGTTCGGCTCCGAGTTGGACGCCGCGTCGCTCGCACAGCTCGAACGAGGGCGTCGCGTCGTCGAGGTGCTCAAACAGGGCCAATACGAACCGATGCCGGTCGAGGAGCAGGTCGTGATGATCTACGCCGTGACCGAAGGCCACCTGGACTCCATTCCCGTCGAGCGGCTCGCCGCGTTCGAGGACGGACTCTTGGACTTCTTCCGGACGCGCCACGCCGATCTCCTGTCGCACATCGCCACGACGGGCACGCTGCCCGACGAAGAGGCGCTCGTGGCAGGCATCACGGCGTTCCGTGACACGTTCGAGGCCGAGGAGTAGCCACCGATGGCGTCTGCCGAGCTGCGCGACACTCGTCGACGGATCAAATCCGTCAATTCGACGATGAAGATCACCCGCGCCATGGAGCTCATCGCCGCCTCACGGATTCCGAAGGCCACGGCACGCGTGACGGCCTCCAAGCCGTACTCGCAGAAGCTCGTCGAGGTGATCCGGAACGTGTCATCGGCGTCGGGTGGGGCGTCGCACATGCTGCTCGAGCGCCGCAACGTGAAGACCGCCGGCATCCTCTGCGTGTCGGCCGATCGCGGTCTTGCTGGAGCGTACGCCTCCACCATCATCCGAGAGGCCGAGCGGAAACTGCTCGCCTACGAGAAGGCCGGCGTCAACACGCGGCTGTTCGTGGTCGGCAAGAAGGCGCAGACCTACTTCGCCTACCGGGACTACCACATCGAGCGGGCGTTTCTCGGTGTGACGGACACGCCGGGCTATGGCGATGCGCGCGCCATCGCCAACTCGGTGATGGATGCCTATGCGTCGGGTGCCGTCGACTCGGTCGATGCGTTCTACACCCGCTTCGCGTCGGCGCTCACCCAGACGCCGCACGAGTATCAACTGCTGCCGATCACGCCTCCCGACGGCGGCGACGAACCGGTGGCCGCGGTCGACTACGCCTACGAGCCGTCGCCGGCCGACATCCTCTCGAGGTTGTTGCCCCGGTACGTGGAAGCGACGGTGTTCTCGATGCTGCTCGAAGCGTCGGCCTCCGAGCATTCGGCTCGGCGTCGGGCGATGAAGGCCGCCACCGAAAACGCCGAAGAACTCATCCGTGTGCTGACCCGGATCGCCAACCGGGCACGGCAGGCGGAGATCACCACCGAGATTTCCGAGATCGTTGGCGGCGCCGAGGCGCTCGCCTCGCAGAACTAAGGAGCAACCAAGTGGCAGAACCAGTCAGCGTAGGACGCATCACCAAGGTCGCCGGACCGGTGATCGACGTGGAGTTCCCGCCGGACGGGATGCCCGAAATCCTCTTTGCCCTCGAAGTCGACATCACGCTCCAAGGCGAGACCACCACGATCATCGCCGAGACGGCTCAGCACCTCGGCCGCAATCGGGTCCGGGCCGTCGCCCTCGCTCCGACCGACGGTCTGGTGCGCGGGACCGAGGTTCGCAACACCGGTGCCCCGATCAGCGTGCCGGTCGGCGACCGTACGCTCGGTCACATCTTCAACGTGTGGGGTGACCCCCTCGACGTCGACAGCGTCGGCGAAGGCGAGCGCTGGCCGATCCACCGTCAGCCGCCCGCCTTCGAAGAGATCGAGCCGCAGACCTCTGTGTTCGAGACCGGCATCAAGGTGCTCGACCTCATCACGCCGTATCTGGAGGGTGGCAAGATCGGCTTGTTCGGTGGTGCCGGTGTCGGCAAGACCGTGCTCATCCAGGAGATGATCAACCGCGTGGCCACCCATCACGGTGGTGTGTCGGTGTTCGCCGGTGTCGGCGAGCGCACCCGTGAGGGCAACGACCTCTTCCTCGAGATGAAGGAAACCGGCGTCATCGAAAAGGCCGCCCTCGTGTTCGGCCAGATGGACGAGCCGCCGGGAGTGCGCCTTCGGGTCGCCCTGTCGGCACTCACGATGGCCGAGTATTTCCGTGACGTGCAGAACCAGGACGTGCTCCTGTTCGTCGACAACATCTTCCGGTTCACCCAGGCCGGTTCCGAGGTGTCGACGCTTCTCGGTCGCATGCCGTCGGCCGTGGGTTACCAGCCCACCCTGGCCGGCGAGATGGGCTTCCTCCAGGAGCGCATCACCTCGCTGCGCGGCAAGTCGATCACTTCGCTGCAGGCCATCTACGTGCCGGCCGACGACATCACCGACCCGGCTCCGCACACGGCATTTGCCCACCTTGACGCCACCACGGTGTTGAGCCGCCCGCTCACCGCGCTCGGCATCTATCCGGCCGTCGATCCGCTCGATTCGACCTCGCGCGCACTCGATCCGCAGATCGTGGGCAACGAGCACTACCGGGTGGCCGGCGACGTGCAGCAGGTGCTGCAGCGTTACAAGGACCTGCAGGACATCATCGCCATTCTCGGTATCGACGAGTTGTCCGAAGAGGACAAGCTCATCGTGTCGCGGGCACGACGTATCCAGCGGTTCCTTGCCCAGCCGATGTTCGTCGCCGAGCAGTTCACCGGTCAGCCCGGCGTGTACACCCCGCTCGAGGAGACCATCCGATCGTTCAAGATGATCCTCGAAGGCGAGATGGACCAGTACCCCGAGCAGGCGTTCTACATGGTCGGCGGTGCCGAAGACGTGATGGCCAAGGCTCGTGAGATGGAGAAGGTGAACGCCTAGTGGCAAAGCCGTTCCGTCTCGACGTCGTTTCTCCCGAGGCCACGCTGTGGTCGGGGGAGGCGACGTTCGTCGTCGCACGGACACCGGACGGAGAGATCGGCATCATGGCCGATCATGAACCGCTCATGGGTGCGCTCGTGACGGCCGCCGTGCACGTCGAAGGCGACGATGGCACCAAGACGACGATCGCCGTCCATGGTGGGTTCATTCAGGTGCTCGCCAACCAAGTGACGCTGCTCACCGATCGCGCCGAGATCGTGCAAGGCGACGCCGACGCCGCCCGCGAGGCCGCCGCGGCGCTCGCCGCCTCCGCCGAAGAGGACTGACGGACCGAAACGGTTCTTGTTCCCTCACCCGAAAATCGGACGCTCCCGGGAGCGCTCCCTGGCTGGGCGGTGTACGGTTGTTGGTAGATCCCCTGGCATCGGGCGGGTGGCGGATACGCTGCCCGCCCGATCTCGTTGGATCAGCTCGAGAGCCGCTGCGCGAACGCCTCGACCTGGCCCGGGAGTCCGTTGCCCACCGCCGTCGACAGGACGGGAAAGAACATGCTGGTGAGGGCAGATTTCGTCGTCAGCTCCAGCGTCACCTCGACGACGATGGAGTTGGCGTCGTCCCGCAGCCGGGTGTTGATGGTGCCCGCGAGGTGCGATGTGTCGATACTCACCGCCATCTGTTCGGGCGGATCGGATACGAGGGTCGAGGCTCGTCCCGGATACTGCTGGCCGGCCGCCGTGGCGACGAACGCATAACCGGCCAGGCTGCCGTCGTCGGAGAACTCGGGATCGGTGATCTCGTCGACGCCGGCGAGCGACGCCCAGGTCTCCGGGCGTTGGAGTGCCGCCCAAGCGTCTTCGAGCGATATGTCGGCATGGACGACGTGGCTATAGCGTGCGGATGGCATCGGCGTCAGGGTACTACCACCGGTACCATGCCGAACGGTGACACCGACCGACTTCCTCCGCTTCGTCATGGATCCCGACCGACTCGCGCTCCTCGGAGCCGCAGTGCGCGGCCCTGTCGACGTCGACGGGCTGGCGGCACAGCTCCAGGCGGACCGCAAGAAGCTGTGGAAGGCCCTGGTGGTGCTGCGCGATGCCGGGCTCGTCGATGACCGTGGGCAGCTCGATCGGGCCGCGTTCGCGGTGCTCGGATCGCAGCTTCCGGCCGACGAAGCCGCCTCGGCCGAGATCGTCGCCGGACCGTGGTCCGCTGACGAAGCCGGCATTCTGGCGACGTTCTTCAAGGGAGCGCGGCTCACCGCCATTCCGTCGGTGCGCTCGAAGCGGCTCGTCATCCTCGAACGGCTCGCCCAGGAGTTCGAGCCCGGCGTCCGGTACGACGAGCGGTCCGTCAGCTTCACCCTGCAGCTGTTTCATCCGGACTTCGCGGCCCTGCGGAGGTACCTCGTCGACGAAGGGTTCCTCACGCGCGCCGACGGTGTGTACTGGCGCAGTGGCGGCCGCTTCCTCGACGGCGTCGGCGCTGACTAGGCTCGCCCCTCATGCCCGGATTACTGGCCTTCCACGCCCATCCCGACGACGAGACCACCTCGACCGGTGGCACCCTGGCCGTGTACTCCGACCGCGGCGAGCAGGTGGTGGTCGTGACCGCCACCGACGGCGCCGAGGGCGAGATCCACAACTACGACAACCCCGCCGACCTCCATCCAGAACTGCCTGCTCTGCGGGCGAAGGAGTTGGCCGACGCCCTCGCCATTCTCGGCGTTCCGCACCACGAGTTCCTCGGCTACCGCGACTCCGGCATGATGGGAACCCCCGCCAACGGCGACGAGCGCAACTTCTGGAACGCCGACTTCATGGAGGCGACCGGACGGCTGATCCGCCTCATCCGCCGCTACCAGCCCGAAGTGGTGGTCATCTACGACCCCTTCGGCGGCTACGGACATCCGGATCACATCCAGGTCCACCGGGTGGGCCTGGCGGCGTTCTGGGGTGCCAGTGACCTCGGTCGCTTCCCGCTCGAGGACGGCGAATCGCTATGGCAACCTGCCAAGCTCTACTGGTCCGCCTGGCCGAGATCTCGTGTGAAGGCCTTTGCCGATGTCCGCCTGGCATCGGGATCCATCACCGAAGAGGAGCACGCTCGGATGGCTGAAGGCGGCACCCCGGACGATGCCATCGACGCCTGGATCGACGTCCACGACGTCTTCCAGCGCAAGGAGGATGCCTGGCGCGCCCACCGTACGCAGATCCCGGAGGACTGGTTCTTCTTCCAAATCCCAGCCGCCGATCGCCCTGAGGTGTTCGGCCTCGAGTCCTTCGTGCGGGTGTTCTCGTCGGTCCCGGCGCCAGACCGGGAAGACGATCTGTTCGCCGGCTTGCGATGACAGCAGCTGCCCGATGGCGGGACCAGCTCGAAGGCTGGTCCCTTCCTGAAGGGCTGCTGGACGCCGTACCGTGGGATCCTTACGCGTGGCCGGCCGACCTGTTCGCGCGGCGTGATCGCTCGACCGAGCCTCCACCACTCATCGACGTCGTCCGCCGCACCCGGCCGCGATCGGTGCTCGACATCGGTGCCGGTACGGGCGGGAGTTGTCTCGTCCTCGCCGAGCAGGGGGTCAGCGTGATCGCCGTCGAGCGAGACGGCGCGATGGCGACCCGACTTCGTCAGGAGGCCGCACGACGAGGTGTCGACGTCGAGATCGTCGAAGGGTCCTGGCCGGAGGCGGCACGAGGCGTGCCGACGGTCGATGTCGCCACCGCCGCCCACGTCGTGCACAACGTGGCCGACCTGCCACCGTTTCTGCGTGCCATGGCGGATCACGCTCACCGGATCGTGCTCCAGGAGTTCGAGCGGCATCCTTGGTCCCATCTCGGCCCCTACTACGAGGCGTTGCACGGTCTGGCGCGGCCGGCCGGGCCGACGGTGGACGACCTCGTCGCCGTCATCCACGAGGTCTTCGGCCTGGTCCCCAGTGTGGAGTGGTGGGAGACAGGGCTCCCCATGGCGTTTGCCGACCGACGAGACCTGCTGGCCTTCTATGGTCGGCGGCTCGTACTCCCCGAAGCTCGCTGGAGTGAGCTCGATGACGTCCTCGGCCCTGACATCGTCGAGGCGGAGGACGGGTCCGTGTACCTGGGCGATCGCCGCAAGCGGGTCGCGACCGTCGCCTGGGTCGTCGCCTGAGGGTTCGATCCGGCCGTCCATTCGAACCGCCGTTATCCTGCCCTACACTGCGGGGCCGCATGCGACGTTCGTTTGCCTTCCTGCTCGCCGCAGGCCTCGTCTTGGGGGCGTGCACGGCTACGGAATCGACGGAATCGACCACGACCACGGCGGGTGACCCGACACTGCCGGTGACGTCCGACGCGCCAGGCGGCGGAGGGCTCGACCCGGATGGTTTCTACCTGATGCTCATGTGGCATCAGCATCAGCCGCTCTATCCGAAGGACGCCGACGGCGTCGTGACCCGCCCCTGGGTGCGACTCCACGCCGCCAAGGACTACTGGGACATGGCCGCCATGCTCGACGAGCACCCCGACATGCGGGCCACATTCAACCTGACACCCGTTCTCCTGTTGCAGCTCGAGGAACTGATGGACGGCACCAAGGATCGCTACTGGGTCCTCACCGAAACGCCGGCCGCGGACCTCTCGGATGAGGAACGAGCGTTCGTCACCGAGCGCTTCTTCGACATCAATCCCAAGATCATCGCCCGATTCCCCCGCTACCAAGAGCTGGCCGATCGGCGCGGCGAACCCTTCACCGATTCCGAGATCACCGACCTCCAGGTGTTGTTCAATCTCGGCTGGACCGACCCCGATGTCCTCGCCGTCGAGCCGCTGGCGTCGCTCGTGGCCCAGGGGCGCGGGTACGAAGAAGGGGACAAGACGGTGGTGCTCGACGAGCATCTGCGCCTGATCGAGGCCACCATCGAGGTTCACCAGCGCCTCTGGGCCGCCGGTCAGATCGAAGTCACGACGACGCCGCTGGCACATCCCATCTTGCCGCTGATCATGGACGCCTCGCTGGCGTCGGTCGGAGATGCCACCGCACTGTTGCCCGATCGACTGTTCAACGAGATCCCCGACGCGGTCGACCAGGTGCAGCGCGGCCTCGACGAGGCCGAACGCCTGCTTGGTCGCCGTCCTGTGGGCATGTGGCCGGGGGAGGGTGCCGTCGCTCAGATCGCCATGCCGCTCATCGCGCGCGAAGGAGTCGAGTGGATCGCCACGGGCGAGGACGTCCTGGCCCCTTCGTTGGGCATCGGGTCGTTCACCCGTGATGCCGACGACCTCGTGTCGGAGGCGGCCGACCTCTACCAGCCCTGGAGGGCCGTCAATCAGCGCAATCCCGACCTGCCGATCTTCTTCCGAGATCGGGTTCTCTCGGACCTCATAGGGTTCCAGTACTCGGGGATGGAGGGCGCAGACGCCGCCGACGACCTCATGGAACGGCTCGCTCGCATCGAGGAAGCGCTCCAAGGCACCCAAGGCCCGAAAGTCGTCTCGATCATCGTCGATGGCGAGAACGCCTGGGAGCACTATCCGAACGACGGCAAAGAGTTCCTGCACGCCTTGTACGAATCGGTGGTCGACGCCGAGTGGGTCACGCCGATCACACCCTCGGAGTACCTGGCGGCTTTCGGCGAAACCGTTCCCGCCCTCGACGAGGTGTACCCGGGTGCCTGGTTCTCGTCGAACTACGCCACGTGGATCGGTGAGGCCGAAGAAGCCCTGGCGTGGGACTACCTGTGGCGTGCTCGCCAGGACTTCCGGCTGGCCCACGACCGTGGAACGTCGACCGAGGATCAGCTTGCCCAAGCCTATGAGACCCTCTTGTTCGCAGAAGGCTCCGACTGGTTCTGGTGGTACGGCGCCGATCAGAACTCCGGCAACGACGACTACTTCGACGAGGCGTTTCGTGAGTTGCTCGGCCAGATGTACGACCAGCTCGGTCAGGACCGACCTGCTTATGTGGGCATTCCGATCATCCCCCGTCCGGCGGTCGCGGCGGCTGCCACACCCGACGGGGTTCTGAGTCCAGCCATCGGCGGCGAGATCGGGGGCGACGACTGGTCGGGAGCCGGTGAGATCGACCTCGACGGCGTGGTGCTCCGCTACGGATTCGACACCGAGCGGTTGTCCCTGTGGCTGGACGGGGCGCCGGAGACGTTCGATCTCTATCTCGGGGTGCCCGGTGGGGCAGTGTCACGAGGCGCCACCTTGGAGGGTGCGGTGCTCGGATTCCGGGCCACGCATGTGGTCCGCGTGGACGGGGACACCGCCACCGAGCCTGTGCCCGTTCCCGCACTCGGCGACGAGGCAGGTTTCGAGTTCGGAGCGCCGACCGCGACCGTGGCGCGTGCGGCCGTCTTCCGTGTGGCGGGTTCGAGTTTGTCCGACTCGGGGGTGGAGCTGGCGCTCCCGCTGAGCGCCCTGGGCGCGTTGGAGGTCGGTGACTCGGTCACGGTGGCCCTCGCCGACGGCGACACGGTGCGACCATCGGCCGGGCCGGCGCTCCTCCAGGTACCGGACATCTCGGATGTGGACGTGCTCGTGTCCGTCGACGACCCGGTCGGTGACGACCACGGGCCCGGGACGTACACGTACCCCAAGGACGCCGTGTTCGGGTCGGGGGTCTTCGACATGGCGACCGCCTCGGTGGGCGTCTCTTACGACACTCTGGTGATCAGCGTCGAGACGGTTGCACCGATCCAAAATCCCTGGGGGAGCCCCAACGGCCTGTCGGTCCAGACCCTCGATGTGTACATCGACCAGGATCCAGGCGATGCCACCGGCCGACGGCGTCTCATCGACGGGCGCAATGCCGTCCTCGAGGCCGGCCACGGTTGGGAGTACGCCGTCACCGTCGAGGGCTGGGAGCCGGCCATCTTCGCTGTGGCTGACGACGGCACGGCCGAGGAGACTCGCCCGACGTTCACGGTGGTGGTCCTCGGAGACAAGGGCCGACTCATCGTCCGGTTGCCGTTGGCGCTCTTGGGAGGGGGCGATCCGTCGACGTGGGGGTACAGCATCGTGCTACTCGGCCAGGAAGGTTTCCCCTCGAGTGGATCACGCCGGGTCCGCGACGTGCTCGAGGTGGCGGAGACCTGGCGATTCGGCGGAGGACCGGCCGACCTTAACCACACGCGGATCATCGACGTGGTGTGGCCAGAGGCGGGTGTCCAGGAGCAAAGCCTCTCCGACTATCCGTCGGTGATCGACGGGGCGTTCGACGACTTGTCGGACGACGAGTTCGGAACCGTCCCGGTGCTGGTGCCCTGACGAATTCGGGACCTTTACGGGTTGCCGGAATGAGGCCAAGAGTGTCTACAATTCCTTGGTCGACCTTCTACGTCGACCCTCAGCCCACGGCTGATGCTCTCTCACAGGAGGAACCATTTCCATGACGAGGAAACTCATCGCGCTGCTCGGTGCGCTGATGCTCGTGCTCGCGGCTTGTGGCACCGACGCCACGTCCGAGACGACCGCAGCCGCTCCGGTGGACGAGACGCCTGCCACGACACAGGCGGAAACCCCCGACACGACCATGGCCGAAGACGACATGGACGACATGGCGCTGACCGGCACCGTGACGCTGTGGCACGGTTGGACCGAGGCCGAGATCGAAGGTCTCAACGACGTCATCGCCGGCTTCAACGCCATCTACCCGGATGTCACGGTCGACGTGCTGTTCGTCCCGTTCGACGACTTGCAGAACAAGACCGAGACGTCTTGGGGCACCGGTGAGGGCCCGACGGTCGTCATCGGCGCCACCGACTGGGCCTCTGCCTTCATGTCGGCCAACTTCATCTACGACCTGAAGGGCATGGTCAGCGACGAGGTCGTCGCGGGCCTGAACCCAGCCGCCGTGGATGCGGTGACGTTCGACGGCATGTACGCCGGCCTTCCGCAGACGCTCAAGGGTGTCGTGATGTTCCGTAACGCGGCGCTCGTTCCCGACGCTCCGGCGTCGTTCGACGATGTCGCGGCGGCTGGCAACGCTTCGCTCGAGCGTGGCTTCTTCTTCTCGATGGCCCACCTGTTGACGGCGTGTGGCGGCGAGATCGCCGACGCCGAGGGCCGTCCCGCCTTCAACAACGAAGCGGGCGTGTGCTGGCTCGAGCTGGTGAACTCGTTCCCCGGCAACTCGAGCGACTACTACTCGGACAGCGACCTCGACACGTTCAAGGCCGGCGAGACGGGCATCATCATCGATGGCACCTGGAACGCCAGCGCCTTGTCGGAGGCCATCGGTGCCGAAAACCTCGTCATCGACGCGTGGCCCGCTGCCGTGGACGGTTCCCTCGGTGGCGTGGTGCAGACCGAGTCGATCTACATCGGCAACATCGCCGAAGGTGACGAACTCGATGCTGCGGTGGCGTTCGTCGAGTACTTCCTCGGCGTGGAGGCCCAGACGCTGCTGGCCGACCCGGCCAAGGCCGGTCACGTGCCGGCGGCGATGGGCGTCGAGGTGACCGATGAGCTGCTCGCCGGACAGGTGGCGGCCTTCTCGGCCAGCCCGGCTCAGCCGCGTTTCGGTGGTTGCTACTGGGGCAACATGGACAGCGCCCTGCAGACCTACTTCGGTGGCACGCTGACCGCCGAAGAGGCGCTGCAGCAGGCCGCCGATGCCATCAACTCGGCCATCGATGCCGGAGAGTGCAGCTGATCTGACCCGATCGGCTTCGATACGAGTGGGAGGCGGCGCGAGCCGCCTCCCACCGCGTTAACGGCTAACTTGGTCGCCGTCGTGGCCCAGATCGTCGCACCCGTCGCACCCCACCGTCCATCCTTGCGGCGGCGTCTGCGCGAGTCGTGGGGTCCGTGGTTCTACATCGCGCCGGCCGGCGTGATCATGCTGTTCATCTCGTTCTTGCCTCAGTTGTTCCAGGTGTGGCTGTCGTTCACGAACTTCCGGGCCCAGAACCTGCGGTTCAACGTGTTCGACCCAACCACCTGGGACCAGTTCGGGCCGGAATTCATCGGGCTGCAGAACTACGAACGCATCATCCAGAACGACCTGAACATCCCCGACTACAACTTCGGTCGGACCCTGGCCTTCAACCTCGTCTGGACCTTCACGAACGTGTTTCTCCACGTGGCGATCGGGGTCGGTCTGGCGATGTTGTTGAACCAGAAGCGCGTGCTGTTCCGACGTTTCTATCGGGCGATGTTCGTCATCCCCTGGGCGTTGCCGGCCTACATCTCGGCCCTCACCTGGCGAAACATGTTCGACCGCGACTTCGGAGCGATCAACCAGCTGTTGGGCATGGACATCGACTGGCTGAATCAAGTGGCAGCCCCGTTCGGGGGGCTCCTCGAATGGCTTCCTCTGGCGTTCTACGCCGTGCTCCTCGCCAACACCTGGCTCGGATGGCCGTTCATGATGGTCGTGGCCTCCGGAGCACTGTTGTCGATCCCGTCCGACCTGTACGAGGCGGCCGACATCGATGGCGCCAATGCGTGGCAGCGTTTCCGGACGGTGACGGTGCCCATGATCCGGCCGGCCATGGTGCCGGCGATCATGCTGGGCTCGATCTGGACGTTCAACCAGTTCAACGTGATCTACTTCATCTCGGAAGGCGACCCGGGTGGCCGGACCGAGATCCTCGTCACCCAGGCCTTCAAACTCGTGTTCGAGAATCGCGTCTACGGCGTGGCGTCGGCCTTCGCCATCATTGTGTTCTTCATTTTGCTGATCATCACGCTGGCGCAGAACCGGCTCACGCGCGCAACGGAGTCGTACGATGCGTGAGCGACGCTGGACCCGCAAGGAGGTGGTCCGACAGATCGGCGTTCAGGCCATCCTGCTCCTGGTCCTGGCCATCGTGGTGTTCCCGGTCATCTGGATCATGTCCCTGGCGCTCGACCCGCGGAACATCTCGAAACCCCTCGAACTGACGCTCATCCCGCCAGGTGCGTCGTTCGACGCGTTCCGCAAGGTGCTCTTCGAGCCGTTCCGGCTGCTCTGCACCAATCCCGGCGACGTCGGCTCCTGCATGACCTTCTCGAAGCTCCTGTGGAACAGCGTTCTCGTGGCGTTGGGGACGGCCCTGTTCGCGGTCGGGCTGGGTGCCTCGGCGGCCTACGCGTTCTCGCGGTTCAAATTCATCGGTCGTCAGGCGGGGATGCTCGGGTTCGTCGTGCTGCTGATGATGCCGGCCACCGGCGTGCTGGCCCCGCTCTTCGTGCTCATGTCACAGCTCAAGTTCGCCGGCGAGTCGCTCCGCACCACGCTGCTCGGATTGGCGATTGCGTATGCGGCCGGCGCGTTGCCGTTCGCGGTGTGGAACCTGAAGGGGTACTTCGACACGGTCCCGAAGGACCTCGAAGAAGCGGCCCTCGTCGACGGAGCGACGCCCTATCAGGCGTTCCTGCGAGTGATTCTGCCCCTGTCGGCGCCTGCATTGGCGGTGACCGTGTTGATCTCGTTCATGGCCGGTTGGACCGAGTTCATCCTCGCCTGGGTGTTCTTGGAGGATCCGGATCGGTTCACTCTCGCCATGGCGTTGCGTTCCATGCAGGGCCAGTTCACGACGCCTTGGTCGGAGTTCGCCGCCATGTCGATCGTCATGTCTCTGCCGATCCTCGTGCTGTTCTTCTCGCTTCAGCGCTACATGATCAGCGGGCTCACGGCGGGTTCCGTCAAGGGGTAGAACCCGAAACTCGGCTGGATTCGGTCAGGGGCCGGTTACCATTTCTCCGTTCCCATGCTGCTCGTACGAGACGTGCGTATCGAGGCCGGCGTTCGAGTGCTGCTCGACGGTGCCTCCTTCACCCTCCAGGCCGGAGACAAGATCGGCCTCGTGGGCCGGAACGGCGCGGGCAAGACGACGCTGATGCGCACGCTCATCGGCCGCCTGGAGCCCGCCGGCGGGACGATCCTCCGGACCGGAGCGGTCGGCTACTTCTCGCAGGACGCAGCGCTCGGCGAACTCGATCACCCCGGCGCCACGGGACTCGAGCGCATCCTGGCGGCCCGTGATGTCGGAGGTATGCAGCGCCGCATCGAAGAAGCTCGCAGCCGTATCGAGGGCCTCGAAGGTGACGAACAGGCTGTGGCCATCCGCCGGTTCTCACGTCTGAACGACGAATTCCAGGCCAAGGGCGGCCTCAAACTCGAAGCCGAGGCCAAGCAGATCGCGGCGGCGCTTGGCATCGGCAACGACGAGCTGACCCAGAGCGTGGTGTCGATGTCCGGCGGCCAGCGCCGCCGAGTCGAGCTCGCCCGGCTGCTCTTCATGGAAACCGACGTGCTGCTCCTCGACGAGCCCACCAATCATCTCGACCTCGACGCCAAGGCGTGGCTCATGGAACACCTGGCCGCGTACAAGGGCGGAGTCCTGGTGGTCAGCCACGACCTGCCGCTGCTCGACCAGTCGATCACGTCGGTGCTCGCGCTCGAAGGTGGCCAGCTCGAACCGTACCGCGGCAACTACAGCCACTATCTGATCGAGCGCGAGAAGCGACGCGCACAGCGGGCTCGGGAACGCCGCACGCAGGATGTGAAGCTGGCGCAGATGGAGGAGACCATCCGACGGTTCAAGGGAACCACGGAGAAGATGGCTCGCAAGGCCAAGACGATGGAGACTCGTGCCGATCGCTTACGGGATGAACTCGTGGAAGTCGGGTCGCGCGGCAAGTCGGTGTCGGTGAAGTTCCCGCAGCCCGAGCCTTCGGGAAAGACCCCGTTACGGGCCAGCGGGCTCGCCAAGGCATTCGGCGAGAATGTCGTCTTCGTCGATGTCGACGTGGACACCACCCGCGGTGAACGCATCATCATCATGGGCTTGAACGGTGCCGGTAAGACGACGCTGTTGAGGATTCTCGCCGGTGTCGAGACCCCCGACCTCGGTGAGTTGGAGCTCGGTCACAACACGACGGTCGGCTACTACGCCCAGGAACACGAACAGATCCGGTCGGGGGTGAAGGTTTTCGATCACCTGCGGGCGGTCAGCGCCGAGACCGACCTCACCTTGCGCACCCTGCTCGGGCACTTCCTGCTGGCCGACAAGGTCGATCAGGACGCCGGCACGCTCTCGGGTGGAGAGAAGACCAAGCTGGCGCTGTCGCAGCTCGTCGTGGCGCGGCCCAACGTGCTCCTGCTCGACGAGCCTACCAACAACCTCGACCCGCAGGCCAAGGAGGCGCTGCTCGCCGCGCTGCGGGTGTATGAGGGAACCATCGTGCTCGTCAGCCACGACACCGACTTCGTGGCCGAACTGTCGCCCGACAAGGCGATCTTCATGCCCGACGGAACGATGGAGTACTTCGACGAAGCGATGCTCGATCTCGTGGCCCTGGCGTAGCCTGGGAACCGTCGGTGCCTCCCTGGACGTCTCAAGAACATGATCAAACCGCTGCTTCTCGCCGGTCTTCTTCTCCTGGGGGCGTGCGCGGCCGACGTGACGGCCGGCGACCCGGGCGGAACCTCGGTACCCACCACCCAGCCCAGCCAGTCGTCGGCCCCGCCTACCACGAGGCCCGGAGCCACGACACCGACGACGGTGCCGCCGGCTACCGCGCCGCCACCCGGCACCCTGCCCCCGGTCACCATGCCTGACGTACCCCCGACGGTTCCGCCCGACGGTCTTGTGGGAGATGTCGGGCCCGTCTTCGTCGACTCGGCCGAGGTGCTGGTCGCCGAGTCGTGGCCCATCCAGGTGTTCTTGGCGGTGTCCGGGAACCTGCCCACCCCGTGTCACCGGCTGATGTGGCAGGTCGACCAGGGTGCGGGACGGATCGATGTCATGCTGGCGTCGGTGTCCGATCCGAAGACCAACTGCATCCAGGTGCTCGAACCTTTCGACCTGTCGATCCCGCTCGGTTCCTACTCCGAGGGTGATTGGACGGTGTACCTCAACGGCGACGAGGTCGGTTCGTTCACGCCGTAGCATCGGAGCTATGGACGTCGTCGAACACGTTCGGAACGAGTTGGCTGCGCTCGCCGACCCAGACAAGGCGCAGGCGATGGCGGCCTACCTGAAGACCGACATGCCGTTCTACGGCGTACAAGCCGCGCCGCGCCGCTCGATCGTGAAGCGGCTCGTGAAAGCGGCTCCTGCCGCTTCCCACACCGACTACCTGCATACCGTGGCGGACCTGTGGCAACAGCCGCACCGAGAAGAGAAGTACGCGGCGATCGACTACGCCATCCTGCATCCTGCACACATCGTGTCGGCGTCGGTTCCGCTGTATCGGAAGATGATCGTCGAAGGCGCCTGGTGGGATCTCGTCGACCCGGTCGCAGCCGACCTCGTCGGAGGCGTGCTGGCCGCCGAACGTGCTGCGCTGACACCGACGATGGTCGCCTGGTCACACGACGACGACCTGTGGTTGCGCAGGACGTCGTTGATCTGCCAGCTGCGCCACAAGGAGGCGACCGACACCGACCTGCTGTTCGAGCTGTGCACCCGGTTGGCTCCCGAACGGGAGTTCTTCATCCGCAAGGCCATCGGCTGGGCGCTCCGCCAATACGCGTGGACCAACCCGGATGCCGTCCGAGCTTATCTCGACCGGTACGGTGACGAGCTCTCGGGCCTGTCCCGGCGGGAAGCCGGAAAGCACCTCTGATGCCGCGGCGTGCCGCCGGCCTTCTCGTGTATCGGATCGGACGCGGCCTGGAGGTGCTCATCGCCCATCCGGGCGGCCCGTTCTGGGCCAAGCGGAACGAGGGCGCCTGGTCGATCCCGAAGGGCGAGCTCGAACCCGGTGAGGACGAACTGGCTGCCGCCTGTCGGGAGTTCACCGAGGAACTATCGCTTCCCGCCCCGCCAGGCCCGTTCGTCTCCTTGGGAGAGGTCACCCAGCGATCGGGCAAGGTCGTGGTCGCCTGGGCGGTCGAAGGCCATGTCGAACCCGACGACATCGTGTCGAACACCGTCGAAGTCGAATGGCGCGGACGCCGACTGACGATCCCCGAGATCGATCGGGTGGCCTGGGTGTCGCCGGGCGAGGCGCGACGTCTGCTCAACCCCGCCCAGGCCGAATTCGTCGACCGGTTGGAGCGGTCAGCCGACCGTCCACGTGCCGAGTGACCGGATCAGCTGGTCGATGTCGCCAGGGCCCTTCGACGCCTGAGCGGCCGCGATCTGCTGGCTCACCGCCTCGTCGTAGGTAGCCCGCGGGCTGTCGCGGAAGATGCCGAGCGGGGTCGGTCCGGTCGGACTGTGGCTCAGCCGGCTGAGCGCGAACGCCTGCGCGAGGTTCTCGACGTCGTGTACGACGATCCGTGACCCATCGACCGAACCGGTCGGAACGATCTTCGCTTCACCGTTTTCGAGGATCACGGCATGTTCGCCGTCCGGGCCGAACGTGACGGGCTTGCCGTGCTCGAGGAAGATGCGGTTGTGATCCCGTTCTTCCTTGCCGGTGAGGGCGATGAAGGCGTGGTTGTTGAACACGTTGCAGTTCTGATAGATCTCGACGAACGACGCACCCTTGTGTTCGTGCGCGGCTTTGAGGATCTCTGTCGTGTGCTTCGTGTCCATGTCGAGCGTTCGCGCCACGAACGTGGCCTCGGCGCCCAGCGCGAGCGACATTGGATTGAAGGGGTGGTCGATGGATCCCATCGGCGACGACTTGGTCGTCTTGCCGACCTCCGACGTGGGCGAGTACTGGCCCTTCGTCAATCCGTAGATCTGGTTGTTGAACATCAAGATGTTGAGGTTGACGTTGCGGCGCAGCGCATGCACCAGGTGGTTGCCGCCGATCGACATCATGTCGCCGTCACCCCCGACAACCCAGACCGACAAATCGGGGCGTGCCGTTGCGAGGCCGGTCGCCACCGCCGGGGCACGGCCATGGATCGAGTGCATGCCGTACGTGTTGACGTAGTAGGGGAACCGGGCGGCACAACCGATCCCGGAGACGAAGACGAACTTCTCTCGGGGCATGTCGGCACCCGCCAGGTACTTCTGGACGGAGGCGAGGATCGTATAGTCGCCACAGCCCGGACACCAGCGGACCTCCTGGTCCGTCTGGAAGTCGCCGCGGGTGTAGTTCAGGCTCGCCATCAGGCCATCTCCATGATCTTCTGCTCGACTTCGGACACCTTGAACGGCTGTGCAGAGACCTTGTGCATGCCGACGGCGTCGACGAGGTACTCGGCGCGCAAGAGCCGTTGCAGCTGACCCATGTTGAGTTCGGGAACGAGTACCCGGTCGTAGGACCGGAGGATGTCGCCGAGATTGCGCGGGAACGGGTTCAGGTAACGCAAATGCGCCCTCGCCACGTTGTGGCCGGCCCGCCGGGCGTTCTGCACCGCAGCTCGGATGGCGGGATAGCTCGAACCCCATCCGATGACGAGCAGATCGGCCCCGTCGGGATCTTCGACCTCGAGCTCCGGGATGTGCTGCGCGATGTTGGTGACCTTCCAAGCCCGGGTATCGGTCATGAGCTGGTGGTTGGCGGGGTCGTACGAGACGTTGCCGGTGACCTCTTGCTTCTCGAGGCCGCCGATACGGTGTTCCAGACCGGCCGTGCCGGGAATCGCCCACTGGCGGGCGAACGTGTCGGCATCGCGCAGGTAGGGGAGGAAGCTGCCGTCGGGGCTGTTTGGCTGCGTGGCGAACTGCACGGCGAGATCCGGCAGGCTGCCCGGCTCCGGGAGGCGCCACGGCTCGGAGCCGGTGGCCACGTTGTTGTCGGACAGGATGATCACCGGTGTCATGAAGGTCAGCGCCAGCCGGGCAGCCTCGATGGCCACTTCGTAGGCGTCCGATGGCGAGGCGGCGGCGACGATCGGCAGCGGCGATTCGCCGTGCCGGCCGTACATGGCGAACAACAGGTCGGACTGCTCGGGCTTCGTGGGCAGGCCCGTCGATGGCCCGCCGCGTTGGACGTTGATCACGATCATCGGCAGTTCGGTCATGAAGGCCAGCGACAGCGCTTCGGACTTGAGCGCCAGTCCGGGCCCGCTCGTGCCGGTCACCGCCAGGTGACCTCCGAAAGCCGCGCCGATCGTCGCGGCGATGGCCGCGATCTCGTCCTCGGCCTGGAACGTGCGGACTCCGAAGTTCTTGTGCCGGGACAATTCGTGGAGGACGTCGGATGCGGGCGTGATCGGGTACGAGCCGTAGAAGAGCGGCAGCTCGGCGGCCTGACTCGCCGCGATGAGCCCCCATGCCAAGGCCAGGTTCCCCGAGATGGTCGTGTACTCGCCGGGCGGCAATTCGGCCGGCTTGATCTCGACGACACTCGTCTTGGTCGCCTCGGTCGTGAACCCGAAGTTGTATCCCGCCTTGAGGGCTGCGACGTTCGCCGCCACGACCTCCGGCTTCTTGGCGAACTTCCTGCGAATCCACGTCTCGGTCGGCTCCAGCGGACGGCTGAACAGCCAGGCCATCAACCCGAGCGCGAACATGTTCTTGGAGCGCAACACGTCGCGGCCGCTGACCCCGGTGTCGGCGACGGCTTCCTTCGTGAGGGTCTCCATCGGGACCTCGATCACCTTGTAGCCGTTGAGCGATCCGTCGGTGAGTGGGTCCGACTCGTAGCCGGCCTTGGCGAGGTTCCGCTCGTCGAACGACTCGTGATTCACGACGATGGTTCCCATCGGCCGAAGATCGCCGAGGTTGGCCTTCAGGGCCGCCGGATTCATGGCCACGAGCACGTCGGGTTCGTCGCCAGGCGTGAGGATGTCGAAGTCGGCGATCTGGACCTGGAAGGACGACACGCCCGGCAGGGTGCCGGCCGGAGCGCGGATCTCGGCGGGGAAGCTCGGGAACGTCGCGAGGTCGTTGCCGAAGGCGGCCGACGCCTCGGTGAAGCGCGTTCCGGCGACCTGCATGCCGTCACCGGAATCGCCGGCGAACCGGATGATCACCCGGTTCCTTTGATCCGGTTTCGTCTCGTCGATGGTGGCGGTGTCCTCGGCCACGGTGGATCACGTCCTTGGTATTCGAATCGGTTCGGGAATTCTCCCAGGTTGCGTCACATACCGTGGCGCGCCGGCGCACAGGTTACCGTTGCGAGCACTCCCGTCAGGCGAAATCGACGCTCGGATCGCGAAACCCGGCCACGCCGAGCCGCTCGAGTCTTCGGCCGATCTCCAGCAGGCGGTCTTCCGACCAGCGCGGACCGATCAGCTGCAGCGATGGCGGCGGTTCTCCGGGCTGGACCAGAGGAATGGCGAGTGCCGGAAGACCCGTCTGGTTGACGAGCGCCGTGAACCACGCCAGGACGGTGCGATAGTGGACGCGTGAGCCGTCGACGTCGACCGTGTCGGCGCCGATGATCTTGTGGCGGGCGGCGGTGGTCGGGGTCACGAGCACGTCGACGGTGTCCCACACGGCGTCGACCTGATGGCGCAGGGCGGCTTGCCAGCGCCGCGCCGCCACGTAGTCGTCGACGGTGACGGCCATGGCGTCTGCCAGGCGCTCTTCGACATCCTCTCCGTAACGTTTGTCCGGGTCACCGAACCACGCTCGATGGAGAGGTCCGGCTTCGCCGCCGATGATGGCTCCCGCCGAGCCGGGCGGGAGGAGCAGCGGAACGTCGATCTCGCGCACCGACGCACCGAGGTCTTCGAGTTGCCGAAGGCAATGTGTGAAAGCGGCGTGGACATCGAGGGTCATCGGTGCCTCGGCGACCCACGGTTGCGGAACGCCGATCCGGAGTCCGCGGAGGTGCGACACGGGACGCGGTGTGGTGTCGGCGGCGGGCACGGACCACGGATCGTGCGGGTCGTGGCCCGCCATGACGCGGTAGGCGAGCGCGGCGTGGTCGACGGTCCGGGCCAGCGGACCGACCGTGTCGAGCGACTCGACGAGCGGAAAGACGCCGCGCAGCGGGATCCGTCCGTGGGTGACCTTCAGGCCGACGATGCCGCACAATGCGGCCGGTACCCGGACTGACCCCCCGGTGTCGGTGCCGAGGGCGACCGGCACGATGCCGGCCGCGACAGCCGCGGCGCTGCCACCCGACGAACCGCCTGGAGACCACTGCTCGTTCCAGGGATTTTTCACCGGACCGAACCAGGGGTTCTCAGACGAGAAGCCGAACGCGAATTCGTGGAGGCCTGTGCGCCCGATCACGGTCGCACCGGCGGCCTCCAACCGGTCGACGACCGGAGCAGACTCCGTGGCGTGGTGGCGGTAGAACGACGAGCCGCAGGTCGTGATCCGGCCGGCATGATCGATCAGGTCCTTGAGGGCGATCGGTACCCCGGCGAGCGGGCCGCGGGGCAGCTCGGTCGGGAGCGAATCGGCCGACTCGATCGACGTGAAGGCGTTGAGTCGATCCTGCGAAGCCTGGGCCGCGACGACGGCTCCGTGTATCGCCGCCATGGCATCGCCGCTCCCGCCGCCGCCGACTGCGGCTGGGATGGCGGCGGCCGGCCTCACCAGGAGACCTGCCGGTTGTCGGGAAACACCGAGATCCAGGGCACGCCGGCAGGAACGGAGAGGACCTCGCCATCGATGCTGCGCAGAGAGAACAACTCGGCAGTATCGGCGCGCTCCCAGGTTCCCTCGACGACCTCGCCGCCGGCGAACACGAGGGCACGACCCGTGCCGACGGTATCCATGGCCGGGACGGCCGATCCCGAAGAACCGGATGCCGTGTAGCGCCTGGCGAACAACACGACCAAGGTGTCGGCGGTGATCGGTTCGTCGACCTCGCCGTCGGCCGACCTCCAGTTGTGGGTGTCCTCGCCCAGGTACCGCACATATCGGCTGTCCTCGTATCGCCAGGTGACGGTGGTCGACGACGACCAGTTGAACGTGATCTCCGTCGCCGGCGCGCCGCCGTCCGGTAGGGGACCCCAGTCGAACATGTCTGTCGGTGGAGCATCGGCGTAGCCGCGGGCGTCGGCCACCGACCGGAGCTCGATCGTGTTGACGTACAGGTTGTGCGGTGCCCTGCGACCCGAGATTCGGAAGGTGGCGGGTCGGACTTCCCCGATGAAGGACACGCCGTGGTTGCGGATGACGCTCTGCACCCAGTTCTGTGCTCCGGAGATGACGAACGTGGCATCGAGTGGCCGCACGAGCGTCGGGTCGGTGGGACGGCCGGAGCGCATCGGGCCGAGATACTCGGCGTCGTTGTCGTGGAACAGGGCGATGAACCGGGTCAGCCCGGCTTCGACGAGCAGCTCGTACACGGCGTCGGCCTGTTCGATCCCCGACTGGGGGCGAGCGTTCCAGTGGTTGTCGATCTTGACGGCGATGACGCGCCGGTCGAGGTTGGCCTCGTCGTCGGCCGGCAAACCGTTGAGCGGCGACGGTGCCAGCGCCGCGACGGTCGTCGTCGTCGTGGGCGGGACCGTCGTCGTGGTGGTCGTCGGTGCGGCCGTCGTCGTCGGCGCCACGGTGGTGGTTGCCGCCATCGTCGTGTCGGCGGTGTCCCCACCGCATGCGACGGTGGCGAAGCTCACGGCGAGAGCGGCGATGAAGCTGCGCGGGAAGGTCACGCCGGGGGAGTGTACCGACCGGCAGGTCCTAGTCCGTGTCAGCTCGCTTGCAGGCGGTGGCGCGCGATGTCGGGATCCGATACGACCAGGGCGAATTCCTGGCCCTCCGACGTCGACTTCAGCAGGTAGAGCGCGTCGACGTTGACGTCGGATTCGGCGAGGCTCCGAGTCATCCTCGCCAGCGACCCAGGATCGTGCGAGATGATCGTGGTCACGATCGAACGTTCGGAGGCCACCAAACCGGCTTTTCGCAAGGCGCGCCGCGCCGCTGCGTCGTCTTGCACGACCATGCGCACGAACCCCTCGTCGTTCATGCCATACGCGGACAGCGCTTCGATGTGGACCCCGTGGAAGGCGAGCGTTTCGGTGAGCTGGGCGAGCATCCCCGGTCGGTTGGCGAGTCGCACGGTGAACTCGATCATGCTTTCACCTTACGCCGTCCTCGATGGCCCGTGGACCGCTCGAGGGGAAACGTTCAGGTCGAAGCGATGTCGCTCGTCGGGACCGGACAGCTCTCGATCATCTCGCCATCGCAGCACTCGGCCTGGTTCACGCCGAACATCGGGCATCGACCGTCGAGGCATGCTCCATGCCCGTGCACGTACCCCATAGGTTGGCGGCACCATCTGCATCGCATGGAGGCTTTGTAGCGCATGGCGTGAGCTTCTTGGCGACAATCCCGACGCTCGGTGGTCGCCGGTCTATGATGCTGCCCGTCCGGGGGTCCCATGGGTTGGTTGGACAATCTGATTTCGCGCCGGCGCGGCGGCGCCCCCGACTTGTTCGCGCTGACGCAGCACCTGGCCCTCGACCCCGACGCGGACACGACCGCGGCAGATCAACCCGGCTTCATGGCGCCACCTGCCGGAGCCCCGCCGTACCACGGGTTCCGCGTGCTCGAAGAGATCGAGGTCGATGGCTTTCGGCTGGGAGCCATCACCGACTTCGTCCGCCGTCCGGACCTGGACACGGGCGACGGTTTCGTCGTCGCGCCGGACAGCTCGCGGGCCGGGCTGGAATGGAGAAGGTCCACGGAGGCCTACCTGCTCGAGATGGCGCCGTTCACGCCCAACCGTTGGGGAGTGTGGATGGTCGGTATGGTCCACCCGATGGACGGGATCGACAACGCGCGTCGAAACCTCGCCGAGCTGGTACCGCTCCTCGAGCCAAAGTGGCGCGACTGGGTCGCCTATCGAACGGTCGTGGAGGCCGAGCCGACGCGTCGAACCGGCCAGTAGCGCCACCTGACCTGCCACCACGCCGGATCTACCGAGATCGGTCCGACCTGCCGGGAGTCGCCGTCGGAACCGTGGCGTACGTCACCCAGCACGAACACTTCGCGCGGCCCCAGCGTCCACGTTCCCTTGCCCGCGGTGTCGAAGATCGTCCACGGCTCGACGAGCGGCCGGTCGTCGATCGAAACGGAACCTGCATCGATCGAGAGCTCTTCGCTGGGGAGCCCGACGACTCGCTTGCACAGCCAGAAGCCCGGGCGTGACTCGAACACGATGATGTCACCGCGGCGTGGAACTGCTCGCCGGCGAACCGCCAACACGTAGTCGCCCGGTGATAGAGCAGGGCGCATGGATCCTTCGGCGATCACGAATCTGGTCAGCACGTCGCGTGCGAAGTGTAGGGTCACAGGCATTCACGAGTTCGAAGGAGGATCCGTTCATGGGAGTCTTCAAGCCGTCCAAGGTGGCTCACGCGCACTGCGACCTGTTCTGTGGGGTGTACGACCCGGCTCAGGCGAAGATCGAAGCGATGTCGGTGCTCAAGGCCGCCGAGAAGTACCAGGCGTCGGACGACGACGTGTTTCGCGCCAGGGCGCTCGCCATCAAGGAACAGCAGGCTGAGGTGTGCAAGCACCATCTCATGGTGTTGTGGGCCGACTTCTTCGGACCCGAGCACGTCGAGCAGTTCCCGCAGCTCCACGACCTCTTCTGGCGTGCGATTCGGGCGGCGGGAGTCGCCAAGAAGTCGGTCGATCCGGCAGACGGTGAGAAACTGGTCGAGCTGATCGACGAGATCTCCGACATCTTCTGGCAGACCGACAAAGCCAAGGGGATGGGCGTTTACCCGCCCGCCTGATTCGATCTTCCATCGTGGCGGGGGCGGCCTTCTGGGCTGCCCCCGTTTCGCGTTCAGACGAGGTCGCGCCGCCGCAGCGCCCACGTGGAGAGGGCAACCGAGAGTACGAGCAACACCACAGCCTTTGCCGCTGCTCCGCCCGCTCCAGGGGTGAGTTGTCCGAGGATGTCGCGGAACTCCGGGAGGTCTTCGGCGAGCGCGACGTAGGCCGTCAGCCCGATTCGCCACACCGATGACGCAGCCAAGGTCGTGGCGGCGAAGGCGAGGATCGATTCCCACACGAAGATGTAGGCGAGGCCGACGAGCGTGGCGCGCTCGAAGAGCAGGCCGAGCGGCACGAAGATCGCTGCGTAGCCGGCCGCGACGACGGCCAATGCCACGACGGCCGGCCATCCGATGCCAGGATCGTCGAGGCGTACGGCGCCGATGGTCCACGACAGCACCAATCCGGGCAGCGCAACCACCAAGATCGCCGCGAACGTGGCGAACGTCACGGAGAGCGCGATGGTCAGTCGGCTGATCGGTTTCACCACCACGTAGGGCAGCGTGTTGTCGCGGCGTTCGTCGCCGAACGCCGCAGTTGCCGTGACGAGAGCTGCGATCGGGACGGCAAACGCCAGGTACAGCAACAGCGTGAACCCGTGGTACGCATCGGTGACGTCGTCGGGTGAGGCGAGCAGGATGACGAGGGCATGTGCCGAGGTCGCGAGGATGAGCGCCACGGCCACCCGGCGCTGCAGCAGGCGTCGGATCACATTGGCGAAGATCGCGATGGCTGCCGTCATCGGCGCCCGATCAAATAGCCGAAGACGCTTTCGAGCGATTCGTCCTCGGGTTCGACGCGGGTGATCGACAGCCCGAGGTCGCGCGCCACGATCGGGATGGCTCGCGCCAGGCCGGCCGGATCGGAAGCCTTGGCGTGGACCGTTCCGTCGTCGATCGACACTCCACCGACGTAGGGGCTGGCTACGAGCGCGGCGGCCAGACCTCGGGCGTCGGACGAATCGATCCGAATGGTCTGCGGGATGTCGGTCATGAGGGTGCGGAGCGAACGAACGCCTCCGACCGCCGCCAGCCGACCGTCGATGACGGCGATGACACGGTCGGCCATGCGTTCCACCTCGTGGAGGACATGCGAAGAGACGAGAACCGTCCTGCCCTGGTTGCCGAGTTGGACGAACAGGTCGATGAGATGCGCCCGTTGGACGGGGTCGGCGCCATTGAGTGGTTCGTCGAGGATCAGCACGGATGGGTCGTGGACCAGGGCGGCGGCGACCTTGGCGCGCTGGCGCATCCCCTTCGAGAAATCTCCGACGCGCCGGTCGGCAACGTCGGTGAGAGCCACGGTTTCGAGTGCGCGCGTCGTAGCGGTGTCGGGATCGGCGACGCCGGCGAGTGTGGCGTTGAACCGAACGAACTGGCGCGCCGACAGCGATCCGTACACGGACTCATCCTCCGAGACGAACCCCACATCGCCCAGGACGGTCGGGTCTCGTTGGGGTTCGACGCCCTCGACGAGGACGCGGCCTTCGGACGGGTGGAGCAGGCCGACCAGCAGTCGCAACAACGTCGTCTTGCCGGCGCCGTTCGGGCCGAGGAGGCCGGTCACGCCCGGACCGATCGAACAGGATATTTCCGAGACGGCCACCTTCTGGCCGAACCACTTCGAGACGTCCTCGATGACGAGACGGGCATCGTCGACGAATCGCGCGTCGGTCATGGCAGCCGCCGATACTGCGCCCACACCGCCACCGCCGAGGCGGCCACGATCGCGCCGACGGCGGCGAGGGCGGCCCACGGCTCGAACCCCGCCGCGCCCATGATGGTCTGTCCTGGGAGATCGAAGACCCAGTCCCGCACGTATCTGGGGTGTTGCTCGAACGCCAGGAAGGCGAACCAGCGTGCACCTGA
Organism: Acidimicrobiia bacterium; assembly: GCA_041628225.1. Classification (GTDB taxonomy): domain Bacteria; phylum Actinomycetota; class Acidimicrobiia; order Spongiisociales; family JAENVV01; genus JBFKPQ01. The sequence goes on along the minus strand of JBFKPQ010000004.1, from coordinate 3,543 downwards.
GAAGGCCGCCTCTGACAGGAATTCGGCGAGACGATTGGCGATGATGACGATGCCGAGATAGGTCCCGGCGGCGAAGCCGATGCGCGGCACGTAGGACGCCACGGCAACGGCGAGCGACCCGTGCAGACAGAAGTAGACGAACGCGACGACCGGTACCTTCCACAGCACGTCGGCGTTGTCGCCGAGATAGGTGAAGAAGCCCTCGGGAGCGAGCCCGGCAAGTCCCAGGTGGAGGATGAGTTGTGGCGTGAGATACAGCGCCATCATCAGCGTGAAGAGTGCGATGCCCTTGGCGAGCAGGTAGTCGCCCATGCGCAGTGGCCTCGACAGGTACACCGCCAGGACCCCCTGGGTGCGATCGGGGACGAGGAGCTGGGGTGCGGCGAGCGCCATGAAGAGGATGGGCAATGCCGAGATCGTGTCGAAGTATTCGCCGTAGCGCGGAAGGTCGTCGGTCAGTTCTCCGGCGATCCATTGGATGAGGACGAAGAGCGCCGCGAGCATGACCATGAGTCCGATCAGCGCCCACGGAAAGAGCTTCGAACGGGCCTTCCGCCGCAGGCCGAGGACCCTGCGGAAGCCGTCTCGGATGATGGCGCCAACGGCCGCTCCCGTACCGCGGCGCTCACCGTCGTAGGTGCGATAACCGCGGTCGACGATGATCGCTCGGTCGGTCATGTCGCTTGCCCACCGAAGAACGCTTCTTCGAGCGTCACCTCGGCTTCGCGCATCGCTCGAATACCGGCATGCTCGGACGCGGTGGCGGCGAGGATCATCCCGAACGGATCGGCATCGGCGGCGACGAGCAGATGGGTCCGGGCCGTGGTCACGGTTGCGCCAGCTTCTCGCAGGCGGTGGGCGACGGCCTCCTGGTCGCCGACTACTTCGAGTCGCACGACGCCGTGCGTCCCGAGCCGTGCCAATGGACCGGCACGGAGCAGCTTGCCAGCATCGAGCATGACGACCCACTCACAGGTCTGCTCGATGTCGGCGATGATGTGCGTCGAAAACACGACACTGATCCCGAAATCCCCGAGCCGGCGGATCAGGTCGAGCATCTGGGCCCGGCCGTCTGGGTCGAGGCCCGACGCCGGCTCGTCGAGGAACACGACCTCGGGGTCGTGGACGATCGCCTGGGCGAGCTTGACTCTCTGGAACATTCCGGTGGAGAAATCGCCGAGGTATCGGAATCGCTCCTCGTCGAGACCGACGAGGGTCAGCGCCTCGGACGCCCGCCGTCGCGAGGCGTTGGCGGGGAGCCCGGCCAGTTCGGCGGCATACGTGACGAAATCGGCGGCCGTCTGATCGAGCGGCAAGCAGGCTCCTTCGGGCATGTAGCCGACCCGTTCTCGCACCGACCGCCGCTCGGACGCGACGTCGTGCTCGAGCACGCGCACCGACCCACCCGACGGGTCGAGCAAACCCAGGAGGATCTTGATGAGAGTGCTCTTGCCGGCGCCGTTTGCCCCCACGAGACCGATGCGGCCCGGCGGCACGTCGAGGTCGACGCCATCGAGCGCCAGAACGCCGGGATAACGGTGGGAGAGCTGGTGGGTGGTGAACAGGCTGTCTGACATCGCAGACGGTTCACCCTACCGGTCGTCGGTCACCTGAGATGATCGGCGCGTCATGCGATCAGGGAGATAGCCGGCCAGCCGGTTCGCCCACGCCACCTCGGGCGCCAAGACCCCCAGGCCGGCGGCGACGAGCACGAAGCCGGGCACCACTGGGATAGGGGCGGCGACAGCCCCGGCGGCGAGCAAGGTTCCGCCTGTGACAAGACGCGTGCGACGGTTCATATGCCATAAGACGCACAGGAGGGCTCGAAAGTTCCCGCTATTCGTCGTCGGTGACCAGTTCGGCTTTGCGGAACAGGGGTTCCGGTTTCACGAGCGGGGTTCCGGGCATCACGACCGTCCTGACCCAACCCTGCGACTGGACGGTTCCGTCCTGGCCCAGCCAGCCGTGGATTCGCGCCGACGTGTGCGGCAGGAACGGGAAGAGTCCCGTCTTGATCCCGTTGATCGCCGACAGCGCGGTGTGGAGCGTGGTGGCCGTCGCCGCCAGGTCGTTCTTGGCCGTTTTCCACGGTTCCTTCTCGTTCAGGTACACGTTCGTGGCCTGAGCAGCATCCATCATCGTGCGGAGGGCGGCTCGGAGTTCGACCGCTTCGATCTGGCCGGCGGCGGTCACGAGCGCTTCGTCGACGGTGTCGAGCAGTTCTCGGTCTCGTGCTCCCAGCTGCCCGGGCTGCGGAACCTTGGCATCGAAGTTCTTCCACGACATGTTCAACACCCGGTTGACGAGGTTGCCCCAGGTGGCCACCAGTTCTTGATTGATGGCGCGCTGTAGCTCTTCCTCAGAGAGGTCGGTGTCGTTCTGTTCGGGGAGATTCGAAGCGAGGGCGTACCGCAAGGCGTCGGGCTCGAGCCGGTCGGTGTAGTACCCGATCGCCTTGCCGACGCCACGGCTCGCCGACGCCTTTCCGCCGGAAAACGTGATGTACTGGTTGGCGGGGATGTTCGTGGGGAGGTTGAGACCGCCGTACCCGAGCAGCATCGCCGGCCACATGACGGCATGAAAGGGGATGTTGTCCTTGCCGATGAAGTAGTACGACTCTGCGTCCGGATTCTCCCACCACAGTCGCCACGCGTCCGGAACCCCGGCCGACGTCGACCACTCCTTGGCGGCCGAGAGATACCCGATGACCGCTTCGAACCAGACGTAGATGCGCTTGCCGGGTCCGAGGTCGTCGACCGGCACGGGAATGCCCCAGTCGAGGTCACGCGTGATGGCTCGGTCGTGCAATCCCTCGTGCACGAAGCTCTGAGCCCAGTTGAGGACATGTCGCCGCCACCCCGTGCGGGTGGCCAACCATGCGGCGACGTCCTCTTGCAGCTTGGACAAGGCCAGGAAGAAATGCTCGGTCGAACGAAGTTCCGGCTGGGCACCGGTCAGCTTCGAGCGCGGCGCGCCGAGGTCTTCCGGGTCGAGCGTGCGGCCACAGTTGTCGCACTGGTCGCCGCGCGCGTCGCCGTAGCCACAATGCGGACAGGTCCCCTCGACGTAGCGATCGGGGAGGAATCGCTCGGCGTCGGGGTCGTAGAACTGCTCGGTCGTCTGCTTGACGAGATAGCCGTTCTCGAGCAGCCCCAGGAACATGTCCTGACTCACCTCGGCGTGGTTGTCGGTGCCGGTGGAGGTGTACAGGTCCCACGAGATGCCGAGGGCCTTCCAGTTGGTCAGAAACTCGGCATGGAAGCGATCGGCGATCTCCTCGGGTGTGACACCCTCCTCGTCGGCTCGAACGGTGATCGGCGTGCCGTGTACGTCGGACCCGGACACCATGAGCACGCGATTGCCGGCGATCCGGTGGTAGCGGGCGAAGATGTCGGCAGGGAGGTAGGCCCCGGCGAGATGGCCGAGATGCCGGGAACCGCTGGCGTAGGGCCACGCTACGGCGACGAGGATCGGTCGAGGAGCGGACATGACCGGAGCAGGGTACAGCACCCGGCGAGCCTCGCGCCTTCGCATTGGCGCTTG